>CAILVI010000196.1 GCA_903837595.1 uncultured Thiodictyon sp.
CCTCAAAAGAAGTCGCGACAGGCGAACTTCCCAGCAACTCAGTAGCAATTTTCCTCTCGCTGCTTGCTATCTCGATCGGGGTCACCGAAAAGCCATTATTCATAGCTTCCCTCGAAAAGAAACCATAACCACACCCAACATCCAGCAAGGACAAGTGGCTATGCTCATTCAGCAACTCGAGAACCGTGTGCATTTTTCTCTTGGCATCGCGAGTGGAGCCCGCCACCGCAGCCTCCCGGTCCATCACTGACTGAAACGTCACCGATTCGGATACTGTCTCAGCACTCGGGTGATGACCTGATTTACTGTACCAATTGGCTAACCATGCCTGAGACGGTCGCGGATTAACGAAGGCGAGTCCACAATGAGCACATCTGTCAATACGATAGCCCTCGGCGTCTCGACCAGCGCACCGCTTGGTATTCCAATAATGAATTACCGAGGCGCAAGAAATGCACTTAGCGTGCAATTTTTCTGAGTCGCGTTTATCGTTCATCATTAGAAACCTAGTTATTCGATTACCCACGATGGCTTGTTGGTGCTTTGCAGAATCCATCGATAGGTTTCCGCCATTCGCCGCCCGACCTCCGTCCAAGAAAAATCCGTCTGCATCCAAGCCCGACCGCTCAGACCCATCTCGGTCAAATCTTCCTTTGACCGACCTAGAACGCTTTCTAAACAAGCGACTAAGGAATCACATCCCGGCTCGATCCACCAACCAGCATAACGATCGTCAAGACCGCTCCAAGGGGCACCATGTGTCACGATCGCCGGCGTGCCACTCGCAAGTGACTCAGCCACCGACATGCCAAAATTTTCGGTATGCGTTGGCAGCACAAAGAGCTCCGCATCCGCGTAAGCCCGCCACTTCGCATCACCATAGAGCGGACCACTAAACGTAACCCGCTCCACCGCCAAGCCCGTGGCGAGCCTTTTCATCCGCGGTAGATAACCGTCGTTATCCGGCCCCACAATGCGGAGACACCAATCGGGGTATCGCTGCATCACAGCACCCCAGGCACGCAACAGAATATCCACCCCTTTAATCGGATGGATGCGACCAAGAAACAACAGCGTACGATGATTGTGGTCCGCCTTAGCAAGCAATGGCCGAATATCGACGCCGTTCGGGATCACACAGACTGGTTGCCGAAAGCCAAAGCGACGAATATCCGCGCATTCTGATTTGGCGGTGATATGAAAACAGGTCGTCGCCGCTAACGAAGGGCGCTGAACGGTTGGCCAAAACAGGCGTTTTACTCTAGAACCATTGGCCATGGCCCACGCCGATAAAGTGCCACGGGGCGACACGACGTAGGGAATGTTCACCTGCTTCGCAACCTGCCCCGGATAGACGTTCGGCATCATCCAGAGACTATGGTTATGCATGATATCAAAGCTACCTTCCTGCGCCTCCCTCAAAAGCCATTCCCGCATCCGCGGGGACCGTCCAAGCCGTCGCGGCCCGAACCCTAACGGAAACGTCCGCAAATAAGAGCGTGGCACTGGCGCGGCTGTCCAGTCCAGTGCCGCAAGAGTGACATCCTGCCCCTGCTGTATCAACGACTCGCACAGTCGCGCCACCGAATACGATGGTCCGCTCGCCTCGTCGGCAATCACCGGAACGATTTGTACAATTCTTGGCGTCCGGGCGGTCATTCAAATCTGCTCATAAATTTGCGTACTCAACTCTCGCGCCCAGCTACGACTCATGCCGTCATCTCCGCCCGCCCGGCCGGCCGCCTGCAACCATTGCTGCACCGGCACACCAAACCCCGTCTTCTGGCGTTCAAGCAACCGTCTCGGCAAGGGCTTGATAAGTGCACCGGAAAGCAGACTCTTATTGCGAAAGGCCGGGAACTGGGCGAGGACTGGCGCGAGCGTGCCAAGCAGCGTGGCATCCACCAGCGGCGTGCGCAGTTCAACGCTATGCGCCATGCTGGCCCAGTCGCTGTCGCGCAGCAACTGGTTACGCAGATAGGTCATCGATTCGATCTGTCCCAAGGCGAGAAAGCGATCCTGCGGGATTATTCCCACCATCGAACGAACCCAATCGTTCACATCAAAGTCCCGCAACGCCTCCACTGACCCATCGACACCCATCAGCTCGGGAAGGTCTTGCGGACTGTAAAGCCCGCGACTCAGCCACCAGGCACCGGAGATACTCCGCAGCCAGTCCGCGGCATGTGACCACCGTCCATTGCCCGTGCGCCGCGCCTGAGTCTCAGCGAGACGCCTTGCCAAAAACATAGCCGCAGGCGCCCGCGACAGTGCACGCCAAACGGACACCAACCGCGGAAGTTTTCGAAAAATACTGTACCCCAGAAACAATTCGTCGCCCCCAACGCCCGACACCACCACCTTCAACCCCAACTCCGCGACTGCCTTGCTGGCATACCAGGCGTTGACACCATCGACGGTCGGCTGGTCCATGGCATCGAGAATTAGTGGCAGATCCTGAAAAAACTCATCCCGCGTCACGCGGCGTATATAATGCCGGATTCCATAGTGGGCCGCGATCCGAGCCGCAACCGGGGCCTCGTCCTCGTGCCGCCCTTTGAATTCATCATAGGCGATCGTGATACCTTGCAGCTCACGGGCGCCCACCTCGACCATCAACCCCGCCAGCGTGCCGGAGTCGATCCCGCCCGACAGGAATACCCCGACCGGCACATCCGCAACGAGATGCCGTGTAACCGACTCACGCAACGCGGTACGCACCCGCTCGCGGACCTCCGACACCCCAACCACAGTCGCTTGGCCGACCTGACGCCAGGCTTCTCCAATATCCTGCCAGCAGCGCGAGGCAACCACCTTGCAGCCCTGGATCCACAGGCAATGGCCGGCCGGCAGCACGCGGATATCCCGGAACCAAGTATTGGGTTCCGGTACGCTGCCGAGCATCCAGAAACCCGCCCGACCACGCCAATTCGGCTCCCGTGAAACCAGTCCAGTCGCCAACAGCGCCTTGACCTGGGACGCGAGCAGGACGCCATCAGGCACATTCGCCACATACAACGGCTTAATGCCGTAAGGGTCTCGCGCGGCGAAGGCGCGCCGCGCCAGACGGTCCCAGATCACGAAGGCGAACATGCCCTGCAACTTCGGCAGCATCGCCTCGCCTTCCATCGCGAACAAGACTAGGAGAACCTCGGTATCGGACGTCGTGCGGAATACGGCACCTCGGGCCTCTAAATTTCCCCGGAGCGTAAGGAAGTTGTAGATCTCCCCGTTGAACACGATCATATAGCGCCCGCAGGCCGAGCGCATCGGCTGACCCGCTCGTGGATCGAGATCAACAATCGCGAGGCGGCGATGTCCGAGCGCGACCCCCTGATCAAACCAGAACCCTTCCGCATCTGGCCCTCGCACTGCCATCCGTTCGCACATTCGGCGCACCGCATCGCGCGCCTCGTCCCCCGTTACATGAGCCCCATAAACCAATGCGGCGAACCCACACATTAATGAGCCGCGCCGAAATCGGCCCGACCCAACACTGGATGGGCCGAAGTCCAAACGTCGTCCCGGCGGCCCTCTGCCAGACACCGATAGGCCTGGAGATAGCAATCAGCCACCCGGTCGATATCGAAATGGTCATCGGCTCGCCGCCGCATGGCTGCGCCGGTCGACGCGCGCAGCACGGGGTCTTGGACCAGCCTCAGCAGGGCCGCCGCCAGAGCTGCCGCATCGCCCGGTTGGCACAGAAATGGTGCGCCCTCCTCACCGACCTGCATCGCCGCACCGCCGACCGCGGTTGCAACGATCGGCAGGCCTGCCGCCATCGCTTCCAGCAGGGAGTTCGAGTTGCCCTCAGCATATGACGGCAGCACGAAGATATCCATCTCCCTCAATCGTGCGGCGACACCCTCCACCTGGCCGGTAAAATGCACGCTCGACCTGAGTCCAAGACGATCCGATTGGGCTATCAGGGAGGGCAACTCTGGCCCGTCTCCCCACAGCAATAGGTCAACCGGACGGGTGCTGGCTGAACACAGGCATTTCCAGGCTGCCAAGAGGACATCAATCCCCTTTTGCGCGCACAGGCGGCCAACGAACACGACCCGACATGCCTCGCCCGCAGGCCGGCCATGGGGCACTGCCAACGAAGAAAAGCGGATACCGTTCGGTGTGCGCAGCACCCGCCGGGCCGGATAGTGAGCCTCGGCCAATTCGCGGATGCTCTCATGGGACATAGCCACGATCGCATCGGATGACAGCAGGATTTTCAGCGCTATTCGGCCAAAACGCCGGCGCCGTAAGCCCGGCAAACCAACATCGCCGACATTCGGTAGTTTCGTCAGTATCGGCTTCCCAAGCAGTCTCGCTAGGACGATGACATACAATCCCACCGGGCTATATTGATGCAAGTGAATCACATCGTAGTCAAATCGCCGTATCCATAGGACCCGGAGCACATCCCAGGGTGAGCGCAGGAAGCGCAGCCATCGCAATCGCGACCACGCTATCCGCGTCACCGGCACCCCTTCCACGCACCCTTCATCCGGCTGCCCCGGCACCACCCGGCCCGACACCACCCGCACCCCCACACCCTTCGCCAATAGCGCCTTAGACAATTCATGCGCCTGCTTTTCCAGTCCGCCCAACACTGGATAAGGGTATTGGGGGACGAACATCAAGACGCGCATCATCCGCCACGCCCCAGCATATCCACGGCACCCGCTCGGTGCTCAACCAACCTGAGCCAGAGCTCGAACCATAAAATCAGCCACAACCGGGTAGAATGATCCAGACCGGCCCGATGCTCTGCCAGACAAGTCCGTACCGGCCCGGCAAGAATCCAACCTGCGCCTACGGCAAGGCTGTCGCTCATCAGCACTTCCAGATATTCCCCCAAGGCGCCGCGAAACCATTGCGGCAACGGCATGCCAAAACCCATCTTGGGGCGATAAACCACCTCCGCCGGTACGTGTCGCGCCGCAATGCGCTTGAGCAACCACTTGCGTCGCCCCCAGTGCAATTTCGTCGAATCCGGAAGGCTCCAGGCTAGTTCAAGCACCCGCTGGTCGAGAAACGGTGCCCGAACCTCAAGTGAGGCCGCCATGCTGGCTACATCCACCTTGGTCAGATAGGCGTCGGGCAGTTGCACCTGAAAATCGTCGTAAAGCAACCGCTGCACCAGACTGACCTCGGGGCGATCGACTGTCTTCCCGACGCGTAGACCCGCAAGGTCCTCAGCCAAGGCCGGAAGCAAAGCCGGCCCGGCCAGGTCGCCAAGCCGCTCAAACCAACTTTGTCTATTGGTATAAGAAACCCCGGGAACCTGCAACGACAGGGCATTCACCGCCAACCAACGCCGGCCGACACCACCTAACCGACTGGCCACATTGGGAATAATCCGCTTGCGGACGATCCGCGGCATCCAACGACCGTATCGCGCGGCATACACCCCAGACTGCAATCGCCAATACCCGCCGAACGACTCATCGCCACCGTCGCCACTGAGACACACCTTGACCGACTGTCGCGCCAACCGCGCGACACCGTAGGACGGGAGCGAGGAACTATCGCCGAACGGTTGACCGTACTGGGTGACCAAATGTGGCAACCATTCGATGGCATCCTCAACATTTAGATCAAACGTTACATGTTCCAGACCAAGGTGCTTGGCGACCCGCCGCGCATAGGGCAACTCATTGTGCCGCGCCTCTCGAAAACCCAGCGAGAACGCGGGGATGCCCGGACAGTGACGTGCTGCCAGCGCGGCAATCAACGAGGAGTCTGCACCTCCACTCAAGAACACCCCGACCGGAACATCTGCATCCAGGCAACGGGCCACGCTGTCGTCAAGCGCAGCCTCAACCGTCTGTTCGCAGTCGTGTAGTGACCGTTTGAGCGGCCCGGAGCGCGGGAACTCCCAATAGCGTGTCAGCACGGGCAATTGACCGCACTCGATTTCCAAATAATGCGCGGGAGGAAGAACCTGCACGCCCTGCCAGACCGTGTGACTTGCCGGAATGAAGCTATGCACCAAATGGCAGACCACCCCGACAGGGTCTATAGTATTGAGCACCCCGCCCGGCCGCAGTGCCTCTAAGCTGGAGGCGAAGACTAATCCCTCCGAGGATGTTCGGTAAAACAGCGGCTTCTCCCCAGCCCGATCACGCGCCAAGAGTAAGCATCGTCGACTGGCATCCCAAATGGCCAGTGCGAACATACCGCGAAGACGACCAAACAAGGCATTACCCCAGACCCGGTATCCGTGTAGAATGACCTCAGTGTCCGATTGACTCTGAAACAACGCCCCACCCGACTCAAGTTCAGTCCGAAGCTCCCGCCAGTTATAGATTTCGCCGTTGAACACAAGATACATCAAGCCATCCAGAGATGCCATGGGGCAATGGCCCGCATCGCTTAGATCCCTGATACTGAGCCGACGATGGACCAGCCCAATGTGAGTCGTGCGATACAGGCCCTCGTCATCCGGACCACGATAGCGCAGTGCCTCTGCCATCCCCGCCAAAACCTTGGAGTCCGGGGTCACATCGCCATGGAGAAATTGACCCGCGATTCCGCACATCTAACGAGCCCTATCCGCAATCAGGCGACGATAAAGCGCCTCATGCGCCGCCGCCACGGGCTCAATTGCGTAGCGTCCCTCGACTACCCGGCGCCCACGGGAGCCCATTTGCGCACACAGGGACGCATCGCAACCCAATCGCACCAGAGCCTGCCCCAGAGCATCCATGTCGCCAACGTCAACCGCAAGCCCGGCCCGGGACTCCTCGACCAATTCTGAAACGCCAGACACGCGCGTGGCGGCCACCGGCAGACCGCAGGCCATGGCCTCCAACAAGGTATTCGACAAGCCCTCATTCGTTGAACTCAAGACATAGATATCACCAGCCCCCATCCACTGCGCGATATTCTCCTGTTGGCCGACAACACGGACGCGATCAGTCAGCGAACGATCCAGTATGATCGACTCGACTCGTATACGCATCGGCCCGTCGCCGACCAGGACGAGTATCCAATCACTAGACAGCAAATCCCGCGCAATCTCCCAGGCATGCAGCAGTCCGTGCGGATTCTTTTCCTCAGATAATCGGCCGATGGATATGATGATGTTCGCCTCACCGAGTCCCAGCAGCCGTTTCATCCGGCCCTTCGCCGCCGCATCCTGCGGCGAAAAGTTTGCGCAATCAATACCATTTCCAAGTGTATGCACACGCTCGCCAGGAATACCGAAGGCTGCCGCCTCGCCTGCTGTCTCGCGTGTCAGGGCAACCACGGCGCTAACATGTCTGAGCAAGAATCCGGTCATTACTGCGAACCGACCTTCGGCAGTCACCCTTTGCAATCCCTGACCGGCGCTACTGGCCAGTTTCAGGACGACCGGGCGCCCAAGCAGGATTCCAAGAGCGGACGCGAGAGCCGCGTGCAGTCCGTATTTGTGCACATGCCAGGCGTCGAAGCGACGGCCATTCCTCAGCAGGAACAGCGCCAAGCTAAAAAGTGATGTCAAACTATGCAATCCTGAGCGATAAAGACACCAGAGTCGCCGCACCTGCACACCGTCCAGCACTTCGGCTGTCGGCCAGTCATGCTGTCGACGTTCAGAAATTACAATCACCTCGTGTCCCAGTGAAACCAATGCTTCGGATAGCCGCTGCGCTGCTCTCTCATACCCTCCGACGATCGGATAATACTGAGGCGATATCATCAGGAGTCGCATCAACAGTTACTCATTTTTGAACAATTTAAAGCGCATCAAAAAAACCTAAGCACATAATAGGCTAAAAACAAGAATGACAATCCAATAACCCAATACATGAGAATCTGTTGGCGGACCCGCGCCCGCGTAAACGTCCAGCCAGCCATGGCAATCATTAGCATCACTGGCATACCCGACAGCCGCCAACGAGTTGAGTCTCCAACCGACCATGAGATCACCGCGCTTGATATTGAAAATAAGAAAACAACCCCCCAAGCCGAATGCAGTATCCGTATATCGTTGCAGAGTTGGACAAACTCACACTAGCTGACGGCGCATATATGCCACCATAAAAATTACCGCTATTACTTATGTCAATGGGATGAGTACCGGTATCATATAATAATAAATTGGACGGAATA
>CAILVI010000197.1 GCA_903837595.1 uncultured Thiodictyon sp.
CGCAGGAACGTCGACGAACTCCGGCTCAACGCTGGTCGCCGACCTCTCCGGCACCGGTGGGCTCCAGGAAGCGCTGAACGCCATCAGCCCGACGGCCGTAGTGCCGGCCTGGGCTTGCGTTGTGCCCGAGTTCAGGAGTCGTGAGCCAGGCAAGTCCGGCAGGTGGCAGCGGAGCGCCTGAACCTGGCGCGGCCCGGCCCGCGGAGCGGATCAGGCCGGGCCGCGCCAGGTTCAGGTGCGCAGCGGGCGTGCCTGGTCCTCCGGATTGCCAAGTGCATGACCGCGGCCACCGCAGCGGGTTTGTACAAACGCATCGGCGTCCGGGCAACGGCTACAATAGACAGTTAGATTGGCGTTCATTTAGGGGCCCCCCATGATCCTTGGCGCAGGCACATGCCGGATTTAGTCGAACCGACCCGCGTTGCCGCGCCCCTGTGCCTGCCGCGCCTCGCGGCCCTGGGCGGCGTGGTGGCGATCGGCGGCGGCACTGGCCTGGGGCGGACGCTGCGTGCGCTGAGCTTTCTCGGGGGGCGCCTCACGGGGGTCGTCGCCACCACGGACAACGGGGGCTCGACCGGTTGGATCAGGGAGCAGGCGGGGGGCATCGCCTGGGGTGATATCCGCAACTGTATCAACCAGGTGGTGGATCAACCGACGCTGGGGAGCCGGCTGCTGGAATACCGCTTTGTCGATGCGGGGGAGCTCTCCGGGCACAGCCTGGGCAACCTGATCATGCTGGCACTGGACCAACTCTGCGTGCGCCCGCTGCAGGCCATCGATCTGGTCCGCGACGTCTTAGGGTTGAAACTGCACCTGCTGCCCATGTGCGAGTCTCCTGCGCATTTGGCCGCGTGCTACGCCGACGGTCGCTCGGTGCATGGGCAGATCGAGCTGGAGGCGATGACCCAGGTGCCGCCGCGCATCTGGCTCGACCCCCGGGTGGCGGCCACCCCGGAGGCGGTTGCGGCGGTGGTGGACGCCGACCTGATCCTGTTTGGGCCGGGAAGCTTCATGACCAGCATCCTGCCGGCCCTGTTGCTCCCCGATTTTCGCGCCGCGGTGGCCGCGTCACGGGCGCCGCGGGTGCTGATTGGTAACCTGCACCCGGAGCCCGGTCCGGTGGGTCTGCTGGAGCCGGCGGCGCTGCTGCAATGGACCCGGGAGGTGTTAGAGGTCCAGGTCTTCGATCAGTTGCTGTGGCCGGCCTCGCGGCCCGCTCCGTGCTTGGACGGGGTTCAGTTGGTGGTCGCGCCGCTGGCGGCGAGCGACCCGCGTGTGCACGAACCGACACTTCTGGCGCAGGCGATCGAACGCTGCCTGGGCGGCTGAACGCGCACCGCCGTTCAGCGGTCGCTCAGCACGGCCATACAGGCCGCGGGGGCGATGACGTCGGGTCGAGGCTCATCCTTCTTTCTAGTCTTGCCGGTGGCCTCCGGTTTGAACCACCAGGCCAGTTCCGGCCCGCAGCCGTCGCCCGCCGGTAAGGCTGCCTGCGGCTCGCACTTGGGGCTGCCCGCGGGGCAGCGGATGCGCACATGGAAATGTGAATCGTGACCCCACCAGGGCCGCAGCTTGCGCAGCCAGGTACGATCGCCCGTGACCTCGTTGCAGACCGCCCGCTTGATCCCGGGGTTGACGAAGATCCGGTCCACCGCCGGATTGCGGGCGACGCTCTCCAGCAGGAAGCGCTGGGGTTCGCCCCAGGCGTTACTGCTCGCGAGACTCACGGGCAGGACCATGCTCGGCGGGTCCCGTTGGTCGTCCATCAGCCGGCGCGCCGCCTCGGGGGTGGGCGCCAGGGTGAACCAGATATCCGCGTCCAACCCGTTCTGGTGGCTGTGATGGGAGGAGGGCATCTGCCCGCCGCGGGGTTGGCTGAGGTCGCCGATCATCACCAGACCGAAGTGGCGCCGCGCCGCGGTCTGTCCCAGTTGTTCCAACAGACGCAACAGTTCCGGGTGGCCGTAGAAGCGGTGGCGGGCGCGCCGTACGCTCACATAACCGGGACCGCTCTCCGGTAGGGTGTCGGCCCCACCGACGCAGCCGTTGGCCGGGGTGCCGATGACCTGGGCGGGTCCGCGGCTCGGGTTGATGACCGCGGCCCAGGGGGTCGCCGCCGTGGTTTGGCCTGCCCAGAGCAGCCACGCGCACAGGGCGGGTATGGCGGCGAACAGGAGACGAACGGGGTAGGGCAGGGCGCGAGGCATGATCGGGCATCCGAAGGCGGGGTGATGAACAAATGCCGGACTTGGGGCGATTGGGGCGCGGTGCCGAGGTTCGTCGCGGCCGGGGAGATC
>CAILVI010000198.1 GCA_903837595.1 uncultured Thiodictyon sp.
AACAATGTCGCCATAGTTGATCAGCACGCCGCCCTGGTTGCGGCTGACGAGCCGCCCGAAGGGGTCCTGGACGCGCAGGAGCCGCGGGCGGCCGGTGCCGCAGTCGAAGACGGCATACAGCCAATAGCGCCCGCGTAGGTTACAGGCACGCGCCCACTCGTTGGCGGTCAACTCCACCGCATCGGTGCCGACCCGGCCCTTGACCTCGATCCCGCGCTCCTCCCCCGGGCGCTCGGAGAGCAGATCGAAGCCGGGATACTCCATGAGGCCCGCCAGGCGCGCCCGCTCAGGGGTGGAGACATCGCGTACCGTGGCGCCGCGGGCGATCTCGGCGGCCATGGCGATCTGCATGGCGATGCGTTCCACTTCCAGGTCAAGGGCCAGGAGGTCCGCTGGGTCTTGGGATGGTTGGACCAGGCAGGTCGCAATGATCTCCACCTGGCCCGGCGTAATCAGGTCCAGTTCCCGACTGGCGTCGGCAATGGCCCGGGCGCGCCGCTGCGTGAGACCCGCCTGTTGGGCGCGGATGCGCTCCACTTCGGCCTGGGCCTTGAGGTTGCCGGCGCGTGCCTGTTTGGCGTACTCCTTGCGCGCGGTGGTCAGCTCCCAGGCCTGATAGTCGTAGGCGAGGCCGAGCAGCCCCTTGGTCTGTGCCAGGGTCTCAGCGGCGGCGAGTCGTCGCCGCTCAGTGAGCTGCCCGAGTGTTACTTGGGTCAGATAGTCCAGGGCCGCCAGCCGGCAGGTCTCGGCCTCGGCGAGAAAGACCAGACTGCCCGGGCTGGTCCCGCGACCGGGCCGCAGCAGCAGCAGTTGTTCCACCGGGGCCTCTTCCAATCGGTCCTGATACTGCTTGAGCCCAACCAGCCGCTGTTCGATGACCTCCTCGGTCTGGTGACTGGGCGAGTCGGGGTCTGCCGCGCGGAGGACCGAGAGGCGCGCGACATGGAAGAGATAGGGGGCCGTGCCGGCGGCATCGGTGAAGATGGCCCCGCGCCGGCCCGCGGGCCTGGCCTGGTCGATGGCGAGCGCGGACAGGCGCTCGAACAGTGGGTCGCCGGGGTGCAGGAAGATGGCGTCGCGCTCATCCGCCGGGCGGGAGACGGTGAAGCGCTTGCGCGCGCTGGCGGGATAGGTTTCCAGTAGGGGCAGCAGGGGTTCCAGCAGGGTGCGCCGCCGTGGGCGCAGATTGAATGGGCCGTCGATCCCCTTGGAGCGGTCCGCCGCGATCAGGTCCAGCCCGAGCAGTGGCGCGGCATGGGTGAGGTAACCGCGCACATAGCCGGGCAGAAGGTGGCGCAGTTCCTCCATGGCCATGGCCTCGCGCAGCCGCGGAAGCTCGGCGGCGACCTCACCGCCGCGGCCGTCGAGGCTCGCCTCGCGCTCGGCGATGGCCCGTACCTGATCCGCCGTCAGCCGCCCGGCCAGCGCCAGCGCCTCGCGGTCGGCGAGGTCTCCCGAGTCCACGGCCCGGCGGATGTACTCGGCCAGCGGCAGGTCCTCGAAGAGCCGGCCGACCACGTCGAAGACCTTGTCGGAGCCCAACTGCTTGCGGATCTCCTCCAGTTTGTCGAGCAGGGTCTTGATGACCCGCCCCTCACGGGTCGCCCCGGCCACCAGATTGATGATGGCGACCCGGTCGCGCCGCTGGCCATAGCGGTGGATGCGGCCCATGCGCTGTTCCAGGCGCGCGGGATTCCAGGGCACGTCGTAGTTGATGAGTATCCAGCAGAACTGGAGGTTGATCCCCTCGGCGGCGGCATCGGTGCCGATGAGAAAGCGGGCGCCGGCGACCTCGCCGCTGTGGTTACCCTGAAAGTCGCGCCGGGAGCGCGGTCCAATTCTCCCTCCCCCTATGGGGGAGGGCGGGGTGGGGGAACGGCCAAGGCGCCCGCCACTTTCATCGTCCGGGGTGGTGCGGGCGCCATGGCCGTCGCCGCGCGCCTCGGTTTCGCCCTGGCGTGGGTCTGGCCCCTCATGGTCGGCGCGGAAGCGCTCCACCGCGGCGTCCCGCTCCAGATACCCCATGCCGCCATGGATGCAGACGACCTGACCGGCGAAGCCCAGGCCTTCCAGGCGGCGCGTCAGGAAGTCCAGGGTATCGCGATGCTCGGTATAGATGATGACCTTCTGTCCGCGATACTCATTGGCTGTGAGCAGGGCGCGCATCCGCTCGAACTTGGATTCGTGCCCGGCTGCATGGACGGCCTCGGCCAGGCGCACGAGCCCCTGGACCTCGTCACGCTCGGCCAGCAGTTCCCCCAGATTGGTCGCCAGGAAGCTGCCAAGCGCCTCATCCTCGTTCGCCTCGTGGGTCTCCTGACCGGCAAGGCTCGCCTCCTCGTCGGCGGTCTGGGTCTCCAGCAGGTCGCAGAGTTTGCCCTTGTCGGCCTGACGCTCCAAGAGTGCCTGGCGGGCGCGCCATTCGTCCTCCGGGATGGCGTCCGAGCGGATGGCGTCGATGAAGCCGTCGAGCTTGGCCAGGCGCTTGCGCAGTGAACACAGCAGCGCCCAGGTGCTGCTCGCCAGTCGCCGTTGGAAGATCATCACGGCGAACCGGGCGGCCTGGCGGTTGAGCAGCCGGGCGAGGTTGTAGTAATGGCGGATGTAGGCAGTGGTGCGATCATAGAGTGCCTGTTCGCTCACCTCGCCCTGGGTGAGCTCGAAGCTCACCGTGTCGCAGACCCGCACCGGAAAGAGTGGCCGGCCGGCCAGGTCGACCATCTCCTCCTTGACGCGGCGGATGAAATAGCGGGCGCGGGCGTCCGGCGGAAAGCGCTCGAAGGCGGTCTCGGTGCTGAAGATGTCGGGCTCGAGCAGGCGCCACAGGGCGTAATAGGGGTAGGGCTTGCCCATGTGCGGGGTGGCGGTGAGCAGCAGCAGGTGCGCAGCGCTCCAGGGCAGGCGCCAGTCCGGCGGTAGGTCGCGCACCCCGGCCAGGGCCTCTGCCAGGCGGTAGCGGTCGGTGAAGGCGAGGCTGCCGTCCGGGTCGCGGCGGGCGCTGAGCTTGTGGGCCTCGTCGAAGACGACCAGGTCATAAGGGACCATGGCCGGGTCGCGCAGGCAGCCGAAGAGGCGCGGGGCGCGCAGGCTGTCGATGCTGACGATCAGCCGATCGCTGTCGGCACCCAGAAAGGGATTGGACCCCCGGGCGTCGGCCCCGGTGACGATCATGAAGGACAACTGGAAGAGCTTGCGCAACTCCCGCTGCCAGTTGCCGACCAGGCCCGCGGGGGCCACCACCAGCACGCGCCGCAAGGTCCGGCGACTCAGCGCCTCGCGCACATAGAGCCCGGTCATGATGGTCTTGCCGGCACCGGCATCGTCCGCCAGCAGGAAGCGCAGCCGCGCCTGGGGCAGCATCCGGTCATAGACCGCGATGCGCTGATGGGGCAGGGGGTCGATCGCGGCGATCTCGGTGGCGAAGGCGGGGTTGAACAGATGGCCGTAGGACAGCCGCTCCCCCTCCACCAGGACGCGGACTGCCTCCGGGTCGCCCAGGAAGTCGAGCGGCTGCGCCGAGAGTTCTTGGCTGATGTGCTTGGCACGCCGCGGGTTGCGGATGGATTCGGGGGTCAAATCGGCACTATCCTTAGATCACATGATGCATGTGCCTTTATAACGGGGGCTGGGGGTCCCTGCAAGGACCGGGCTTCGCGGGCAGCCCCCAGGTCGCGACACGGCGACTGGTGGTAAGGTAACTTCTCGCAGCTGCGCCTTGCTCCGATCCAGACCCCCGACGTTGAGAACCCCGCCATGCCGATGACTGATTTCTTCCAGGTCTTCCGAAAGCTCGCGGACTCAGAGCTGCGCACGGCGACGGTTACGCCGGGTCGCCCTGGACCCTTGCCGGCGGACCTTTATGCCTTTATAGAACTGTACTGTGACGAACCGGATTGCGACTGCCGCCGCGTGACCCTGGCGGTGATCGCTGAGAGTAAGGGCCGTGTCGTCGCACACAGCAATCTCGGATTCGACTCCGCCGATGGGATGGCTGGCCCCTTTCTGGACCTGCTGAACGTGCAGGCGTCCTTTGCCCCGGCGCTGCTTGAATTTTTTACGGACATGATCAATCACGACCCCGCCTATCTGGGCCGTCTGCACCGTCACTATGTAATGTTCAAGGAGCATTGCGAGGGCCGCCGCTATGCCGGGCCGCCCTTCGAGAAACCGGGCCGAGTCAAGCGCGTCGCCCTCTCCAAGGCCCCCGGGTTCCCCTATGAGCTGTTGCCGGATCAGCGATCGGTCGCGGCGCCCGTCCGGGCCGGCGGCAAGGTGGGCCGTAACGACCCCTGTCCCTGTGGGTCGGGTAAGAAGCTCAAGCAGTGTTGCCTGTCGAATCCAGCGTCCAGGACACTGGGGACCGCCGCTGCGGTGCCGAGCATGCTCGGCCGCGACTCCCAGCCGGCACCAGCCGACCCCTGGGCGCTCGCCGACACGGCGCGACAACTCATCACCGTGGCGCTGGCATGGCGCACCAATCCGCGCCACTAGCAGCCCTGGGACCCGGCTGTGCAGCGCTCACTTGAGACCAACCACGAGCTGGCCCCCGCCTTGCTGCGTCTGCTGTTGAGCGACTGTGCACCCGATGGGCGACAACAGACACCGGCCCCGGGTTACAACGTATGCCTGGCCCTGCTCGATGAGGCCCTGACCCAGATCCGCTATTCAGTGGAGCGCGAGCGTCCCTGGGCCGTCGCGCTGGCCGAGCAGATCCAGCTGGACATGGCGCAACTGGCGTTTAAGCCAGAGGTGGATGTGGGGGTGCAGCAGGACCTCATCGCGGCCCTGCACGAGTCCAAGCTCGCGCTGCATCAGTGCATTCGCGACCAGGCCGCGGCACTGGGCGCCTACTACGCTCGCTTCAGCGGCGGGAAGGGGGCGGGGGATCTCGACAACCTGCTGGAACGCCTCGCCCAAGAGGCGCCGCCGACGACTGACCCCTTCGCGCTGCTCGACTTGCTGCTGCCCCAGATGGCCATCATGCCGGCCGAGGGACAGGCCACGGTGATCACGGGCATGATGGCCTCCAAGCAGCCACTGATGAACGAACTCGGGGTGCTTCTGCTGCTTCACCCCGATGCCAGCGTCCGCCCCCGACGCAACTGCTGGCACTGAATGAGTTGGCAGGCGGCGACTACTGGAAACCTGAGGCCATTGTGCCCGCCGTGGCCATCGCGGACCTGGTGGCCACCGACCCCGGCGACTTCACCCCGGAGCGTACCCGGCAGGTGCTCATGCAGTCGCGAGTCTGGCCGGGATACTATGATTTCGCCGCCTCCTGGTTCGAAGACGACGCGCACATCGATGACCTGCTGCGCCGCCAGGTGGGACCACCCGCGGACTGGTTGAGGCGTCTGCCGGCCGCCGCCGCGGCCATCGTCGACCAGGTCCTTGAGCAGCGGCGTGGCCGTTGGGCCGAGCGGTTGCTGTGGACGGTGCTCTGGGCCCACGCCTCCCAGGGCCGCACGCCCGTCGCCTGGCAGGATTTTCTGATCATCGCCCAGGCCATTGAGCAGGGTATGCCGTTGGTGCAGATCCCCTTGATGCAAACGATCGCCGAGCGTTCGGTGCAGTCGGCGGCGCGCCGGGCGCAACTGCGCTAGGCCGCGGCCGCGCTACCCCATCAATTCCCATGTCCCAAGCATTTTATTTATTAGGCTTCTCCCTGAATCCGTGAACTAATACGGTGCGGTAATCCAAAATGCTGCGACTGAAGGGGGCGGAGATAAATTGCCGAGCAATAGTGCCCGGGTTGATCCATGCGGGCGCGGTCGCTGCCATCT
>CAILVI010000199.1 GCA_903837595.1 uncultured Thiodictyon sp.
TCTTGCTTGCGATCGCGAGCATCCGGACCACGTTCGGACGGTACTTCGCCGGGCCGTGCAGGGTGCCGCGATCAAACGTGGTTTGATTGGAGCGGCCGCCGCGCGGGCGGTGGAGTGTGCCTTTGCGGCATTGTGCGAAGCCAACCTGAACGCACTGGAGACGCTGCGGGCAGCGGCCGAAGCGATTCCATGTCCCTCGGTTGCCGCCGTGCTGACCGAGGCGGCTAAGCTACAGGGCGCCATTATTCGCGAGGTGTTGGGTCAGCCAAACCACCCGCCCTCCTAAGATTGCGCTCGGGCACCCACGCATCGCCACGCTTCGAGCGTGGGGATGACCGCGTCTGATAACACGCGTTCTTGGGCATGGCCATGCTCGCAGGCAACGATGCCGAGAGGCCGTAGCCCCATGGTCTTTCCTGGCGGGCTTGGCGCCTTGGCGTGAATACGTTTCGGATGGAGACTTACTGCCCCGCGATGGTCATCTCCTCGATCAGCCAGGAGCCGGTGCGGGTGCTGCCCGGGAAGTCGCAGTCATTGCCCACCGCCACCAGGCCCGCGAACATCGTCTTGAGATTGCCGGCGATGGTGATCTCCTCCACCGGATATTGGATCTCACCGTTCTCGACCCAGAATCCGGCCGCCCCGCGGGAGTAGTCACCGGTGACCGCGTTGACCCCGTGGCCCATCAATTCGGTGACGAAGAGCCCGGTCCCCATGAGTTTGAGCATGCCGGCGCGGTCGCGCTCGCCCATGGCGACGACCAAGTTGCGTACACCGCCCGCATTACCGGTGGTCGGCATCTTGAGCCGGCAGCCGGAATAGGCGTCCAGGACATAGGTGCGCAGGACGCCCTCGCTGACCAAGTCTTTGGCCCAGGTGGCCACGCCGTCGCCGTCGAAGGGGGCGCTGGCCAGTCCCCGGGGCAGGTGGGGCTGCTCGTGGATGCGCACGAACTCGGGGAAGATCCGCTCACCCAGGTGGTCGAGGAGGAAACTCGCTCGCCGGTAGAGGCTGCCGCCGGAGATGGCGGAGACCAGGCTGCGTACCAGCCCGGTGGCCACCTCCGCCCGAAACAGCACCGGGGCCTTGCAGGTGTCGAGTTGGCGCCCCCCCAGCCGGGCGACGGTGCGCGCGGCGGCGCGTTCCCCCACCAGTCGGGCGGGCTCCAGCTCGCCCGCGGCGCGGGCACTGGTCCACCAGTAGTCCCGCTGCATGGTGTCGCCCTCCTCGCCGATGACGGCGCAGGAGAGCCCGTGGCGGGTGCTCGGGTAGCCGCCGACGAAGCCGTGGCTGTTGCCGTAGACCTGGAGCCCACAGTGGGCGCTGAGCGATGCCCCCTCGGAGTTGACGATGCGCGCATCAAATCCCCGCGCGGCGTCCTCGCACTCGGCGGCGATGGCAATCGCCGCCTCGACCCCGATCGGCCAGGGGTGATAGAGGTCGAGATCCAGTACGTCCCGGGCCATCAGCGAGGGGTCGGCCAGGTGGGCGCAGGGGTCCTCCTGGGTATGCACCGCGATGGCGCAGGCGGCCTTGACCGCGGCGCGCAGTGAATCGGGGCTGAGATCCGTGGTGCTGGAAGAGCCCTTGCGATGGCCGAAATAGACGGTGATGCCGAGCCCGTTGTCGCGGGTGTGCTCGACGGTCTCTACTTCGCCGAGGCGTACCCCGACCTCCAGTCCGGCACTGCTGCCGACTGCGGCCTCCGCGGCGCTCGCCCCGAGCCGCTTGGCCTCGCTCAGGAGGTCTTCGATGGTCTGCTCCAGCCGCGCCAACCGTTCTGCGGTATCCTCGGTTGAGGTAATGCTCATAGGAAATCCTTCAAACTTACATTCACTTGCGGCTAAATTTTCGATTCTGAGCCGGTGCCGCCGACGGTGAGCCCATCAATGCGTAACGTCGGTTGACCCACGCCCACCGGTACGCTCTGGCCCTCCTTGCCGCAGGTGCCAACGCCCGTGTCGAGCGCCAGATCGTTGCCGATCATGGCTACCCGGGTCAGTACGTCCGGTCCGTTGCCGATCAGCGTGGCCCCCTTGACCGGGCGGCCGATCTTCCCGTCCTCGATCAGATAGGCCTCGCTGGTGGAGAACACGAACTTGCCGGAGGTGATGTCCACCTGGCCGCCGCCGAAGTTTACCGCATAGAGCCCGCGGCTGACCGACGCGATGATCTCGCCCGGGTCGCGGGTGCCGGCCAGCATGTAGGTGTTGGTCATGCGCGGCATGGGCAGATGCGCATAGGACTCGCGCCGGCCGTTGCCGGTTGAGGTCATCCCCATCAGCCGGGCATTGAGCTTGTCCTGCATGTAGCCGCGCAGGATACCGTCCTCGATCAACACGGTGTTCTGGGTGGGCGTGCCCTCGTCGTCCATGTTGAGCGAGCCGCGCCGCCCGGGCAGGGTGCCGTCGTCGACCACCGTCACCCCGGGGGCCGCCACCCGCTCGCCCAGGCGCCCGGCGAAGGCGGAGGTCTCTTTGCGGTTGAAGTCGCCCTCCAGGCCGTGACCGATGGCCTCGTGCAGCAGCACCCCAGGCCAGCCGGGTCCCAGGACCACGGTCATGCTCCCCGCCGGGGCGCTCGAAGCCTCCAGGTTGGTCAGCGCCAGACGCACCGCCTCGCGGGCGAATGCCAACGCGCGGTCCTCCATCAGGAACCAGCCCAAGTCAGTGCGCGCCCCGCCGCCGCTGCCGCCCTGTTCGCGTCGACCCTTGTCCTCGCAGATCACGCTGACATTGAGCCGCACCAGCGGGCGCACATCCGCCGCCAGGGTGCCGTCATCGGCCAACACCAGGATTGTTTCCTGCACCGCGACCACACTGGCGGTGACCTCTTTGACCCGCGGGTCCTGGCGTCGGGCCTCCGCGTCCACGCGCTTCAAGAGCGCCACCTTATCCTCGTCCGGCAGGCTCTCCAGCGGGTCGATCGGGTCATAGAGTCGCCGTGCCGCGGGGGCCTGGCCGATCCGGACCCGGGCCTGTCCGCCGGTCCGGGCGATGGCGCGCGCGGCCTCGGCCGCCTGGGCCAGGGCCGGGTACTCCAACGCGTCGGAATAGGCGAAACCGGTCTTCTCGCCGCTGACGGCGCGAATGCCAACTCCCTGTTCGATGCTGAAATTCCCGTCCTTGATGATGCCGTCTTCCAGTACCCAGGACTGTAACCGGCTCTTTTGGAAATAGATATCCGCCGCGTCCAGGTCCGAGCCGGCGAGCAGGCCGAGCAGTCGGTCCAGGTCCTGGTCGTCGAGCCCGGCGGGCGCCAGGATGCTGTTGCGGGCGATAGTAATGGAGTCGTTCATCCAATTCCTCTGCGAGAAACCCCGGCGATCAGGCGGGGAGGGATAGCGGGCGCCGGCGGCGTTGCTGATTGCACCGCGTCTGAAGTTTCACCAAGCGTCGCCCCTAGGTGGGGTCGTTTACCGTGAAAGTCGCGCCGGGAGCGCACTCCACTTCTCCCTCCCCTATTGGGGGAGGGCCGGGGAGGGGAACGGCCAAGGCGCCCGCCACTTTCATCTTACTGGGTGGTGCGGGCGCCATGGCCGTTACCGCAAACGCCGATGGCCGATGGTGGGGAAGTGGCGGCGGGTTGAGCCCTGAAATTCACGGTCGATGGCGCTCAGGACACAGCCGGTGCCCCGTGGGAGTTGGGCGAGGACCGTCCCCCAGGGGTCGACCACCATGCTGTGCCCAAAGGTTTCACGACCGTTGAGGTGCAACCCGCCTTGGGCGGCCGCCACCACAAAAGCCAGGTTCTCGATGGCGCGCGCCCGCACCAGGGTCTCCCAGTGCGCCTTGCCGGTCATGGCCGTGAAGGCCGCGGGAGCCGCGATGATCTCCACACCCTGGTCGAGCATCCGCCGGAACAGCTCCGGGAAGCGCAGGTCGTAGCACACCGCCAGTCCGAGTCGGCCCCAAGGGCTGTCGATCACGACCACCTCGGTGCCCGGCTCGATCGTGGCGGATTCCTGGTAGTGTTCGTCGGCCCCGGGTACGGACACGTCGAAGAGGTGGATTTTGTCATAACGCCCGACCCGCTGCCCGTGCTCGTCGAAGACCAGGCAGGCGGCCCGCACCCGCGCGGGGTCCGCGCTCGCCAGCGCGATGGTGCCGCCCACCAGCCAGACCCGCTGCTCAGCCGCCACTCGGGCGAGAAATGACTGGAGCGGCCCCGCACCATCCGCCTCCCGCAGCGCGATCTGATCCAGTGTGTGCTTGCCCATGAGGGCGAAGTTCTCTGGCAGGACCACCAGGCCCGCCCCGCTCGCGGCCGCCTCCCGGACCAGGCGCTCCGCCGCGTGGAGGTTGGCCGCGACGTCGAGGCCGGTGGCCATCTGCACCGCCGCAACCAGTTGTCTGTCGTTCATCCGCTTCCCCCTGGTGAGTCGTCTGCGCGCGCGGCGTCGCCGGCCCAGACCGGGGGACACGATAGCATTCCCGGCGGGTGTCCGCGCGGTGTAGCGCGGGGTGGATATATCTGTGCGCGTCGGGTCCAGGAAGGGGGCGGTGATCGCAACCGGCTGGCCGTCAAAATCAACCGGCGGTGTGGTCAGCGCGACTCAGATGCCAGACGTGGCCTTACGGGCGTGTTTGGTGCTCGTGATGGCTGAAGCCGGTCATGCCGGCGCTGGCGCGATCATGACGCACTGATGCGCCCCGCCGTCTTCGCCTGATACAGGGCGCGGTTGGCTCGCTCCAGGAGCCAATCCAGTGACTCCTCGCCGTCCAGCGCGGCCCTTCCCGAACTGATGGGTGAATGACGCATAAACAGCTCGAGCAACTCCCGACTCTCAAGCAGGTCCTGTTCCATCTGCTTGTGCTGGGAGATGTCGCTGATCACCAAGAGGCAGAGCGGTGTGGGGTCGTCGTCACTGTGGTGCACTGTGCCATCCAGTCGTGCCCAGTAGATGTCGGCGTTCGCGCGGATCAGCCGCAGTTCGCTGCGCGGATAGGTGCGGGTGGTCAATGCCTGATGGTGGTGTCGGTCGAAGAGCACGCGATCCTCGGGTAGCACAAAGCCGCAGAACGGCTGCTGCACGATCTCACTCTTGGGCGCGCCCAACAGGTGCGTGGCCGCATGATTGGCGGTCTGGATCAAGCCGGCTTCATTGACGGTGAGATAGCCCACCGGGGCCAATTCGTACAGATCGAAGAAGTGTTGCGCAGCGGCGGCCAGCGCCGGTCCGGGCCGGTGGCGTTCGGCGTTCTCACATGCGAACTCACTCGGGTGGGCACGCAGGTCCCGCAGCCGTAGCAGTCGCCGGGGATGTTCGATGCTAAGCGTGCCTGGCGCCAACGCAATGCCTCCTGCCTGAACCGGCCAACATCCCGACAAATAGACCATACAGAATCGCCTGGATGGCGACTCTGCATGGCGAACCGTCCTGTCCCGAGCGTCCAGTCCTGAGCGTCCCTGTCGTGGGCCATCCTGTCCTGGGCATCCCTGTCGCGGGCCGTCCTGGCCCGAAGCGCCCCCCTTCCATGGGGTCCTACGTCGGGCATCCTTCCGGGCGTCCACATCCGGATCGGCCCTCTCCCGGGCATCCTGTCCCGGGCATCCCTGTCCCGAGCGTCCTTGTCCTCAACTGAAAGTGTGCAAGTGCCTTGAATTATTGGAGGTCCCTATCACAATCCAAGGTGGTCTGGGGTTGGTGTGGCGGGGCTTCAAGTGCCTTGAGATCATAGGTAGTGCCTGGCCAGAAACCGCAAACCCCTTTCTTGCTCAATCTGTTATAATCTGGCCCCATGGTTTAAGTTTGGCGCCACCTCCGATCGATGGGGCATGATACAAAGCGGTAACCGATGGATTTTCTGGGTCCGGTGGGGTACGGTCGCAATTTCGTGAATGCGCCAAGCCGTCCATTTCAATGAGTCATCATAAACTTCGCCA
>CAILVI010000200.1 GCA_903837595.1 uncultured Thiodictyon sp.
CAGCGGCACCCTCGGCAGCGCCATGACCCAGGCCGCCAAAGCTGGAGGGGCCGCTGGCGCAATCGTTGGCGGAGGTATCGCCGCCGTCAAGGGATGTATCGATCTGGCCAATGGACGCGCCGATGCCGGCGAAGTTGCCGGCACGGTGGTCAAGGCCAGCGCCAAAGGGGGCGTCAGTGGTGCTGCGGCTGGCGCGGCAGCCACTGCGGCGGGCGCCGGTGCGGCCGCATCGGTTACAGCACTGGGAATGACCGGTCTTGCTGCGACGGTCGCCACGGTGGGGGTTCCTCTTGTTGCTGCTGTTGCGGTCGGCTATGCCGCTTCGGAAGCCTTTGACGGCATCTGCGACTTTCTCGGCGACCTGTTTTGACTGTCGACATCCCACTTCCGGAGACCAAAGCCATGACACTCACCGTTCGTAACGCCGCAGGCGAAACCGTGCAACTGGCCGACACCCCGTTCGCCCAGGGCGGCGAAGCGGCTGTCCATGCCGTGCCCAAGTTTCCTGGCGTGGTAGTCAAGCTCTACCACCCGCAGGTATTGCAAAGCCGAGCCAACACCTTGCGCACCAAAATCGAGGCCATGACAAGCGATCCGGCACTGGCCCGCTTCAAGCAGCACCCGGGACTGGCCTGGCCGCGCTTTTCGGTGTTCGACGAAAAGGGGCAATGGCGCGGCTATGCGATGCGCAAGGCGGCCGGTGTGCGCATGACCGTGCTTGCCCACGCCATGGCGTACCGCGAGCATTTCCCGAAACTTGATCGTCCGGCCTTGGCGGGTTACCTGTTGAACCTGCTGACCACGATCCGGGATCTGCACGCGACGGGGGTGATGGTCGGCGACTACAACCCGGCCAACTTCCTGTGCGACCCGGACAGCGACGCGGTCACGTTGATTGACTGCGACAGTTGGCAGGTTACCGCCAATGGCAAGACCTTCCGCTGCCCGGTCGCGGCACCGGACATGCTGGCGCCGGAGTTGCTTGGCAAGGAGCTGAACAAGATTTCGCGCACGCAGGAAAGCGAGCTGTTCTCCCTTGCCATCTTGCTGTTCAAGGTGCTGATGCTCGGTCGCCACCCCTTTGACGTATGCGGCGGCGCGAGTCCGGTGGAGAACATCAGCAAGGGCTACTTCCCCTATGGCCTGGGTGGTGGCGGCATTCCCAAGGGCCCTTGGTTCAACATCTGGAGCCACTTGCCCTACAAGCTCAAGGAGCAACTCGTGCGCACCTTCAAGGACGGAACCCATAACCCGGCCAACCGGGCGTCTCTGACCGAGTGGATCGACCTTCTCAGGCTCTACCAGCGTGAAATTGGCAAAGGCTGGCATGACACCAAGATCAAGCCTGCCACGCCAAAGCCCAAAGACTACCGCGGCTCGCAATCCATTTCTCAACCGCTTGCCGCCTGACCACAGGAAAAACCACCATGTCGCTGCTTGCCTCGTTTTTCCCCCTTTCCATTTCCCGCGTTTCCACTTCCCAGGAGATCACCATGCCCGAATCTCACAACGACCTCATCGACAACCCTTCCCCGCGCTGCCCGGTTGCGTTGGTGCTAGATACCTCCGGCTCCATGTGCGGCGCTCCCATCGACGAGTTGAACGCCGGCATCCAGTTCTTCATCGACGAGGTCAAGCGCGACGACCTCGCCCGCTGGTCGGTCGATCTGGCCGTCTATACGGCTGGCGGATCGGCCGACTGCATCCAGGACTTCATCGGTGTCGAGCAGATCGCGGGGGTTGCACCACTCGGGGCCAGCGGTAGCACTCCATTGGGTGCGGCCACCCACATGGCACTCAACGATCTGGAGGGGCGCAAACGCGCTTACAGGGGCGCCGGGGTACCTTACTACCAGCCCTGGTTGGTGTTGATCAGCGATGGCGGTCCCACCGATTCCTGGCAGGAGGTGGCCCGGCGTGCCAGCGACCTTTCGGCCCGGCGCAAGTTGGTCAGCCTCCCCATTGGCGTGAATGGAGCCGACCTGGGGACGCTGTCGTGTTTTTCGACCAAACCGGCCGTGGCGCTTGATGGCCTCAAGTTCCGCGAACTCTTCCAGTGGCTGTCGGCTTCCATGGCCAGGGTGTCGGCGAGCACTTCCTCCGATGCCTCGGTACAGTTGCCGAGCAACGAAAGCTGGGGGAGCATCTGACATGCCGAGGCGCTCCAAAAAACCACATTCCTTCCGGGCCGGGGACTGCCCGGCAGAAACGCAGACCAAGCAAACGGCGCCTGACTCCCCGGTCAAGGGCGGACCGAATCCGGTGAATGCCGGGGGGGCGTGTTCAGTGTCGCCGACTTCGGATTCGATCATGCCCGCATCGGACGGACCGGACGTGCCTGTTCCCGAATCGCTGCCTGCACCCATCGCGGAATTGCCGCCAGCGCCGGTCGCGATCCCGCTCTCCACTTGGCGACCGGCTTGCGGCGTGGCGGTAACGGGGCTGTCGCACTCCCGCAAGGGACTGCCTTGTCAGGATGCCGTGGCCTGGCGAAGCGAAGGCCGACCGATCCTGGCATTGAGCGATGGCGCCGGTTCGGCGGCTGTCAGCGAACGCGGCGCGACCGCCCTGGTTTCTGGTGTGTCGCGATTCTTGGTTTCCCTGGAAGACGTTCTTTCTCCCTGGCTGGATGACCCAGCCGAGCAAGCACCCGAGCAAACCATGCGTTGGGTTCGCCGGCTGCTGGTCCATGCTCGCGGGATACTGGATGATCTGGCTCGATCGGAACGGCGCGATGTGCGGGATTTGCGTGCCACCTTGCTGGTGGCAGTGGTGGGTTCGGTCCGCACATTCTGGTGGCAGGTGGGCGATGGTGCGATCGCGGTCCGGTATGGCGACGCTTTGCACGCACTTGGGGATGCAAGCAAAGCCAAGGGCGAATTCGCCAACCAAACCTGCTTCGTGGATGCTGCAAACCTATCCGAAGTGCAATTCGGACTGCTGCCCACTGCCAAGGTGTCCGGCATAGCACTGATGAGTGACGGGGGTGCCGAAAGGCTCGTTGCCAGTAATGGCAGCCGGGTCGCAGCGCGCATTGGCGAGTGGTTCGATGCTGCGGCGAGCGAAAGATTGACTCCTGACAAGATCGTTCTTGCTTTTCACGATCCGGCGATGTGGGAACGTACGAGTCTTGATGATCGCTCTATCGTGCTCGCGGCGCGCACCGGGAGCGAGAATTTTCGAGTGGCTGGCTATGACAAGGCACCTCTGGAAATCGATACTCGCGGACATGAACAACAGATTGCGACGGATCACTCCTTCTGAAAGGATTCCCATGGACAACCTCCATCAATTTCTTCATGCAAATCGCGCAAATGGCCGCTTGGCAAGATGCAAACAATACACCAAACCCATCTGATGCCTGCCGACGGGCCGTTTACTCAACCTGTCCGCAAAAACCGTCGCCAAAGCCACGACTCGCGCCAGCGGCGCTTGGGCCGGGGCGCAGGGCGGCGCAATGGTGGGCGCTGCAGGTGGCCCGGTCGGTGTCGCCGTTGGTGCATTTGTCGGCGGCATGATCGGTGGCCTGATCGGCGGCTCGTGGTAAGTTCCAACGCCGCCCGGTTCGCTGGGCGGCG
>CAILVI010000201.1 GCA_903837595.1 uncultured Thiodictyon sp.
CTTGCCCATGTGCGGGGTGGCGGTGAGCAGCAGCAGGTGCGCAGCGCTCCAGGGCAGGCGCCAGTCCGGCGGTAGGTCGCGCACCCCGGCCAGGGCCTCCGCCAGGCGGTAGCGGTCGGTGAAGGCGAGGCTGCCGTCCGGGTCGCGGCGGGCACTGAGCTTGTGGGCCTCGTCGAAGACGACCAGGTCGTAGGGGACCATGGCCGGGTCGCGCAGGCAGCCGAAGAGGCGCGGGGCGCGCAGGCTGTCGATGCTGACGATCAGCCGATCGCTGTCCGCACCGAGAAAGGGATTGGACCCCCGGGCATCGGCCCCGGTGACGATGGTAAAGGACAGCTGGAAGAGTTTGCGCAACTCCCGCTGCCAGTTGCCGACCAGGCCCGCGGGGGCGACGATCAGCACGCGCCGCATTGTCCGGCGGCTGAGCGCCTCGCGCACATAGAGCCCGGTCATGATGGTCTTGCCGGCACCGGCGTCGTCCGCCAGCAGGAAGCGCAGCCGTGCCTGGGGCAGCATCCGGTCATAGACCGCGATGCGCTGGTGGGGTAGGGGGTCGATCGCGGCGATCTCGGTCGCGAAGGCGGGGTTGAACAGATGGCCGTAGGACAACCGCTCTCCTTCCACCAGGACGCGGACTGCCTCCGGGGCGCCCAGGAAGTCGAGCGGCTGCGCCGACGGGTCTTGGCTGAGGTCGTGGGATCGCCGCGGGTTGCGGGTGGATTCGGGTGTCAAATCGGCACTATCCTTAGATCACATGGTGCATGTGCCTTTATAACGGGGGCTGGGGGTCCCTGCAAGGACCAAGCTTGCCCGCCAGCCCCCGTGTCGCGACACGGCGGCTGGCCGTAAGGCGCCTTCCCGCATCTTCGCCTTGCCTACAATATTGCAGCCCATTTGGATTTGGGCAGAGCTGGACATGGAGGCGGCCGTGTGGGCCGTCCCGGCCGAACGGATGAAGGCCAGGCGGGAACATCGGGTGCCGTTGTCGGGCGCGGCACTGGCCGTCCTGGCGACCCTCCCGCGGGTGGCCGGTAATCCGTACCTGTTCCCGGGTGCGCGCTACGGGCGCCCTATATCCGGCATGGCCATGCTGATGCAGATGCGCGACATGGGCTACGGGGGGAGCGGGGAGCGCGGCGACTACGTGCCCCACGGGTTCCGGTCGGCCTTTCGCGACTGGTCCGGCGAAGTCTCGAGCTTTCCGCGAGACGTCTGCGAGATGGCCTTGGCCCATGTCATCAAGGACAAGGCCGAGGTGGCTTACCGGCGCGGGGACCTGCTCGCCAAGCGGCGCGCGATGATGGACGCCTGGGCGGACTGGTACACCCGGCCGGTTGCAGCCGTCGCGGAGTGACCCAGGACCAAGGCGGGCACCGCTTGACCCGCCGCGCCTGGCGTCAAGTAATCCGCTGGATTAGACTTAGCCTATGCTAACCGTCGCAGAGGTTCCCGAGTACATTCGCCGGGCCGAAAGGCTCCTGACCGCGGACGAGCGGCGCGACCTGGTGTCATTTCTGGCGGTGCACCCCGGGGCCGGGGTCCTGTTGGAAGGAACGGGCGGGGTTAGAAAACTGCGCTGGGGGCGCCAAGGCCGCGGCAAGAGTGGCGGGGTTCGGGTGATCTACTACTTCCACTCTGAGGCGATGCCCCTCTACCTGTTGACCCTGTTCGCCAAGAACGAACAGGCGAACCTGACCCATGCCGAACGTAACGAACTGGCCGGACTGGTCGATACATTGGTGTCGGTCTGGCTTGCGAGGTAAGACGATGAGCGCGTTTGCAAGCATCAAGCGAGGATTGGAGGAAGCCGCGGTCCATGCCAGGGGCGGCCCGAGTGGCGTCGTGGAACACCGGCCGCGGGCGGTTGACGTGGCCGAGCTGCGCGGCCGGATGGGATTGACACAAGACCAGTTCGCCGGTCGCTTCGGGTTCTCCGTGGCGACCCTGCGCCACTGGGAGCGCGGCGACCGCACCCCCCACGGGGCCGCGCTAGTCCTCCTCAACGTGATCGAACGCAATCCCGCGGCGGTCCTGGAGGCCATGAGGCCGGACTTGCACCCCGCCTGATCCCCAACGAGTTTGGCTGGGCCTAGGGTAGCTCCCGAACGGTGGCACCTTCACCGCCCTGACCCGGCGTTCATGTGGCGCTATGGCATGGGGTCCTCAGGTCGTCAAGGAACTCCGACGCCGGGCTGACACCGCTGACCAGCAAGTGATCCCGCGCCCGCGTGCAGGCGACGTACAGCAAGTGGCGCTCCGTGTTATAGACCTCTTCCAGATCGCTGTCGTCGGTCACGGTCTCGATGCGCGCCTGCAAGGGGATGATCTCGTCATCACACGCCATGACCGCTACCGCCCGAAACTCCAGGCCCTTGGCCAGGTGCATGGTGCCGACGCAGAGGTGCCCGTGGCTGGTTTCCACATGCTCGTCCAGCATCTTGAGCGGGAGCCCCGAACCGATGACGGCCTTGCGGGCGCGGTCGAGTTCCGCCGCGGATCGCACGAAGACGCCGATCTCGTGTGGGGCGACGCCCTCTTGGACACATTCGGTGATCCAGGCGGCAACGGCTCCAATCTCCTCTTTCGGACTGTCGAAGGTGGTCACCCGGGGTGCAGGTCCATTGAACGCAGAAACCGTGCCGCGCCGCTCTTCGGCATTCCCATCGACATCGGACACCGCTCGCCCCAGCAACCGATCTGCTTGGGTTCTGATTTGGTGTGAGGTACGGTAGTTGATATGCAGTGTGCGGGCGCGTCCCCGGATGTCGACGCCAAGCGAGCGCCACGAGAAGGGCGGCTGAAAGATGCGCTGCCCCAGATCGCCTGCGAAGAAGAGCCCGCTCGGACGGTCGGCGCCCAAGGCGGCAAGGAATCGCAACTGCGGCACGCTGATATCCTGCGCTTCATCGACGACCACGAAGTCGAACGGACGCTGTCGACGGTTTGCCAGGTCGCTCGCGAGCTGGCTGAATAGCGCCGCGCGCGTGATCAGCCCGGAGTCCCTCAGACCCGCACGTACGGACTCGAAGATCGTCCATAGCGCGGCACGCTGCGCCTCCGGCAAACGGGTTTTGCGACCCAGCCGCTTGACGTCTCGATAGGACTCCCAGCGATCCAATTGCCAGGCGTCAACCAGTTCTTCCCACTCAGTGCGCAGAAAGCCCAGGTTAAATTTGTGGCTCGCCGCGGCCTCACTCGCCTCAGCGATCAGACGGGTCGTCAGGTCGTGCGTGGCAATCCGTGGGGTGCCCAGGTGCCGTTCATAGAGCCGCTCGCCGATGGCATCCAAGGCTTGGACATCCAGGCGTTCGGCGAGGCGCGGCTCGTTGCTGATCAGGCGCCGGAGCTTGGTCCGCAGCGCGTTCGCCAGCGTCTCGGAGAAGGTGGTCAGCAGGATGCGGCTGTCCGGGTGTTGGCGGGCGAGAAACACCGCGCGATGCAGCGCAACGATCGTCTTCCCCGTACCGGCCGACCCGCAGACCCGCGCCGGCCCCGCGAAGTCGCGCTCCACCCACTGGCGTTGGGCCGGGTGGAGAAAGACCGTCCACTTGTCCCAGGGGTACTCCAAGGCACGCTCAAGCTCCTGGAGATCGCCCATGAGGCGGAAACGCCGCTGGGCGTCGGGGTGGGCAAAGGGGTCGATGCCGGGGGCGACCAGCGGCCGGGGTGTGGTCGGCTGACCGCCGGTGGCCAGTTGGAGCAGCGCTTCTGCTGCCTCGGCAGGGAGATGGGCGGCCAACTCCAGCAGGCTATCCTCGTTGGCCAATCGCACGTCAGCGAGCCATTCGTGCGGGATGCCGTAACTCAATAACTCTGCATCGGGCCGTTGAGCGAACAGCGGCGGTTTGACCGGTGCCGGTGGTGCGACTTCCACGTATCGCGGCACCGCGATCTCTTCGACACGGCTGCGAATCTCCACCAACTGCGCGGCACCGGTCTGCGGATGGGTTTCAAGCCGGCGCCGCTCGGCCCAACTGTAGGCTCGATCGTGGTGATCCACGTAGCAAAGCAACAGACTCTGGGAGGACCTGTGCACGATCAGGCGAATGTCGCCGCTGGCGCGCACCGACCAGAAGTTCTTGTCCCGTGCGTGGTCGAGCTTGTGAAAGCCCAAGCCGGGGTTGGCCGGGTTAAGCTGCAAGTCGAACGCAGTGGTCTTGACGGCCTTTTGTTCGTCGCCCGTCAGCCGGGCCAGGCTGTCGGTGAAGGTGTCGGCGATGCGCAAATCCATCAATTCACCCTGAATACCTTCATCACCTCGTCCCCCAGGTGGTTGATGACCTTGACTGCGATGCGGCCGGATATGGGCTTGGCGAAGGGGCGGGAGGTGTCGCTGTTCAGCGTGGCCCAAGCCTCCTCGTTGATCTCCGCTTTGAGGGTGGTCTTCAACGCCTTGTAGGGGTCAGCGGCACCCAGGAAGTAGGCGTGCCGGACGAAGAAGCTCTCCTCGTTGTAGTCGGTGTCGATGAACCAGCAGGCGATGCCCTCGGGGCCGTCGCTGCGGACCTCGCCGGTGCTGGGGTGGAAGACATCCACACCGTTGATCTTAATCCGTACCTGGCCGTCAGGGGCGGGCAGGATCGCGATGTCCGGCTCGCCGAAGATCACGAACAGGTTGCCCTTACCCGTGTTCTTCAGGTCCTCGGCCATGTGTAGGTCGGCGTTCATCCGCGCCTTGAGTACCGGGATGCGGCCGAGCTTGCTGAACTCGGTGGCGTGGGCCTCGTAGTTGAAGGCGCAGGCGATAAGGCAGTCGAAATCGGCATCACCGGCCTCGCGGGCGGCGGTGACCAGGTCGGGGCGGGTGACGGTGCCGAACTCCGGGCCGATGAAAATCGCTGCGCGATTTTCATTGGTTAGAATCGACGTGTCGGAGGATTGGGCGGATGGGTCTTCGCCGTCGTGGGTGACGATATAGCGCCCTTCGGCGCAGATCAGGTCGCCGGGCCAGGGCCTGAGTGAGGTGAAAGTGATCCGGTCCTCCTTGTGGGCCTGCTGCACGCCGGCCACCTTGAGGTTTTCCAGGATCATCTGGGGGAAGCTCAGCCGCTCGCTGTAGCCAGCCTCCGGATCGGCCACCTGTTTCTCGTTGGGGTCGATCAGTTCGTCGTTTTCATCCACACCCAGCACGCGGTGAGGGGACAGGCTCTCGACGGTGAAGGGGCCGGCGACGCGGACCTTCTTGTTGTCGGTGTAGGGTTTGTCGTAGAGGTACTCGGACTCGGCCTTGGCGGCGATCGAGGCGTCGATTTCTCTCTGGCGGGCGATGCGGGCGTCCCACCAACCGCCATGCAATTGCTTGGCGGCAGCGGGCCAGTCGGGGTCTGCCTCGCGGGGGATTTGCCACTCGGCGAAGGGTGTGAATGCCTTTGTAGGATGGGTTGAGCGAGAGCGAAACCCATCTGTGCCGGCGGCGGAGGAACGATGGGTTTCGCTGCGCTCAACCCATCCTACGAGGAGTTCATTGAGCTGTTCATTGAGCTGTTCGCGCAGCGGTTCCAGGATGACCTGCCACTTGTCCCAGATCAGGTCGATCTCGGTGTTGTTGGCGATTGACTTGAGCGTGATGTGCGGCACGCGCTCGTAGACGAAGCCGTGGCGGATGTCGCCGCGGGTCGGCTGGGAGGAGGGGGCGGTTTGGCTAAGCTGCGCCTCCTTCATCTGGCCTTCGCGCGAATCGGCGAGCAGGTAATAGGGGTAGCGCGACACGGGAGGTGTCGATGGTGATCCAGCGGCGGCCCCATTGCTCGGCGACATAGGCGGTGGTGCCGGAGCCGCAGGTGGGGTCGAGGACCAGGTCGCCGGGGTCGGTGGCCATCAGCATGCAGCGTTCCACGGCAGTGAGTGCTGTTTGAACCACGTAGGTTTTTGGCCCGCCGAATTGGTTTTGACCAAGGGTGTCGGTCCAGATATCAGTCAATACATAGACAGGATAGTCTTCAAGAAATCTCATATAACGAGAAGGATGAGTCGTGCGAGCAGTGAGAGCCACGACTTCTCCTGGTGGTTGGACGAGCCCGCTAAGTTGTCACGGGAGCTGAAATAGGCAATATCTTCTTGCCGGTC
>CAILVI010000202.1 GCA_903837595.1 uncultured Thiodictyon sp.
CCAACTCTGGACCTGGTATATTCAACTCACCGAAGTCGAACAGGCGTTCAAGGAACTCAAGGGTGACCTGAGTATTCGACCGATTTACCACCAACGCGATACCCGCATCGAAGCGCATATCTTCGTCGCCTTCTTGGCCTATTGTCTCCAGGTGACCCTCAAGGCCCGCCTGCGTCCGCTTGCGCCGGGCCTCACCCCACGCTCCGCCTTGGAAAAATTCGCCGCCGTCCAGATGGTCGATGTGCATCTGCCGACCACCGATGGGCGCACGCTGATCTTGAGCCGCTACACCGAGCCGGAGCCCGACCAGCAACTGCTGCTCGACCGGCTGCATCTACACCTGCCCGAGCAACCGCCACCGAGGGTTACTGCCACGCTCCAAGCCCCGATACACTAAGCGCTGTGTAGTGCCGACCTTTGCCTCTGCGGTGAAAGCCAGACAATGGGTTACGCGAAAAATGGGCGCGAATAGTCGAAGACGGGGTAGCGCCCGCGGTCGTTTTCTCTTCGCCAATTCGGCGAATGTGCGGCAGATAATCCTTCTCCGCGACTTCCGTGTCGACTCGGGCGTAGTCGTAACCTTTGTCCAAGCACAGATGTTGGGGGTGTTCGGTGGTCGGCGCGGGCCGCGGCAACACATCCAAAACCAACGTCGGGGACACCAACCGACTGTCATGCACGTTCGCGCCGACCAAATCGACCGCCAAGGGGACGCCTTGTTGCTCGACGTGTAGATGGAGTTTGCTGCCGCTGCGCCCCCGGTCCGGCGGATTTCGCCCCAGTCCTTCCACGGCCAGCCACACCGGTTGGCCGCGCACGGGGGCTTGCAGCAAGGTCCCGTCCATCGACTGCCACTCCCACTGAATGCCCTTGCGTGCTTGATACTCAAGAGCATACAAGCGGAAAATCTCCGCAAACACGCGCGCGTTCGCCCAGCGCTGAAAGTGCTCGTGGACAGCACTTTTCGAACCATAGCACCGCGGCAACAAGTGCCACTGGCAGCCCGTTTTAAGAACGTAGAAGATGCCGTTCAAGATGCTGCGGAAATCCCGGGGCGGACTGCCACCGGATTTTGTTCGCTTAAAGGGGGCCAACAAGGGTTCAACCTTGCACCAGAAATCATCCAAAATCTCATAAATTAGCATCGTCTCCTCCGTGGTTGGATTGACAACCCTTAAATATTTTCAACTACCTAAATTATAGGGCATGCGCATCGTTTGTGCCGGATGTCCTCTTAAGGCGCCAACCTATCAGAAATAACTTGTTACGATGCAGAGAAACAAGCGAAAGATGGTTCCTGACTAGCCGCAGGGTCTGACACTCTTCGGAACGGTATGGAAGCTTTTCATAACCGTTCCGAAGATTGTCAGACCCCAAATCGCGATGTTTGTGGGTCGGAGTCCGGATGTTTGTGGGCTGCTACAGCTAGCATCACGCCACGCTTGCCGCGACGTTTTACCGCATACATCGCCTCGTCCGCGCTGTGCATTAACGCGACTTCATCCGGCCCATGCTCCGGGAACAGGCTGACGCCGATACTGGCCCCGATTACGGCCATGCCGTCGGTAAGCTCCATGGGCTCGCAGAGCGCTGCCAGCAGGCGTTCGCCGAGTTCGAGAGCCTCCGAGCAATCGGACGCATCGCACACCAGAACCGCGAACTCGTCCCCGCCAAGCCGCGCCACCAGATCCGGGCGACGCACCATCCCCTGCAGGCGCGCGGCTACCTGGCACAGCACCTGATCGCCGACCGCATGACCCCGCGTGTCGTTGATCGCCTTAAAACCGTCCAAATCCAAGAACAGGACTGCCAAACGATCGCCGGATCGGCTCGCGTCATCGACAGCGCGATTCAAGCGCTCTTCAAACCGGCGCCGGTTGGCGACGCCGGTGAGGCTGTCGCGGTGTGCCAATTCACCATAGCGGGTCACTTGGCGGCGCAAGTGGCGCTCCTCAAGTTCCCGGGCGGTCACATCCTGCAGACGCAGAATCAGACCGAAATTGGTACCATCCACCCCACTCAGCGCCCTAGCATGAACCTCGGTATAGAGTTCGCCACCGGCGAGGTCTGTGCCGTGCAGCAGCAGCGACACCGGTGTGTTATCGGCAGCCACCCGGGTACGGATACGCGCGATAATGCCCGCCGGGTCCGCCTCCCCGGCATCGGGTTCAGTCACCCCCGGGGCGAGCCGCAGGGGCGCGGCCACCGCCGTCTGCGCCAGCAGTGGGAAGCGTCCTGCGTCCTGGTTGATCCAGCGCACCACACCCTCACGGTCGCACACCAGGGTCGGTTCCGGAATGGCATCGACCAGCGATTGGAAGAAGGCATGATCCTGGCGCAGGTGGCGCTCGGCATCCGCTGTCTCAGCCAATTGGCGAACCCGATTGCGCAGCACCGCCCAATGGATCGGCTTGGTGACATAGTCGGTGGCCCCGGACGCGAAGGCCAGGTTCACTGAAGCCTCGTCCGCGTAGCTGGTGATCATGATGACCGGAACATGGCGCCCCGCGGGGATGGCGCGGATCGCCTCGCAGGCGCTGAATCCGTTCATCACCGGCATGGCTGCATCGAGCAAGACCAGGTCGGCCCCCCGTGCTTGAAATAGATCGAGGGCACACTGGCCATTGTGCGCAGTCTGGACCTCGAACCCCAGGCGGATGAGGAAATGCGCAATGGCGGTGCGCAGCATGGTGGAGTCATCAACCACCAGTGCGCGATACGGTCGGTCCCGCTCGCAAATCCCCGTGCGGTCCGGCGCGGCGGGGGACACCGCGGCCGGCGCAGCCAGCAACTCGGCCAGCGCCGGCAGGAACCGCTCGGCCTCGGCTTGCAGTGCGGCCAGCAGCTCTGTGGCGGTGCTCAGATTGCCGGATTTACCCAGCGCCTCCAGGTCTCGGGCCAGTTGGACCAGCGTATGTGCACCCAGATTACCCACGGACCCGGCGAGTGCATGGGCCGCGCTGCGGATGCACTCCCGCTCGGCGGTCTCGACCCCGAGTCGCAGCTCGGCAAGGCGCGCTGGTACGTCCGCCAATGCGGCGTGAAGTACCGGGGCGATGTCGCCGATGGCTTCGCGTAGGTCCTCGATCGCGCCGGGGTCGATCGGCAGGACGGTGCATGCCGCGGGCGGTGGCTGGGGCGCCGCGACCGGTGCCGGCAGGCGGGGCGCGATCCACCAGCGATCCAGGGTCGCGAGCAGATCGGGGGCGCGGATCGGCTTCGTTAAAAAATCGTCCATGCCGGCAGCCAGGCAGCGCTCGCGCTCCGCCGCGAACGTGTGGGCGGTCAGGGCCACGACCACTTGGTGTCTTGTGCCCCCGCGTTCATGCTCATGTTCGCGCAACGCCCGCGTTGTGGCGATGCCGTCTAGTACGGGCATCTCGCGGTCCATTAGCACCACGTCGAACGTGCGCTGGGTCAGAATCTCCAAGGCTTCGGCCCCGTCGTTGGCGATCAGGACTTGGCATCCCGCCCGATGCAGGATGCCGCGTAGGACTTGTTGGTTGATGTTGTTGTCCTCCACGACCAGGACGCAGCAGCCGTCGAGGCGGAGGCGTTCGGGCGGGCGCGCCGCCTCGGCGGGACGCGGGTGAGCGCCGCCAAAGATCTGTGACAGGGACTCCAGGAGCCGGCGCCGGCGCACCGGCTTGAGCAGTGCATCGTCGGCGCCGAGCGTACGCGCCTTGCGTCCCTCCGCCGCCTCGTCCATTGATGTCTGCATAACCACCCGCAGCGCGCGCCCGACCGGGTCCGCGCGCAGCCTGGTGAGTACCTCGAATCCATCCATGTCAGGCATCATCCGATCCAGCAGGACCAAATCAAAGGACCGCCCGGCGGCCTGGGCTGCGGCCAACCGTTCCAGGGCACTGGGGCCGTCTACGGCCTCCTCGCACACCATCGCCCAGGCGCGGCACAGGCCATGCAGATAGAGCCGGTTGGTGGCATTGTCGTCGACAATCAGGACGCGCCGTCCCTCCAACACCTGTGCCTCGCCCGCATACCAGGGCGGGTTCGCCAGTTGCACCGGGGCCGGCTCCATTAAGATAACGAAGCTGAAGCGACTGCCCTGCCCGGGGGTACTCGCCAGGTCCAGACTGCCGCCCATCATCGCCACGAGCTGGTGACTGATTGCGAGCCCCAGACCGGTGCCGCCAAAGCGGCGGGTGGTCGAATTGTCGGCCTGGCGGAAGGCCTCGAAGATGTGCTCACGCGCCTCGGGGCTACCCCGATACCGGTGTCAGATACCGCAAACCCGATCCGGGGGCCTTGCGCATCGTCGGCGTCCTGCCAGACTCGCAACCCCACTTCCCCGCGCTCGGTAAACTTGATGGCGTTGCCGATCAGGTTGATCAGGACCTGACGCAAGCGGGTGGAATCACCGATCACCGTGGTCGGCACGTCCGCCTCCACATTGCAGATCGCCTCCAATCCCTTGGCCAGGGTCTTACCCGCGAGCATTTGCATGGTCTCCTCCACCAATTCCGGGAGGTTGAATGCGGCACGCTCCAGTTCCAAGTGGCCTGCGTCGATCTTAGAGAAATCGAGGATATCCCCAATAACCCCTAGCAGCCCCTCGGCGGAGCTGATTCCGCCGTCGACATACTGGCCCTGATCGGTTGACAGTTCGGTCGCCTTGAGGAGCTCCAACATCCCCAGTACACCGTTCATGGGGGTGCGAATTTCATGGCTCATACTGGCCAGGAACTGGCTTTTGGCGATATTTGCTGCCTCGGCCGCCTCTTTGGCCTGATCAAGCTCCTCGAGCTGCGCGCGCAAGGCCCGTCGCGCCCATGTCATCTGCCGGACATAGATCCAGATCGCCGCCGCACAGCCGATCAGGGAGAACCCAAGCAGTGCCAGCAAAACAAACAACCAGCGGCCATCGCTATCGATTTTAAGGAACTCGGCAAGCGGCTCCACGCTATATATCTCAAGTTCTTCCTCAGATAATGACGACTGGGCAATCAACACGGGTACGTCACTGCCGTTGAAACGCCGCAACTGAGGGTAACGGTCATCGCCCCAGGGGCCGATGGCGAGTGACGTGAATTCTTTCTTGAGATAGCGCGCATTGCTCTCGGTGGGACTGAGCATGCGCACGCTGGCATCGGGCAAAGCCAGGAACTCCAGACTCTTGTCTCTGGCCAGAATCACTACCCCGAAGCGGTCGACAAGAAATGAATTCGATTGTCCAAGCCAATTATTCAGAACCGACAGGTTGATCTTTCCGGCAATGACGCCGATGACCTGTCCATGGTCTTCGACCGGGGCCGAGAAGAAGAGTCCGGGGATGCCAGTCTTTCTTCCCACGGCGAATTGTTGGGCGAAACGGCCGATCTTGGCTTCGCGAAAATAGTCCCGATCACTATAATCGGTGCCAATAAAGCTTTCGCCCAGGCGGTAATTGCTGGCGGCAATGCAATAGCCATCCGGAGTGAGTAGCCATAGTACGTTAAATACCCCCATACCGACGGCGGCATGGTCGAGCAACTGATCGACCTGACTCAGTCCAGCGTCAGCGGTCCATGCTAATTGTCGTTCCGAGTTCGACAGCGCGGGCGACTGATCGGTTACGGCAAAGCGCCTGAGTGCGGCCGTGACCTCAGTATGCTGACCCACCATGGCCGGAATGCTGTGAATCAGTTTGAGATAGTTCGTCATGCCGACAGAAAGCGCCGGCATGATGGTCTGAAGACGCACCTGTCCCGCGGTCAGCGCAGCGTTCGCGCGCCGTTGCGTCAGGTAATCGGCAATGTGCCATGCGGCCCCAAGCCACACGAAGATACTGATGCCGATGATCACCACGAGGCCCCGCCGACCATACCTGCGCTTGCTACTTGGCATTAAATTACTATCTTTTGTGGTATATCTTGGCCATTTCCCTGGCGGTCGCTATTTTTAACTGATCAAGAATCAGTGTGCGTGAAATTAGGTTGGGGTTGAAACCAACCAGTTTATTGCTGGCACCAGCAGCATACCCGCGTTTGAAACGGGGGGTAGACCCAGCACTGACGCGGATGTGGAAGTCTCTCCAAGGTACCTTAAAACCATAATAGTAGACAGTTGAGAGACAGCGATTCAGCGGCTTGCGGGATTCCCACCAGTGTCAACCTCGGGTCATTCTACGCCGATGCGCTCGCCCTATCCCGGCCCCACCATGCCCCCTCCGCGGTTTCACGCCCCGTGGTCGACGGTCATGCCGGGGACGTTCGCGACGGGGCGTTCCAGGTCGTCGCTGGGATGGTTGAGTACGCGCAAGCGCTGCGTGGGGGAGGTGGGAGGGGCGGGCAGCCAGCTAACCGTCCGCGCCATGGCGTGAGTCCCGCCGGCGAACCCCGAAACGCTCCGTTAACCTGATTCGCACTCCCCCGTGCTGAACTTAAGCACCGAGCAGGCCTCAGCGCCGGATTACGCAGGCCACCGCCGCCGAGTTCGCGGAACTGTCGCCCGCCAGGCGGGGGCGGGTGGTGGGGGGGTACCTCACGCAACGCAAAATCAAGTACGCAAAGTGCAAGAACGGACGACCACCACGCGGCCTAGTGCGCGGCGCCGTCCCTCGGGACGACGATCCCCATTCCACGTCGAGTCCGCCATGCCCACCAATCCCCCCTCCGCAACCAGACCGCCTGCATCCTTGCTGGACTACTCGCCGCCCAGCAGGCTCTGGATGAGTCGCGCGACCGCTACGCCAATCTCTATGACTTCGCCCCGGTAGCCTATGCCACCATCACCCGGGCGGGCCGGATCAGCCAAATGAACCTGACCGCGGCCCAACTGTTGGGGGGTGGCCCGCGGACGGATGCCGGACCTGGTCCTAGGCACTTGGCTCGCCCCCGGGGACTGGCGCACCCTGCTCGCGAGCCTCGCGCGCGTATTGGATCACGGCGAGGAAGCGGCCATTGCTGTCGGCCTGGAACACCCGCCCCAGCCCCGGCGCAACCTGCACCTGACCATCCAGCTCGAGGGTTCGAGCGCGACCGGCGAGCCCCCGGCAGCCTGCCGTGTGCTCCTGTCGGATACCACCGACATCACCCAGGTGCGTGCCGCGCTCCTCGCTCAACAGCAGTTCCTCCAGTCGGTCATCGACGGGATCGGCGACATCATCGTGGTCATCGGCACCGATTACCAACTCCTGTTGATGAATCAGGCGGCAGGGCAGGCGACGGGCGTGTCGGCCAAGGACATCTGTGGATTGACCTGCTACCGCGCCATCCATGGCCGCGATACGCCCTGCGACAGTGCTGAGCACCCCTGCCCGGTGCCCGAGGTCCTGGCGAGCGGGAGGCCGGTCAAGGTGGTCCATTGTGACCGCTGGGCGGACGGTGAGACCTATTGGGTTGAGGTGGTCGGCTCGCCGCTGCTCGGCCTCACGGGCGAGGTCTTGGGCGTCATCGAGTCCGTGCGCGACATCACCCTGTACCTTGGACCTCACCGCCAAGCTCCAGGAGCGCGAACGGCAACTGGAACACCTGGCCGAGCACGACCCACTGACCGGGCTGCCTAACCGCCTATTGTTCGCCGACCGCCTGGGGCAGGTCGGGTGCAAGGACGGCGGTCTGCGTTGGGCGCGTTGGCGGGACCTCCCCGCGCAACAGCGCTTGGGCGTAACCGGCTTCCCGTTCGGTGACCATACCGGCGGGCTGGTCGTGCAGGTCAATGCGGACAGCACCGAGCAGTAGTCGGCCAGCGCCGACTTGACTTGGCGCTGGACCTGCAAGGCCGCCGCCTGGCGTTGCGCGCCGTCGGCGGCGTCCGGGAGCGCGGCGCCCGGCTGGTCGATCCTGGCCAGGTCCTTGTGGATGTGCCGCTTGAGCGGGCGCGGGTTTACCCAGTCGAAGCAGGCGGGGTAGTCCGCGGCCAGATCCCGCGGACGCACAGGCGCAAGGGCGGTGGGTGCGACAGGTGCATTCAAGGTCAGGGTGGGCGACATCGGGCGTTCAAGGGTCCTACCAGGTGAGTGCCTTTGTTCATCACACCCGCTCAAAACGGGATCTCGTCATCGAAGAACGGCACTGGCTCCGGCTCAACTGGGGACACCGGGTCCCGCGCCGGTTCGCCGTGACCCTGCGAGCGCGCGCCGCCGGTCGGCTTGGCGGACATTGTCACCACCAGCGAGTCGCATAGCATGGCCCAGGACTCGCGCGGCTCGCCGTCCACAGGGGTATAAACGCCGCGCGTCATGCGCCCCAGGGCGGCGACCATCTGTCCCTTCTGCGCCCGCTGCAAGGTCTGCGCGGCGGCACCAAACGCGAGGAGACCCACCCACAGGGTTTCCGGCGCCGCCGCGTCCCGGGGCGTGACATCCACGGCGACGTGGACCGTAGTCATGTCCTTGCCGCTCTTGGTGGTGCGGGCCACGGGATCGCCACCCAGGCGACCGTACAAATTGGCGATCAGGCTCATGGGGTGGGCTCCTTGGTTGACGGCGCTCTTATGGTGATTCTTGTCCAACCCCTGGAACCTGGGGGCGCGGCATTGGGATCTGAACAGTGAGAACGAGGCCCTGGCGCCGCCCGCGCCGGGGGAGACCTCCTTGCGCGGCAGTCAGCCACGGTTGAGGGTCGACGGTGGAGCAGCGTCAGGAACCTTGCGGCCAGGTCCTGGGCTCAACGTCCTCGTGACGGCCGCGCCGTCGAGGACCTGACCAGGCGTTGCCGGCGGACCGCTCCAGCAGGCCCCGGGCACGCCCGCGGCCGCCGACCCGGGGTGACAGTCCAGCCGGCGGGTGATAACCATGACCAGGGCCAGCAGTCCGAAGCGCAGCAGTGAGCCCATGAGGAGCGCGGTGTCCTCGTTGATCAAGAGCCCGTCGAGTGGCGCGAACCGGGCCGCGAGTCGCCCGGCGAGCCCAAGCCCCGCCGCGCGCTTCCCAGCACATGACTGCGGTAGGGTCCGGCATTATCCGGCATTATCCGGCATTAGGGCGCTCAATTGGGAGTGGGGTATCTATCTCGCCGCTTAGGATGCCTGTCAGGGCGAGTCGTGCCGGGTGCGCAGCGCCTTACCCGCGACGCGGATCTGCCGGGCGGTAGGGCTCACGGCCGGGAGTCTTGCATAGTCCTCCGACTCGGCGTGGTCCCAGTTGAGCAGAATATTATAGACGAGGTCCGCCTCTGCCAAGGCCGACGCTGCCTGCGGGCCCGGGTCCAGACCATGTCGTGAACGCGTTGAGAGATGTTTTGCCGCAAGCCACCCAGGTCGCGCGGACCGATATCGACGCGAAACGCGCATACCTGCTGCTCAGGGCCGAGGGTCAGGATGAAGTAATCGCTGCGCTTAAGCATGCGGCTCACGACGCGGCGGACCAGCTGGGATTGAGCTGCACGTTGTAGGTCGCGAACCCGTAGAGCTCGAAGGTGAACTGAATCAACTCGAAATCGGCGCCACCCAACACCGCATAGCCCAGGTTGAAGCCCAGGTCGGTGGTGCCTGGCGGGATCTCCAGACCCGGACGCAACGCCAGGACGGCGCACGGCTGATCGCGCTCCTCGGTCATGCCGAGGGCGAAGCAGGGTGGGTCTTGGGTCACAAAGTCCTGGACCAATAGGCGGTTGAGCGTCGGCGTCAGGGTCGGCAGGCTCGTCGGTGACTTACTCGTGTGTATACAAGCACGCGGCGCCGCCTGGGTAGTAAAGTGGTGCTGTGGTCCCCCCGTCTTCTGGCACTGATCTTTTGTTCTCTGCCCAATCAGGCGGCCGGAGTCCAAGTCGACTCAGCCTTGGCACCACTTGGGCTGAAGCCCTGGACCGCAGTGGTGCGAGCGCCGGGTCCCTGGGGGCGCCGCACCCCAGCACGCCCCAGCGCGGCCCCGCCTCTCGGCCGCATGCAAAGTCGCGGTGGTTGGTGAGGCCTCGCCGCACTGGGGTGCGGCGCTGCCAGCGTCCTCACGCCCGGGCGGGCGAGCATGGCCGCATGGTCTGGCCGGGATCGCTTGTAAGTTCCTCGCCGCAACCCAATGCTCAATATTGGCCTAAGGCGGTCCAATGAGCTTATCCGCCGGAGACGCCCCGCCGCCGGGTGCAACGCCCGGGCGGCGAATCTTCATAACTCTGTAGGAGGACGATCATGCCTATGCCCCCGCTGACCGCCATCGCCACCGGCTTTGCCGATGCCATCGGTGCCACCTACAACCGCACCCTCGACCAACTGCTAGTCGTCGACTGTGGCAACAACGCCATTGTCTCAGTCACCGTTCACACGCACGCCAAGAGCGTCGTCGGCACGGGTTACGGCGTGCTGATCGATCTCGCGCTGAGCGCCGACGGCCTGCACGCCTATGTGGTCGACGGCGACAAGCTGCTGCGACTGTCGCTCACCAACCTCAATCGCGCTGCTGCGACGGTCGTGGCCAGTGGCTTGGGCGTGAACATCGATCAACTCGGCCTGGACGAGGCGCATGGCTACGCCTATGTCGTCGGCGGCCCCGACCTCAAGCGCATCAACCTCAACACCGGGGTGGTGACAACCGTCATGACCGGCTTTAGCAACACACGCGGCTTGCTCCCGACCAGGGACGGCCGCTTCATCTATGTCTGCGGCGACTATGGCGAAATCCGCCGTATCGATCTCCAGGCCAACACCAGCGTCACGCTCGTCGGCGGTCTCACCGGGCCGCGGCGCCTGGCCTTCAGCGACGCTGGCGAGAGCGTGATCCTCTTCCCCGTGGTCGGCGGCAGCCTGATGAAGCTGGACCTCACCACCACCCCGGCCACCGTGGGGACCGTCGTCGGACCCACTGCGGCCAATCCCTACGCGGTCGCCGTCATCAGCCCCGAGCACATGGTCGTCATCTGCGCCTCGGAGTTGGACGAGGCCTACCTGACCGGCGGCGTCTACTCCGCCGCGGGTCCCATCTTGCTCGGTATCGGCTTCGTCCCCGCCGACACCACGCACATCGTCGGCGGCTATGCCGACACCCATTCGGACCCGAGCTATTTCTTCCAGGTGCGCAACTGCCCCTTCGGCGGCACCCTCCCGCTGATGGTCAATCACGACGGCGCCCGCAACAAAGGCGCCAAGTTCTATCAGGTCCAGGTCACGCCCGCGGGCGGCGTCCCGCAGACCCTCACACAGCCCTACACCGACTACCTGTGGAACACGGCGCTCAACCGCTTCGATGCGACCTCCATAACCCCGAGCGGGGGCTTCTACCCCGTGCACGCCGCGGGCGCCATCTGGCTGAACTATTGGCTCGGCATGCTCTACGATACCAGCGGCCTGCCCAATGGCCTGGTCACAGTCCAGGTCCGCCTGTTCAGCGCCGCGAACCTCGCCAATGAGATCGGCCTCGCCACCGATACCGGCCGCTCGGCCACGCTGATGATCGACAACTCGCACCCCACCGCGAGCCTCAACGCCATCTGGCACGACGGCGCCGTCGTCGGAACCTGCGGCATCGTCACCAGCGGCACGCCCAACTTCACCTTCGACATCGCCGCCGCCGCTCCCCGCCATCTGCTCGGCTGGAGCCTCACCAGCTATTGGGGTGACAACAAGTCCGCGCCGGTCGCTTCCGACAACTATAGCGCGCACGTTGGCGGCGGACCCCTGTGGACCGGGCCCACCGCTACCGTCGTGCCGAGTCTGGCTTGGAACTGCACCGTCGCCGGTGATCCCACCTCCACCCGCTGCGGCCATTCGTTCTTCCTCTACGCCTGGGACCGCGTGATCAACGGCTGGGGCTATATCCACGGCGCGGCCGGCTATCAGAAGACCATCACCATCCTGCTCTAGGCGAGCCGGTGGGTCGCCCTTCGGGGGCGGCCATCCCAGCGTGTAACCAGCCCGCGTCGGTGCTAATCGTGCCCCCAATATGGCCCAATAAGAGCGGTTATGCCGAACTCGCGATAAGCGGCGCAACTGGCTCTTCGGTTTCACCGAGGTCGGCGCGCTCCAGCGTATCGATCGCTATCCTGCCTCTGAGGTCCACCGGCTCATCCCGCGGTTGTGGAAGCAGTACTTCGGCCACAACCCACTGCGGTCAGATTTGCACAACCTGCGATCCTGAGCAACGACGCCGCGTAGAGACCGGTTACCCAGGAGGCGATCGGTCAGCGGCTGAACATCAAGCCGACGACGGTCAAGGACCATGTCCGCAAGCTCTAAGACAAGTTGGGCGCGGCCCGGCGCGACGAACTGACTGCCCGCCTGGCCCTCGCGGCTGTACCGAGTTAGCCCGGCGGCCTGCCGCCCCCTCGTTCTGCCACACACGATGCCCTCCCTGGGGAGGGTAGCCCGCGTCCGAGATCACACTAGAATCGAATCATAAGCACCGGCTGGAGGATCGGCCGGCGCTAGGCAGGAATTGAGCCCTGGTTGCCGCGCCAGGATGGAGCCAACGCCGGAGATGTCGATACGCTATTCAGACATTTCCGACACGGTGCCGCGGCCAACCCTGATGGATAGATGATGCCCGAGCAACCATACTGACAATTACACGGACCCGGGATAGAACCTTGCAGCGGTACTCAATCACCCGCTGATTGCAGGAGAGGAGCGCCATGAAAGTCAAGATCTCCGTCAAGGCTGGTTCGGTCGTGCTGAACCGCTGCGACTCTGTCCGCCGTTGATCCGGCGATTTTCCAACAAAACGAGAGGACAACTGTCATGAAAGTCAAGAGTAACGTCAAGGCCGGCGAAATTTTTGGCGGGGGCGGCGGATCGGGTAGGTACGGCCGCTAACAAACACCGTCACGCAAGGGGGGAAAAGCCATGAAAGTCAAGAGCAACGTCGAGGCCGGATTTCCCCCGTGTCCTTGCTGAAAGTCATCGCCCCCTAACAAGGCCCCCGGTCCGGCCATTGGCGGGACCGCGGGGCCTTGAGTCTCACAAGCGGTTGACCCCGCATCCAATGCCTCCGCCATAAGGCGATCGGCCGATACGGGTGTAGCTCACTGACTCGCCGAGCGCCACTTCAAGTGGCCGCCGCCTAACGGCACACACGAGGTGACATCATTCGCCAAACGTGATTTTGACGATTCGAGCGACCAAAAAGAGACCTCTACACACAGGGTCGCTCCGTTACCAAGGCCGCCCGCAGCCGCCCTTCACCCTGTCATCCTGCCCGGAACTGGCGGGGTTGAACGACGTCATCGGGGGCCAGCCCCTGGTGATCGCTGAGAACGGTGGGGAGGTCATCCGCCCGCATCCGAAGTTTCGCGTGTTCGCAACCGGCAACTCGGTGGGCGTGGGCGACGGCTCGGGCCTCGATCAGGGGGGCTTGCGCCAGAACCTGGCGTTCGTGGACCGCTTCCGGGTGGTCCAGGTCGGTTACCCCGAACCCGTGGTCGAGAAGGAGATCATCAAGACCCAGGTCCCGAAGCTGGGGTCTGAGGCGCACTGGAACGTAAAATCGGGTTAAGCCAATTTTTGTGTACGGGGTTCGAGGTTCTGGACTGGCCAATTTGGGTCGGCCATGACCGGCAGGCCGAACGCGCCCTGCGGTATTTTCTCCCACACGGATCTCCGACAACCGCCCTTGGTCGGCGGCAGGGGGTTTTTGCGACGCTCGCGCTGTGAGAGGGGAGGGGGAGGGGCTGCCCTTGCCTAGTGGTGAAGGATGGAAGTGTTAATACCATTTTGGCTCAAGCGGCCAGGGGCTTTCCGGTGTAGGTCCAGCGGAAGGGTTTAGCCATGGTTTTGTTGAAATACTCGATGAATGCGTTGATCTTGGCGCTGAGGTCTTCCACGGATTTAAAGTTTCCCCGCCGGATGACTTTGCGCACCAAAATCGAGAACCACATTTCAATCTGATTCAGCCACGAGCTATGCTTCGGTGTAAAGTGAAAGACGATGCGATGCGCTGGGTCACTCAGGAACCGTTGCCGGGTTGCTACGGACTTGAGGATTCCGCGCTTTCCTTTGACGCCGAGATCACCTTGAAAACCGATCTCGTCGGCCACCAACCGGACGACCGCTTCGGAGGAGTGCGTGTTCAGATTATCCATGACCCAATGCAACTGGGGGACGTGCGAGCGCGACGCCACGTGGGCGGCGAGGAAGTCCGCGAAATCCTCTTCTGTGCGCGTTGGTCCCAGCCGGGAGTTCACCTGCCCAGTGACGATGTTGAAACCCGCAATGAGAGTCTGGGTGCCGTGGCGGATGTATTCAAACTCACGGCGCTCGACGCGTCCCGAGGTCATCGGCCGCGTCGGCGCAATACGCTCAAGCGCCTGAATACCGGTCATTTCGTCAAATGATTCCGTTTCGATCCCGGCGGCGGCACGCGCTGGCGCAAGCCGGTAGGTCTCGCAAACGTCATGGCAGCGTTCGTCAAAGCACTTATCGCGCGTGGCGTTCAGCCACCCTTGCGTGCGATGCGGCTTTAGCTGCGCCTGATTTTAAAAAACGCCCCACGGAGTGCGGCGAGATTGAGTCGACATATCCGCGTTTGACGGCTTCATCGGCGAGCTCGCCTTGCGTCCAGTGGGTTATCGCACGCCCGCTGTCCGTTGGGGGCTCGCAAGCTAATGCGATAATCGTGCATATCTGCTCCGCGGTAAAGGTCGGGGGCGTGCCCGAGCGCGGCGCGTCGGATAAGCGCTCCTGGACACTCCCCTCGGTGCTGGCCGTCCACCGGCGCCGCCACGCCTGCACCGTTGAGCGCCCGATCCTCAGTTCTGCCGCAGTCTCGCGCACGCCGAGTCCGTCCGCCGCCAGCAGAACAATCCGCGCGCGCAAAGAAATTTGCTGCGGGCACGTCCGCTGCCGAATAAGTGATTGTAAGTCTTGCCGTTCGCGATCCGTCACCGGAACCGGGGCAGCCTGAAGCAGAGACACCGTAGGAACCCATGGAACTAGAAAAATGCTAGCTTAAGACATACTTCTAAGAAATGGCATTAGGAGTTTCACTAAGGTCCACTAGCGCCCCCCTCCCTTAACCGTGGGAGAGGAGCTAATCGTGTATCCAGATCTGGCCGCTACGCGCTTTGCCTTGGCCGTCCTGATCTGGGCCGATCGAGGTCACAACCCAATATTGTCGACCGGCGTCAGGGTCATCTCACCGCCAAATATCGAACTGTTGGAGTAGAGATACCCATGCGTACACAGCAGAGAGACTTGGGCGGGTAAGGGAGTGGTGAACCTGTTCAGCGCAACCGCACTGACATTGACTTGACGCGTCCAGTCGGACGACGTGTTCACCGTGTAATATTGAGTGCCCACCTGATATTGATGGCCATCATAGTTGTAGGAAAAGTAGCACTGGGCACCGCTCTTGGGTGCCGTCGACTGCCCGTCGATCCGCGCGGTAATCAGATAGCTGCCTGGCTCGACCGTCGTTGTCAGCACGGCGACTGGCACCCCAAAACTACTCGTCGGTCCCGCCGGAATCGTCGTCTGAATTGGGCTCTGGACATAATAGCCGGTGTTGGCGAACGCGCTGGTGCTCAGCACTAAAGCAGCAACGGCCAGACAGGCTTTGCTCGGGATTTTCATAAATGCCTCCGATTTTCTTGTTGAACCCTGTTCAGGGTTTGGCTGCGCAATGGCGGCAAGACCCCGTGGGGGACCTTACAGTGGTAAGTGTGATCGCTGGGACATCGGTTATCCATCAGCGTTAGCAGCGGCAACGTGTCGGAAATTTCTGAGACGGTATCGGACATCTCCGACATCAGTTCTATCACGGTGCCGCTGATCAAGGCGTCAATCCCTGCGTTGCCACTGGTTTTTTAACCGGGGCGCCTGGTTCGATTCTATTAGGGCCCTGAGCGCCGACTACCCTCCCCAGGGAGGGTATCGCGTCTGGACCAGCGAGCGGCGGCGGTTTCCCGTTTTCTCCCATCGTCCTAACAGAGTGCGCGGGCGACGGCCAAACGGGCCGTCAATTCGTCACGACGCCCGACACCCAGCTTGTCGTAGAGCTTGCGGACATGGTCCTTGACCGTCGTCGGCTTGATGTTCAGCCGCTGGCCGATCGCCTCTTGGGAGTGGTCCTGCGCGAGCAGCAGGCAGACCTCCATCTGTACGGGAGAGAGCCGCAATTGCCGTATCGCACGCCAGGTTTGAAGCACCGCCGGTTCCTGATGCTGGATGGTGACACCGATGAGCTTACCCGCGGCGGGCCGCAGCGGGTCGAGCCAGTGGGCACGCAAGATGAATCGCCCACGGGGATTCACGTGCTGAACGACGGGTGGGGGGGCATTGCGCCCCAGGAAAATGCCTTGGAGATTTCGGCAAATCTGTTCAAGTTCGGGGGGCAGGGGCAGGGCGTTGCCCGTGCCAATGCGGTAGGTGGGGAAACAGGCCAGTGCGAGCAACTCGCGGGCGGCGGCGCTGGCGTGGAGCAGGGCACCCTGGGCGTCCAGGATCAGCATTTCGTTGCGCCCGCTGTCGGCATAGTCGGTCATGGCGGGGACGGCGGCTTGCAGGCCATGCTCGATGTAGATCAGCAGCCGCTCCAATAAGACTTTGTCTTCAGAGGAAAACGCTGTGCTGTAGCGCCCCCGGAACAGGTGCAGTAGGCCGCCGGGCCGACGCTCGTCGCGCACCACGGCCTGCAGGCAGTGGTATTGGTCATAGGGGCGCCAGACCAGGTTATAGAGATCACTGTGGTAGAAATTCTCCCACAGTCCTGCGGGATCGTCCATGATCCGCTGGGATTGAAAAATCGCGAGATTTTTCGTAAGCATGAGTGGCGGGAATACCCGTGGAAGGTCGGCCGTAAAGGCCGCGAGGGCCTCCGGTATGACAAACTCCGGAATGACATCGCAGGGCAAGCCGTCCTGCCCCAGGCCGACGAAGATGTTCGCCGTGGAAGGGATGACCGCCTGGACGGCCGTCAGTAGCTCTGCGATCAGGGTCTCCCGAGCGAGCCCCAGGCAGCAGAGTTGGCGAACGTGAGCAAGCGCACGCGAGGGCTTCATATCCGCAGGGTCCCGTGGTGGAGAGTGAAGGAGCATGATTCCGAAGGAGCGGTGCTTCCACCTCTGGCTAAGTGGGGACAAGGCGTGCGATGGCTAGGGCGATCGGTGACCACCCCGAGCCCCGCCTCGATTCATCCGTATGCAGGTACTCGGCTGTTTTTGCCCAACCCCTCGGAAAGGGCAAATTGGCCGAGGCGGGGGTGTCAACCGTGCTGTCCGAAATCAGTGTACGAATGACAACGGCCGTCCGAAATCCATTTCGCCTACTTTCGTACACCACTGGCGTATCTGTCCGAAACTGGTCGGTTATGGACAAACCATTGCTCGTTTTTTAATTCTTATATGGTCTTACGAAATTAACAAGACAAGACGCCCGCCAACTTTTACCCTTATGAGGGGTTTGGTAAAAATAGACATCCTGTAAATGTTGTTTAATTTTGGGCTGGCCAGTGCGACTTTCGTGGCTTCGCTCACAGTTACCAGCCTGTCGGCCTGAGCCGAAGCTTTGCCTCGTGTAAAGAATGACATGCACTTCACCGAGTTGTTCATCCGCCGGCCGGTCGCCACCACGCTGCTGACCCTGGGGCTCGCGCTGGCGGGGGCCTTTGCCTTCCCGCTGCTGCCGGTCGCGCCGCTGCCCCAGGTCGATTTTCCAACTATCTCGGTGCAAACCAACTTGCCTGGTGCCAGCCCCACGGTGATGGCGAGCACCGTGGCCACACCACTGGAGCGACGGCTCGGGCGCATCGCCGGCGTGACCGAGATGACTTCCGCAAGCTCGCTCGGCAGCACCCAGATTACCCTGCAATTCGATCTGGCTCGCGACATCGACGGCGCATCGCGCGACGTCCAGGCGGCCATCAACGCGGCACGCGCGGACCTGCCGACCGGCCTGCCGGGCAATCCGACCTACCGCAAGGTCAACCCGGCGGACGCGCCGATCATGATCCTGTCGCTGACCTCCGACACCCTGACCCGGGGCCAGATGTACGATGCCGCCACGACCATCCTGGCCCAGAAACTCTCACAGGTACAGGGGATCGGGCAGGTACGGGTCGGCGGCAGTTCGCTGCCGGCGGTGCGGGTCGAGCTCAACCCCAACGCACTTAACCGCTATGGGATCGGTCTGGAGGACGTGCGCACCGCGCTCGCCGCGGCCAATGCCAATCGGCCCAAGGGCGCGCTGGAGGACACGACACGCTACTGGCAGATCGAGGCCAACGACCAGGCCAAGACGGCCAGCGAGTTTGCCCCGCTCATCATCGCCTATCGCCAGGGCGCCGCGGTGCGGCTGCGCGATGTCGCCGAGGTGGTCGATTCGGTGGAGGATGTGCGCAACGCGGGGCTCGCCGACGCGCGCCCGGCGGTGCTGCTGATCCTGTCGCGCCAGCCCGGGTCCAATATCCTGGCGACCGTCGCGCGGGTCAAAGATCAGTTACCGTTACTGCGGGCCGCGCTGCCGGGCGCGCTCGACCTCAAGGTGGTGATGGACCGTACCGGCACTATCCGCGCCTCGCTGCATGATGTCGAGACCGCCTTGGGCGTCTCGATCGTCCTGGTGATCCTGGTGGTGTTTCTGTTCCTGCACAATGTACGGACCACGCTGATCCCCGCCGTCGCGGTGCCTGTCTCGCTCATCGGCACCTTCAGCGTCATGTATCTGGCGGGCTACAGCATCGACAATTTGTCGCTGACCGCATTGACGATTGCGACCGGCTTCGTGGTGGACGACGCGATCGTGGTCCTGGAAAACATCTCGCGCCACATCGAGCGTGGCCTGCGCCCGCTGGAGGCGGCCCTGCAGGGGGCGCGGGAGGTGGCCTTCACGGTCCTGTCCATGAGCCTGTCGCTGATCGCGGTGTTCATTCCAGTCCTGCTGATGGGCGGGATCATCGGTCGGCTGTTTCGCGAGTTTGCCGTGGTCCTGTCGGTCGCGGTCCTGATCTCGCTGGTGATCTCGGTGACCACCACGCCCATGCTGTGCGCCCGGCTGCTGCGGCCCCAAGCGGAGTCCCGACCGGGCCGGTTCATGGGCAAACTGGAGCGCGGCTTTGATTGGCTCCATGGACACTACCGTACCAGCCTCGGCTGGGCCTTGCGCCACCCGCGCCTGATCATGCTGATCCTGGGCGCCACCGTGGCCCTGAATGTCCAACTCTATATGATCGTGCCCAAGGGCTTTTTTCCGCAGCAGGATACGGGCCGGCTCAACGGCTCGCTCCAGGCGGACCAGGCCATTTCCTTTCAGGACATGAGTGTGAAGTTTGCCGAGGTGATGCGGATCGTGCGTACCGACCCGGCGGTAGCGAATGTGGTCGGCTTCACCGGCGGCGGGCAACGCAACACCGCCAATATGTTCGTAACACTCAAACCGCTGGCGGAGCGCGGCGTCTCGGCGGATCAGATCATCGGCCGGTTGCGCGGCAAACTCGCCCGGGTCCCGGGCGCGAACCTGTATCTCCAGTCGGTCCAGGACATCCGGATGGGCGGGCGCGCGGGTGCCTCCCAGTACCAATACACGCTGCAGGGCGACGACCCGACCGAGCTGCAAACCTGGACACGACGGCTCGAGCGCGCTCTGAGCGAGCGACCGGAGCTCACCGACGTGAACAGCGACCAGCAGAACAAGGGCCTGCAAACCACCCTGACCATCGATCGGGACACCGCGAGCCGCCTCGGGGTGACACCGCGACTCGTCGACGCCACCCTCTATGACGCCTTCGGCCAGCGGCAGGTGTCGACCATCTATGAGCCGCTGAACCAATATCACGTCGTCATGGAGGTCGGTGCCGACTATCAGCAGTCGCCGGCCGCGCTGGCCCAGATCGAGGTCCGCACCCCGAGCGGCACCCAGGTGCCCCTGGCTGCCTTCAGCCGCTACGCTCCCACGACGACCGCACTGGCGGTCAACCACCAGGGTGAGTTCGTCGCCAGCACCATCACGTTCAACCTAGCCCCGGGACGCTTCCTGAGCGATGCGGTGCGCGTGGTCGAGGAAACCAGCCGCCAGATCGGCATGCCGGTCGCGATCCACGGCGGCTTCCAGAGTACCGCCCGCGCCTTCCAGGCATCGCTTAAATCCCAGCCCTGGTTGGTTCTGCTGGCGATCATCACCGTCTACATCGTCCTCGGCATCCTCTACGAGAGCTATGTGCACCCCCTGACCATCATCTCGACCCTGCCCTCGGCGGGGGTCGGTGCACTGCTCGCCCTGCTCGCGTTCGGGCTCGACTTCACCATCATGGCCATGATCGGGGTGCTGCTGCTGATCGGTATCGTGAAAAAGAATGCGATCATGATGGTCGACTTCGCCCTGTACGCGCAGCGGTCCCAGGGTCTGCCACCCGAGGAGGCCATCTATCAGGCCTGTCTGCTGCGCTTCCGGCCCATCATGATGACGACCACGGCCGCACTCTTTGGCGCCTTGCCGCTCGCCATCGGCGGCGGCGAGGGCGGCGAACTGCGGATGCCCTTAGGTATCGCCATCGTCGGGGGCCTCACCGTCAGCCAACTCCTGACCCTGTACACCACGCCCGTGGTCTACCTGTATCTGGACCGCTTCCGGCACTGGGCCGGGCGCCGCTGGAGCGCCGGTCGCGGTGCGAGGATGAACGAGCCATGCAACCTATGATCAGATCCCTTCTATTCGGCCTGGCGGCGACCCTGATCAGGGGTTCGAGGCGCAGTGGAACGGACAACGGGGTTAAGCGCCGTGCCGTCCTTGATGGGCTTGATGATGAAGTCCGAATTCCGCGATGACCCATGGAGGAAAAACATCGGCATGCCAGCGACTCCCTGGCGCATGGCCGGCAGTCGGTCGAGGATCCGCGTGACCTGGACCAGCGCCGCCACGAGACGCAGGTGCAGCAACTCCAGGCCGAACCGCGCAAGCGCGCGCAGACGCTGGTCGCCACAAACAGGACGAGGTGATCCGCAGCGGCCAGGACGGCGCCCGGCTGTCCGCCGAATTGGCCGATGTCCGTCGGGAACTGCGTGAGTCCCACCAGACTGTGCTGCGAGGTCCAGCGCGCAAGGGATGAGCGCGTCACGGTCCAGGCGCGACTGACGGCCGACAACGCGACGTTGACAGAGCAACTGGCCATCGTCGACTCCACGCGCCAGACGCTGGTCGCCGAGGAGCGTGCGTTACGACACACGTTGGCCGAACAGGACGGGCGCGTGCAGTGCCTGCAGGTGCGGCTCGACGTCCAGGCGTCGCTCTATGGTGACTTGCAGCGGCGCCTTGATGGGCAGGGCGTGCCGTCGGCGCCTGCCAATGGGGCTGCGAGAGCGTTTCCTGTGCCGTCCGGAACGTTTTGGGTCGAGAAGCTATCAACGCCGGTAGGGGGTCAACGTGGTGAGCGATTGGACATTGATGCATCTGTTCGTACCAGGAGTCCCGGGTGGCGCGCCGCTACGCGCGGTCCCTTGCGGCACCTGGCAGCGCGCCGACGTGCGGCCCGGGCGGGCGATGGCGTGGGCGGTCCTGCTGATTGCCCCGCTGCTGGCCTGGGGCAACCCGGTCAGCACCGAACACGTGACCGCGCGCTTGCTGGCGGAGCACGATCCTGCGGTGCCCGGGCAGCCCTTGGAACTGCTCCTGTCACTGGAGATCCGGCCCGGCTGGCACACCTATTGGCGCAACCCGGGCGATTCCGGCGAGGCCCCGGGGATCGACTGGACCCTGCCGCAGGGCGTGCGCGCCGGTCCGCTCCAATTTCCGGCCCCTGCGCTGATCCGAGTCGGTCCGCTGGCTAACTTCGGCTACTCGGGCCGCGCCCTGCACCCGGTGCGTCTGTCGATCCCGGCGGACTGGCCAATCGGTAAGCCGATCCCGGTGCGGGCACGGGCCCATTGGCTGGTGTGCGAGGAGCACTGTGTCCCGGAGTCCGCGGTCTTGGAACTGACCCTTCGTACCGCTGCCACGGCCGGTCCAAGCGACCCGCAGGCGGCAACGGCGTTCGCGCAGGCGCGTGCCGGACTCCCTGTGGGGACGCTCGCTGGCGCGGTGCTGGTGCAGTCACCGGGCGGGCTGCGGCTGTCACTTCCCAGTGCCGGGCTGGGACCCGCGCCGTCCGCTGTCCGCTTCTTCCCCTGGTCCTGGGGGCTGATCGAGCCAGCGGCGGACCAGCCCTGGCGGTTGGCCGGGGATCGGCTGGAGCTCGACCTGAGCCCGGGCGAGGTGGCCGCCACGGCGGACCCCGGCGGACTCCTGTCGGTTCAAGGGGCCGACGGGAGCGGCCGTTCCTTCGAGGTGAACGCCACGCGCGGGACACCGGATCAAGCGGTCTACCAGGCGGCCCCAGCGGCAGCGCCAACGTTGGGCCTACCACTCGCCTTGGCGTTCGCCTTCCTGGGCGGGTTGATCCTGAACCTAATGCCGTGTGTATTTCCCGTCCTGGCCATCAAGGCGCTCAGTCTGGCAGGGCAGGGGGGATTGGGCGCTCGGGAGCGCATCGCCCATGGGCTCGCCTACACCGCTGGGGTCCTGGTCTTCTTTGCCGGTCTGACGGCGATCCTGCTCGCCGCCCGGGCCGGCGGCACCGCGGTCGGGTGGGGCTTCCAACTCCAGTACCCGCCCTTCGTGGCGATCATGGCCGACGTCTTTCTGGTCTTGGGACTGTCCCTGGCGGGCGCCGTCACGCTGGGCGGCCGCCTGATGGGTCTGGCCGGTGGGCGGGCCGGCCGTGGGGTTATCGGTGCCTTCGGGACCGGTGCCTTGGCGGCGCTGGTGGCGGCGCCCTGCACGGCACCCTTCATGGGCGTTGCCCTGGGCTATGCATTGACCCTGGCCTGGCCCTTGGCACTCACCGTCCTGCTCGCCCTGGGGCTCGGACTGGCCGCCCCCTTTTTGGCGCTGTCGCTCGCCCCGGGCCTCGCCCGCCGACTGCCCCGGCCCGGGGCCTGGATGGAGCACCTGAAACAGCTCCTGGCCTTTCCCATGTTCGCCACCGCCGCCTGGTTGGTCTGGGTGTTGAGCGTGCAGACCGGGCCGGCGGGCGTTGCCCGGGTGCTCGCCGGGCTGCTCGCCTTGAGCTTTGGGCTCTGGGCACGCGAGCGCACGGCGATGGCGCGACGCGGTTGGCCGCTGGCCGGGGACGCCGCGGCCCTGGCCGGGCTGGCGGTGGCCCTGTGGCTCGGCTTCGTGATCGCGGGTGCGTCGGCACCCGTTGCGCAGGCGGGCGACCCGGCGGCGCAGGCCGGACTGCCGGCGCAGCCCTATTCGCCCGAGCGCCTTGCCCAGGCGCGTGCCCAAGGTCGGCCGGTCTTCGTCAACATGACCGCGGCCTGGTGCATCACCTGTCTGGTCAACGAACGGGTAGCGTTGACCGCCACCGGCGTCGTGGCCGCGTTCCGGGCCGCGGACGTGCTCTATCTCAAGGGCGACTGGACCCATCGCGACCAGGGGATCGGCGCCTATCTGGCCGGTTTCGGCCGCAACGGTGTTCCCCTCTATGTCTACTATCCGCCGGGCGGCGAGCCCCGCGTGCTGCCTCAGCTCCTGACCCCTGGCATGGTGCGCCAGGCACTGGGGAGCGCGCCCGCCGACCCCAGATAGCCTGGCATTGACCACTGAGCGATCGACATCCAACCGCAGGAGAATTCAATGACCCAACTCGACTGTCAGTCACGTAAGACCTGCTCCCTGGCGCCAGTGACGCTCGCCTTGATCGGGGCACTTTTGACCTGGGGGCTCGTCTGGGGTGCCGCTGCGCCCCAAGTGGGGCAGCCGGCGCCGCCGTTTACGGTCGCCGATACCGGCGGCAAGACCTGGAGCCTCGCTGAGCTGAAGGGCAAGAAGGTGATCCTGGAGTGGACCAACGACGGCTGTCCTTACGTGCGCAAACACTATGGGAGCGGCAACATGCAGACTCTCCAGCGGGAGGCGACCGCGGCCGGCTATGTGTGGCTCACGGTCATCTCCTCGGCCCCGGGCAATCAGGGCTATGTGAGCCCGACCGAAGCGGACCGGCTGACCGCCGAGCGCAAGGCGGCGCCGACTGCCGTTCTATTGGACCCGCAGGGGACGCTGGGTCGGGCCTATGGGGCCAAGACCACGCCGCATCTGTATGTCATCGACGCCGCCGGAACCTTGGTCTACATGGGCGGTATCGACGACCGCGCCACCACCGATCCCGCGGATATCCCCGGCGCCCGCAACTACGTCCGTCAGGCAATCGCCGACCTGGACGCTGGCCGGCCCCTGACCGCCCCGGTGACCCGACCCTACGGCTGCTCGGTCAAATATTGAGCGCCAACGTGGCGCTTCCTGCGTTTCAGACGGCGCGGCTCAGTAAGGCCGAGCGCATGGGCTGGAGTGGCCCCGGCCGCGACCGCCGGGTGGATGCCGCGGATTTTGCGCAGCCGCAGGGTGGGTGGCGTTGTATACAGACGGGGTGAAGCGGTTGCAGGAGATCGCGAGGTCCATGGCGGCGGTCTTGGCTAAACTAGCCAAATCGCTGGTTTCGGAAACTCTTCTACCTCATGCGCTTGCTTGTCCGCCGGGAGTGAGGCTGGCCCCGGCGCAGCAATCCCGCACCTGGCCTGGCGGTGTCCGGGTCTGACTGCGGATCGCCGTCATCCATAAAGGCCGCTACACTACAGCGACCCAATTCATAGCATTGTTAACTGACCCCATGGCGGTTTCCTTTGGACGAACCTGGCGCGCCCTCGCGGCCGACTCCAGCGGCCCGCGGACGCTTGGCCTCGGACTCGCCGGCCTGCTGCTGGCGGCCTGGTTCGCCTGGTTCCTGGGCGGACACGTCCGGGTCTATGAAGTTTCCAGTAAGACCAGCCTGGAGGCCGCCGCCGCCGCGCATCCGATCGCCACCCGGATCGAGGGTCGAGTCCTCAACACCCATCTGGAACTGGGGCGCCGGGTGGTCGTCGGCGAGGTGCTGGTGGAACTGGATGCGGAGGCCGAACGCATCGCCTTGGCCCAGAGCGAAGGGCGCCTGGTGAGCCTCAAGGTCCAGGCGGATCAGCTGCGTCCGGAGATCGGGGCGCGCGAGGCGGCGCTGACGGCCCTGCGCAACGTTAAGACGCTGCGGGTCGCCGAATCCCGCGCCAATGCGCAAGAGGCCATCACCCAGACCCACTTCGCCGAGTCCCAGGCCGCGTCCCGGCGCCGACTGGCGGGTCGGCAATTCGTCACCCAGGAACTCGTGCAAGAGGCCGAGACCAAGGTGGAGGCCGGCCAGGCCTCGGTGCGGGCGCGCGATGCCAATACCGGCCGGCTGGAGCAGGAGGCCGAGGTGGAAATCGCCGATCGCCGGGCGGCCATCTTTGATCTGCAACGCCAACTCGCGAACCTGGAAGGTCAGGTACAGGCGGCCGAAGCCGATGACCGCGCGATCCGGCAGCGGATCGAGCTACACGCGATCCGCGCGCCCATGGCCGGGCGCCTCGGGCGGGTCGAGGCCTTGCACAACGGTGCCGTAGTGCAAGCCGGCCAAGTCCTGGGCGCCGTGGTACCCGACGGCGCCCTCCACGCGGAGGCCTGGTTTGGCAGTGCGGCAGTCGGCCGCATCCGCTCCGGCCAAGCGGCCCGGCTGCTGCTGGATGCCTTTCCCTGGACCCAGTATGGCACCGTCTCCGCCACGGTGGAGTCGGTTGGTAACGATCCGTTGGGGGGGCAGGTGCGGGTGGAACTGGCCCTGGACGGTGCCTCGGCGCCAGCTATCCCGCTCGGGCATGGACTGTCCGGTATCACTGAAATCGAAGTGGAGCGGACCTCCCCGGCCCGGCTGGTATTGCGGGCCGTGGGCCGCTGGCTGACCACCAGGCGCGGCACGCCGGACGCAGGCGGCACGACGGCGGATTCCGGGACACATTGAAGCGATGAAAACTCCAACACGCCGTTTTCTCGCTCCCGAGGTCGTCCAAACCTCCGCCATGGATTGCGGACCGGCCGCGCTCAAGTCACTGCTGGAGGGTTTCGGTATCCCGGTGAGCTACGAACGCCTGCGCGAGGCCTGCCAGACTGGGGTGGATGGCACCTCCATTGATACCATGGAGGAGGTCGCCAACGCACTGGGGCTGGACGCCGAGCAGGTTATGCTCCCGTCGGACCATCTGCTGCTACCCGAGGCCGCCGCCCCGCCAGCCCTGGTCGTGGTGCGCCTGGCCGCGGGTCTGACCCATTTCGTGGTGGTGTGGCGGCGGCATGGCGATTGGGTTCAGCTCATGGACCCTGCCTCCGGCCGACGCTGGCTGACGCGCGAGCGCCTGCTGCGCGACCTCTTCATCCACCGCATGCAGGTCGGCGCTGCCGATTGGCACGCCTGGGCACGCTCCGCCGACTTCCTGCTTCCGCTCGGGCGCCGGCTGCGCGACTTGGGACTGGGCGAGGAGGCGACCGCCTGGCTGGCCGCGGCGGCGGACGCCACTGCCTGGCAGGACCTGGCCGCACTGGACGCCGCGACCCGCCTGGTGGGCGCGCTGGTCCAGGGCCACGGCCTCAAGTCGGGACCCGCGGCCGGGGCTGTATTGGAAAAACTTTGGCGGCGCGCGGCGGCTGACCCGGACGCGGCGCAGCGTTCGATCCCCGCGGCCTATTGGTCGGTGAGTCCAGCGCCGCCCGGCGATGATGAGCAAGCGCAAGTGCTACTCATCGGCGCCGTGCTGATCCGCGTGCGTGGCCGGCAGGTGGCATCGATCGCGGACACGGATGAAGCAGCCCCAGCCCCGCTCGGCCTGGAATTGGCCGCCGCGCTTGCCGAGGCCCCGCCGCGCCCCCTGCGCGATCTGTGGGCGCTGCTGCGCGGCGATGGCGCCTGGACCTGGACGGCCCTGGGCGGCGGTCTACTGCTGGCGGCCTTAGGCGTCGTCCTGGAGGCCCTGCTGCTGCGCGGCGCACTCGACTTGGGCCAGAGCTTAAGCCTAGTGCCGCAACGCCTGGCCGCCTCGGGCTATTTCATGCTGCTGGCCCTGGCCCTGTTGTGGCTGGAACTGGGCGTCACCGGTGCGCTGCTGCGGTTGGGCCGACGCCTGGAGACACGCCTGCGGCTCGCCGTGCTGGAGCGGATACCGCGGCTGCCTGACCAGTATTTCCGCAGCCGTCCGGTCTCCGATATGGCCGAGCGCAGCCATGCCGTCCATGCACTCGATCGCCTCCCGTCACTCGGGGGCCAGTGGCTACGCGCCTGCCTCACACTGGGCGTCACCGCCGCAGCCATCGCCTGGATCTATCCCGGCGGTACGCCCATCGTCCTGTTGGCCGCGGCACTGGGGGTTGCCCTGCCGCTGGCCTCAAATCGTGGGTTGCAGGAGCTCGATCTGCGGGCACGCACCCACAACGGCGCCCTCATGCGGTACTACCTGGATGCCTTGTTGGGCCTGACGGCCATCCGCTCACACGGCGCCGAGGGTTCGATCCGGCGCGAGCAGGAGGACCTGCTGGTGGAATGGGGCGGTGCCCGGCTGCGGCTGTTCCGCGCCCAATGGGTCTTGGAGGGTCTCCAAGCGGCGAGCGGATTCGCGCTGGCGGCCTGGCTACTGTTCGCGTATGCCGCCGACCACCGCGACCCCGCCGGGGCACTGCTGCTGGTTTATTGGGCGCTCGCCATCCCGGCCTTGGGCGAGGAGATCGCACTACTGACGCGGCAATGGCCAGGCCAGCGCAACCTCAGTCTGCGCCTGCTGGAGCCGTTGCGTGCGCCGGTACAGTGGGATGCCGCCCCGGTGGCCGCCCCGCCGGTGGCCGCCGCCCCCGGCGTCGCTATCACATTGGATGGGGTCGCGGTCCAGGCCGGCGGTCATACCCTGCTGCGTGACCTTGATCTGCATCTGGCCGCGGGTGCGCACGTCGCCATCGTCGGGCCGTCCGGTGCCGGCAAGTCTAGCCTGATGGGGTTGCTGCTGGGCTGGCACCGGGCGGCGGCAGGCAGGGTGCGGATCGACGGTGAACCGCTGGACAGCGCCCGCCTGGAGCAGCTGCGGCACGAACTGGTGTGGATCGACCCCGCGGTGCGCCTGTGGAACCGGTCGTTGCTCGAGAACCTCGCCTATGGCGCCCAGGGTGACGCCGATTGGTCCTGGGCGCTGACCGCGGCCGAACTGCTCGAGGTCATCGAGCGCCTGCCGGACGGGCTGCAAACCGTGCTGGGGGAGGGTGGCGGGCGCCTGTCGGGCGGCGAGGGTCAGCGGGTGCGCGTGGGGCGGGGCCTGCTGCGCGCGCCCCCCCGCCTGGTGATCCTGGACGAGCCCTTCCGCGGACTGGAGCGCTCTGTGCGTCATGCACTGCTGGGGCGCACCCGCGCCCACTGGTGCGAGGCCACCCTGCTGTGTATTACCCATGACGTGGGCGAGACCCTGGCGTTCGACCGGGTGCTGGTGGTGGACGGCGGGTGCATCGTCGAGGATGGCGACCCGCGGGCGCTCATGGAAAACCCCGGCTCACTCTATCGCGCACTGCACGACGCTGAGATTCAGGTCCGGGAGGAGGTATGGGCCGATCCGCGCTGGCGACGGGTGCGCCTCGACCAGGGGCAACCGTGGGAGGCGGGCGATGTGTCCTGAGCCGCGGCGCCCCCGCATTCCGCCGGGGACGCCGGAATCCAGTCCAGCGGCCGGTGTAACCGAGATGCGTGGGGGCGAGAGACGATCCGGGAGCATGGGACAGCCAGCGGCGAGCCGGCACGGTATCAGCATTTTCCTACAGCGAAGTGCGCCGTTCGCTGGCTGCGCCTTTTTTCTGATCCTTTATATTGATCCCAACCGAGCGGCTCGCCACTCGGGTACACCCAACCATGACAGCCCTTTGTTTGGAGCATCACCATGAAAGTGAAAAGCAACGTCAGAGCCGGAGACGCATTCAATCCCCAGCCGGATCCGCCGGGTAAGAACCGTCTCGCGGCCAACCGCTGCGACACCGTCCGCCGCTAAGCGGGACCTGTCCGCATCTCCCTTACATCCTGTTTGGAGCATCGCCATGAAGATCAAGAGCAACGTCAAGGCCGGTGGCGCGCAGATTAACCGCTGCGACACCGTCCGCCCGTAATCGGCGCCCCACGCCTAAGGAACCGATCCTGCCCCAGCGGGATCGGTTTTTTCGTGGGCGTTCCGGAGTCCCGTCGATCGGGTTAGGCACGCATGGTATTGCCCCAGAAACCAACAGCAGGTGCCTGACGCGCGTCGTAACCCGACATCCCACGGCGGAATGTCGGGTTTAGCTGCGCTGACCCGACCTGAACCTTTGCCGCCAAATAACAATATGACTGCATGGGGTACCGCGGATGGCGCTCAGCGCGGGACGGCCTTTACCTCTTTCGATAAGTGGCCTTGCCCGAATGGCGCTAAGTTAAGCGCAACCGCCTGAAAAGTTGGGGCTAGCTCGCAAGGGTGGTAGGCTGAAAGTTGCTAAACCCAACCGCCTCCTCTGCAAGCCACCCCCCATGCATCGTAACCAGAGCGCCGCGACGCGGCAACGTGTCCTTGATCATGCCAACCGGATCGACGGCAGCGGTTTCTACAATCTGTTGACCGGCCCGCAGCTCCTCGATCGGGTCGCGGCGCTGGCGCCAGCGTATCGTCAGCGGGCGTTTCCGCCGACCGAAACCCTGGCGATGTTCATGACCCAAGCGCTGTCGGCGGACGGCAGCTGCCGCCAGGCGCTCGACGACTACGCGGTCAAGCGTCTGATCGCCGGGCTGCCGCGCCTCAGTACCCGCACCAGCGGGTACTGCCAGGCACGCGCCCGGCTGCCGTTGCCGATGATCAAGAGCCTGACACGCCAAACCGGGGGGCTCATGACGGACGGGGCGCCGGCTTGGTGGCACTGGCGGAATCGGCGGGTGCGCCTCGCCGACGGGGCGACGATGACCTTGGCCGATACCCCAGAAAACCAGGCCGAGTATCCGCAGCCCAAGAGCCAGAAGGCCGGGCTGGG
>CAILVI010000203.1 GCA_903837595.1 uncultured Thiodictyon sp.
GGCCAGTGGGCTGATCGAACTGGGCGCGCACACGGTGTCTCATCCGCTGCTGACCGACCTGCCCCACGACGCCGCCCGGACTGAAATGCGAGTCAGCAAAGAACGCCTGGAGGCGCTGGGTGGGCGTCCAGTGACTCACTTTGCGTACCCGTTCGGCAAGCGCGATTGCGCCACCCCGGCACTCCGGACGCTGGCCCGGGAGTGCGGCTTTAGCAGTGCGGTGTTGGCGTATGGCGGGCCGGTATATCCCGACTCGAATCGCTATGCCCTGCCGCGCTTGCCATTTGGGGATGAGGACTCCCTGGCAGCGCTCAGACTGCGTGCCAGCGGCGCACGCTCCCTTTTCGCACGGCATCCACATAGCGAGCACAGCAGCGGCGAATCAAATGCCTGACCACCATCACACACCGGACATGCCGCCGACGGCGGCCGCCAACCCACGCTTGGATCCCCGGTTGTTCATGTCGTTCCCGTCGGTCATGGCCCGCCTGTTCAGTATCATGAACCCGGTGTTGGTGCAGGGGCAGGGCCTGGTCGTGCAATTTATCGGTACGCAATACGGTGACGGGGTTTCCACCATTGCCCGGGATTTCGCATTGACCACCGCGCAACATATCGCCGGCCCGGTGCTGCTGCTTGACTTCGACTGGGGGCAGGATAGCCACTTCATCCATTTCCAACGGATATTCAAACAGCAGGGAGCGAATATCAACCTTGAATTGCCGCTACACCTGGATATCGACCTCAGTGGGTTGCTGGGCATGCCCGGCGGCCCATCACCGGCCAGTTGTCCACTGCGCTTTGACCAGCTGCCAGACCTCGGGCTGATCCTCGGGCGGACCGATTTCAGTCAGACTGTCACGCCAGCGCCAACCCTGTCCATCCTTAACCGACCCGATATCTGGGCACTGCTACGCGGAAAATTCGCGACCATTGTGGTCGACTCGCCACCGTCCAGCCAGTCATTCGATGGCATTGTACTGAGCGGGGCGATGGACGCCGTGGTACTGGTAGTGCGTGCAGAATCCACCCGCTCGCCGGTGGCCGCGCACTTGCGTGATCGCCTGACAGCGCGCGGCGCTCCACTCGCCGGAGTAGTATTGAATCAGCGCCGTTTCTATATTCCCAAATTTATCTATCGCTTTCTTGATCGATTATGATAACCGCACCGCATTGGCGCCTGAAGGCGGCCCGTTGGTTATTCGCCACAATTGCGATATCGACCTGCTTCCCTGCTCCGGTACAACCAATAGAGCGGGTGATCATCGACCCCAACCGACCGGTTTATGAACCAGCGACCCCGCTGAGTTGGCGGGAGCGGGCCCGGCCGCCATTGAACCCTGACCCGACGGTTGATTCTTACGAATTCTTCGGTGGCGATAATATTCAGGATCCACCCAATCCTTATGTGTATCTGGTAGGACGCGATGTCGGGCGCGATCTGGCATCGCCGACGCGAAGCTATGTCGGCGATGGGATTCCCGACACCTGGCTGCGTCTTAATCTGCGCAGCCTGGGCTTTTATCAGGGGCGCGGCGGGGGCTACTCTATGAAGGAGTTCATCCTGCAAACCATCGGTTATCCTTACCGCCGCTGGGATACCATCGCGAATAGCCGATACCCGCTCTTGCAGGTTATCCTCAACGGCCAGCGGATCAACTCTGCCAGCGGCAGCATTGCCGGGTTTAACCCCCCCCAAAACCAGACCATTGACCTATTCATCGCCGACGATGGCTTGATTGCCATCAGACATACGCCGATGGAATTAATCATCATCGGCTTGGACGGCGAGTATCGTCTCAGGGTGAATTTGCACAATCCACGGGATGTCAAAATCGACTAGGCGAGACGCCGAAGGTGAACCCTGGAGCGCCAGTTGATCAGGCTGGGCAGCGCCGAAATATATCGTACACATGTGTCGAGCGCGCAACGACAAAGCGCTCGCCAACGCTTGGTAGTGACGCCTGATCGAACCACGGTTTCATTACTTGCGTCTGGACTGGGTCGGCGATCCGATCTGTATTCCAACCTAACAGCAGCCAACCGCCGGGTGTGATGACCGTCGCCATGGCTTCGGCGGCGCGCCGTTGTGTCGACGACGTGTCGATACCGAAACCAAAGATCCCGTTACATAAGATGACGTCAAAGCGAATGTCAGGGAAAATATCCGCCAAGTTTAGTATATCACCAACCACATGGCGGCCGGCCCTACCCCACTGACTGACCCGCGGATCCAGGTCAAGGGTCCAGCATTGCGCACCCCCATGTTCAAGTAATGAATAATAGTTCTTGGTATAGCGGCGACACCCAATCCATAGGATGGCTTTATGAAACGCTACGGCCGACGTTTGACCAAATGCAGGAAGAATGCTTTTTATTAGCAGTGCGCGATCCGGGGAACGAGCAGTTCGCCAACTATTGACGTATTCGCTGATGTGCTCGCGTATTACGCGTGGAACCAATTTCTTACCACTGAAAACCAAGGCGCTCACCAGTTTATGGGCGGAGCCGTTTTCTCTTGAGTCACTGGTCATGATCCTCGCCCTCCGTCAATGCCAACCGAACTGTTCTGGTAACGTGAGACAGCGGTGCCGCCAATCAGGATCGCCACAAGAATCGCTAGATCCTGGGATTTGGAGGCCAGCGAATTATTGGTGGAGATCAGAATCAGGAACAACATGGCGGCCAGTTTTATCGGTAGCGGCGCCCGCCACGCCAGGTTGATAATCATTCCCACCAGGGCGCTGCCCAACAGCACGAACCAGCCCAGTCCCAAATGGATCAGTAACTGCACCCAGACATTCTCCAGATACGACAGCGAAGTGGTCGCCCTCAGAATATCCTGCACCGTCTCGATCCGGTCCTGGCCCATACCCCACAGCCATTCATCCAGGCGGACAAATCGAAACACACCGAACACCAAGATCCGGGACTCGGCGCTGCTATCCCATGACAAATTTTGAAAAATGCGTTCACCCAGCCCCAGACTCACAGTCAACGTCGCGATGATCACCACGAGCATCAATGTCACTAGGATCAGGCCGAACACCAGCCGCACATCGAACGTCCGATTGATGATGCCGCGCAAGAAGTAATAGGCGCCCCAGCCGCCGAGCAAGAGCAGGCTCATGACCAGCGCGGTGCGCCCTCCGAACGTCAGTAATGCCAGCACCAGCAAGGGAATCAAGAATATCAGGAGCAGGCGCGGCAGGATCAGGCAGGCGATCAGCAACGTGCCCGTCCGCAGGGCATTATTCAGCGGATGACCACCCAGCGCAGTCGACCGGAAATAGTCATCGAGAATTGGCTGATCACCTGCCATGTAAGGCGTCAGACGCCATTCTGTCAGTGATTCGCCAATGGCCAGCAGGGCGTTGACTGTCAGCAGGGCGAGGGTCATCCAGAATAGAAAACGCTGCGCCTCCGGCGTTGCATCCAACAACACCAGAGCTAACAAAGCCGGCGCCAGAAGTGAATCGATGAAAAAGGCGTTGCCCGAGGGCCCGAACCTGATCAGCGTATGAACCAACACCCCAATGACCACTAGCGTCAGAATCAGCGGCGCCGGCGCAATGGCAAAGAGTCGCCGCCAATGAGCGCGGGGATTAGCCCGGAAACACAATACCATAAACCCCAGTGCGATGAGGTAGGTTCCGGGATGTAGCTTGAAGACGAACCCGCCGCCTGGTATGTCATAGGGGATACCGAGCGAAACCAGCAGGTTGTTGGAAATCAGCAGATAGAGCGCCAGGCCCAGGCCGGCCAGGACAACCGGTAGTCGCTGGTTCGGCGGGAACGGCCGGTGTCGCAAACCCGCGAACCCGCAGGGATAGACAATACGAAACGACGAACAGGTGTCGGCGCCCGCCATTAGTGCATCCCCCGCCCCATCCGACGGCGCCAGTTGATGACTAATGCATCGCGGCAGTCAGCCACGTTGAGCAGCAAAGCGCCGACGACATAGGATACGACACCCAGCAGGATCGCGAGCATCAGCCCCACCAGCGTCGGCGCCAACGCCGCCGACCAAATCACTCCTGCCATCACCCCACAGGCAAGCAATCCCCGGATGAGATGGCTGACGGCCAGGGGCAATGGGAAAAATCGCCGGGCGATGATCAGCCGCAACGTCAAACCCAACCCGTAAGTGGTAATGCTGGCGGCAACCGCACCGTCCAAGCCAAACAGGGGAATCAGCAACAGGTTCAATATCATGTTAAGCACCAGCACGAACAGGCTGGTCATCAGCAATAGGCGGGTGTTCTTGGTGACCATAAAGGCATGTGCAGCATAATGAATCATCGCGCCGTACAGCAAGCTTGCAAGTGCAATCCAAGGAATGAGCCGGGCGGCCTCGTGGCGAAACTCGGCGCCAAATAACACGGCGGCCAGAGGCTCGGCGACGATGGCAAGACCCGTCGTACACGGAAGCAGCAAGAGGACCAGGGTCTTGGCCGTTTTTGCCATGACTTCGCGGGCGGCGGCGGGACCATCACGCTCCATCGCGGCGAAGGCCAGAGGTACGGCAGCCATCCCTAGCCAGTTGAATATAATAGTGGAGGGACGATCGATCAGCGCATAGGCAACGGAATAAATGCCCACCGCCTTCTCGTCCATCAGCCAGGCAATAAAAAAGCGATCCGACTTGGCAATGATCTGGCCGAGCAGCACCGATGCCGCGAGTGGCGCACCGTAGCGAATCAGCAGGCGCAGTTCGTCACCGGACCAAGCCGGGGGACTCATGAGTTTCGCCAGATAACGCGTATCCAGCAACAGCACCAACAGACATGCCAGGGTCGTGGCCCATAGGATCGCTGCGGCCCCCCCCCCCGTGCCGCTTACCAGCAGCGCGCCCAATCCCAGACTCATCAAATACTGCAGGCCCTCGAGGCCGCTGTAGCGCCGGACCTCGCGCCCGGCGCGATGCGCTTCCAAACCAATCAAAAGTAGCGCGCGGGCGACCAGACTGACCAGTCCGGCCAGGACTAACCAGCGCCACTGATCACTCAGACCAGCCGCCACGTACCCCACCCCGATGGCCAGCAGACCGCTCAGGGCCAGGGCGGCAACATAGCTGGTTACCAGTAACGCCGGCACTCGCCCATGGGTGCGCCGGGCCTCGAAAAACCGCGCTACCCCGCTGTGGAGCCAGTAAAACAGGAGGGTTTGCAGCCATTGCATGGCGGTGACCGCCAACGCATACCGCCCGTATTGTTCTGGGGTAAGCAAGCGGCTGTAAATGACGACAATACCGAGCGAACTCAACGCCTCGATGAGGTTGATCGGCAAGTAACCTGCCAAATGACTCGTGAGCCGGTCGAAAGCCATGAATGATCGCCTGATCGATATAACGCCGTTGACCTCAGCCAGCCATCGCGGGTGTTAAGCGACTGTTGGCCGGCCAAGCCCCTCCTGGAAGGGGATCGCCACCAGGACCGGCAACTCCAAGGCGCGCTCGGTATCCTCTGGCGATACGAATACATCGCGAAAAAAATCTTTGAAAAAGGCAGTCAGCAGCGAAAAGATGACTGCCACCAGCAAGGCGAATACCAGCACTGCCCGCTTCTGGCTGCGGGGTTCATAGGCTTGGGGCTGTTCGATAATCCTGACATTCGCAATCTTCTGCCGATCCATCTCCTCCTGAAGCAGCGATTCCTCCACCTTCTGGGAGTAGATGCGTAGATTATTTTCTACCAATCCCCGCTCCAGAGCAAGCGAGTTAAAGGTTGCTTCCAATTTGTCAAATTCAACCAAACGGGCGGTCAACTGCGTCAGTTGCTCTTCCAGAGACGTCTGTTTGGCACGTAGCGCGGCCGCCGCGCTTTCCTGTCGGACCAGGTCGCTATTAACCTCCTGGTAAATCGGACTCGGGCCTACCCGTTGACTGTCTGATTTCTTGGGCAAGATCGTAGCGACCGTCCGTCGCAACTTTTCGATCTGTTCATTGAGATCCGCAACGAACTGGCTGTTCGGCGTAAACTTGGTCAGCAATTCATTACGGCGCGCCTCCAGAGTGACCAAAATAGAACGGGCGGTGTCCGCTGCATCCTGAGCCATTCTTTCGTCAAACATCGGCAGTTGCCTCGGCAGCGTGGCAAGTTGCCCAAGTAAGGTTGCGCGGCGACCTTCGACCTCGCTCAAGCGGGTCTTGGTATCCATTAAATTATTAGTTGCTTCTACCTGCTGCCGCAGCAGAAATGAGCGTTGATCAGCAAAGATACTGATGTTGTTCTTTAACTTAAATGCCTCGACATCCTGTTCAACATTGGCCAGACGCCGGGTGAACGCATCACGCTGTTCGATGAACATCTGGGAGCGCGACAGGACCAAGGTCTGGGTGCGGAACTCAAGATATTTCTGAATCAGGGTTTCGAGTGCGCTGATCGCAAGCGCCGATTTTGGATGGGAGAATGACAGGCTGATCACGCTGGCGTCTTTGACCGGCAGTATTTCCAGATTCTTGTTAAATCGAGTCACGGCCTTATACAATTGCCGACGGCTGGATGTCGTCTCCTGAGAGATTCTCGAAAGCGCGGAGGTGGCCGGCGCAGGGTTGGCGTCTGGCGTGGGATGGCGGGTGATGTGGCTGAACAGCCAAGCGAATGGTGACGACCCTTCCAAGTCGGGATAAAGTTGTGCAATGCCCAAATGTTCGATGACCTGCTCAACCAGCGTTGAATTCTTGAGAATCTCGGTCTCAGAGTGAACGATGCGTTCGTCGCCGAGTGCAAAATTCATGACGGCCGCGCCGGGGACCGGGTTCAGTGTGTATTCCTGGCTGGGTAGGACTATCAGGCGGGCCTGGGCGGTAAAGATCGGCTCCATCCGCAGGGCGATTGCCGCACCAATGGCTAGCGTCAACCCAAAAACCCAAAGTATCATGCGCCTTTCGCGAAACAGCGTAATCAATAGATCACGGTGATTATAGGCCGGAATGGTCATACGCCCTGTTAGGCCCGGGCCTTCCTTGTCGCGTTTCCTGCGATCGCCGGACGTGGTTGCTGGAGCGACTGCGGTCGAGGATTTCATGGCGACTCGGGCGCTGCTGGTGGGGGTTGAAAACACTGACCGTCAATCGCTGCCTGAGTCACTTTGTAGCAGGAAAAACCAGGCAGGCAGTCGATGTTGAATTGGCAGGGAGCGCCAGCACTGCTGCCCCCGCCAAGAGACGACCGGGATCGCTCCGATTCGCCAGGAGTGAGAATCGATGGCAGATGATTCCCACACCTGTTTGCGTATCGCTGCGCCACCAGACAGTGCATACCCGGGGGGCAATCCGCATCATCCCGGCAGGCCGCGATAGCCATGGGTGATACCAACAGCAGGGTGGCGCAGGACCAGCGATATCCCGTGCTTTTCATAAGCTAGCGCATTAAACCCAACGCACGCAAGACGCGGCTGTCAAACTGTCGCTGCGGATTGCGGGGATCGGCCGGCACGATCGCCTGATCTCCGGGGATAACGCGGCCGTTGCTGGCGGTCGCAATGCCGAACACGTCAGCATAGTCCCAGACCGTCCATCCTATCGCTGCACTTTGCAATCCTGAACGGGTGTCGCTCAACCACTGCTGGCGTGAGACCGCATCGGGTCCTACACGCAAGGCGCCGAATTCGGTGCACATCAGCGTAACCCCACGCGCCCTGGCCCAGGTCTGGCCTTGCGTGATTTCCTGCTTGATCCGTTTCGCCCCCCAGCCTTCCGACACGTATTGCCTCACCGCCGCCATGGCTGCGATGGGGTCCGCTGGCGGTAACACCGTGACCCTTGCCAGCGCATTTGACGCGGGATAGACCAAGTTGCCAATCATTGCCTGAGGGCCCGAAAGGTAAGGCTCCCACGGTGCGTTAAGGTGGGTAAACAGCATCGGCTCATAGTAA
>CAILVI010000204.1 GCA_903837595.1 uncultured Thiodictyon sp.
CCCCCAATAGGGGAGGGAGAAGTAGAGCGCGCTCCCGGCGCGACTTTCACGGTAAGGCGCCCGCGCCACCCCGCAAGATGAAAGTGGCGGGCGCTTTGGCCGTTCCCCCACCCCGCCCTCCCCCAATAGGGGAGGGAAAATTGGAGCGCGCTCCCGGCGCGACTTTCACGGTAAGCCCTAAGCGCGTTCTTGACCATGCGGCCAGCGGATCTCATACTTCGTTGTACGGCAATCACTTGACTGGTTTCTAGCTCATGTCACTGATCCATCTGATTTATGTCAGCACCGCGCCCAAGGAGTTAGGCACCGCCGAACTCGATCGCATTCTCGAATCCAGTGTCCGCCACAACACGCCACAGCAGGTGACCGGTATGCTGCTCTATGCCGGCGGTAGCTTCATGCAGGTTCTGGAGGGCGAAGAGGCCGCCGTGGATGAAACCTTCAAGCGTATCAAACAGGACCCGCGCCACACCAACGTGTTCGAGATCGCGCGGGAGCCGCTGACTGAACGCAACTTTGAGCGCTGGAGCATGGGTTTTCGATGCCTCGGCGCGCACGACGCCGCGAGCCACCCCGGCTATGCCCCGTTCTTCGCGCGTGGCTTCGATCCCGCCACCATCGGCGCCCATCCGGGTCTCGCACTCGAGATGCTGATGGATTTCGGCAGGAACCAAGGCGCCGGCGGGGTCGGCTGACGCTATTGCGTGTCAGCCGCCGGAGCGGGCCAAAATCCATGATCCAGCATCGGTCTAGCCCTGAAAGGGCGTGACATGACGGCAAAGCTCCGTATGTCACGCCCTTTCAGGGCTAGACTCGCTGACCTACCTCATACCCAGGGCGTTGCCCTGGGCTGGTATATTCGACCCCGTTGGGGTCGGTACGCAAAATAGGGTGGAACCGGGTGCTTAGCCCCCGCCCTCACCCGTTCTTCGCCTTCTCAAACGCCGCCGCGAAGGCGCTGTTGGCAGGTGCCTGCTGCTGTTGCAGCGGCTGACGCGCCGACGGCTGACGTTGCGGCGTTCGCCGGTCGCCCCCCGGGCGGCGGGGTTGCTCCGCCTGGCGGGGTTGGTCACGCCGCGGCGCATTGCGTTCCGGACGTTCCCCACCGGTCTCAACTGCACGCTGTGGCATGGGCTCCGTGAGGCGCATGGAAAGCGCCACGCGTTTGCGCGGCAGGTCGACCTCCAGGACCTTGACCTTGACCAAGTCACCCGACTTCACCACCTCATGCGGGTCCTTGACGAAGCGGTCGGCAAGCATCGAGATGTGGACCAGACCGTCCTGGTGGACACCGATGTCGACGAAGGCACCGAAGTTGGTGACATTGGTCACCGCGCCCTCCAGGATCATGCCGGGCGTGAGATCCTTGAGCGTCTCGACCCCCTCTTTGAACTCGGCCGCCTTGAACTCGGGACGGGGATCGCGACCCGGTTTCTGGAGTTCGGCAAGGATGTCCTGGACGGTCGGCAGACCGAAGCGCTCGTCCGTAAACTCCTTGGGCTCCAGGCGCCGCAGGGTGGCGACATCGCCGATCAACGCGCCGATGTCCTTGCCCGCCCGCTCGCAGATGCGGCGTACCACCGGATAGGCCTCCGGGTGGACGGCCGAGGCATCCAGTGGCTCGTCCCCGCCCGGCACCCGCAGGAAGCCGGCGCTCAACTGAAAGGCCTTGTCACCAAAACGCGGCACGGCCATCAACCGCTTGCGGTTGCTGAATGCACCGTTGGCCTCGCGGAAGGCGACGATGTTCTCGGCCAGGCCCCGGTTGAGACCGGAGACCTGGGTCAGCAGGGGCACCGAGGCGGTGTTCAGATCGACCCCGACGGCGTTAACGCAGTCCTCCACGACCGCCTCCAGGGTACGCGCCAGGCGGGTCTGGTTGACGTCGTGCTGGTATTGGCCGACCCCGATGGCCTTGGGCTCGATCTTCACCAGTTCGGCCAGCGGGTCTTGCAGCCGCCGCGCGATGGAGACCGCACCGCGCAGCGACACGTCCATCCCCGGTAGTTCCTTGGAGGCGAGTTCAGAGGCCGAATAGACCGAGGCCCCGGCCTCGCTGACCACCAGTGAGCGCAGGCCCAGGGCCGGGTGGCGCTTGATCAGCTCGCGGGCAAGTTTGTCGGTCTCCCGCGAGGCGGTCCCATTGCCGATGCTGATGAGCCGCACCGCATGGGCCTCACAGAGCACCGCCAGCCGGGCGAGCGAGGCATCCCACTGGTTCTTGGGTTGATGGGGATAGATGGTGTCGGTGGCGGCGACCCGGCCGGTGGAGTCGACGATCGCCACCTTGACCCCGGTGCGCAACCCCGGGTCCAGGCCCAGGGTGGGCAGGCGCCCGGCGGGGGCGGCGAGCAACAGGGCCTTGAGATTCAGGCCGAAGACGCGGATCGCCTCCGCCTCGGACGCCTCCATCACCCGGCCTTTCAGGTCCAGGTCCAGGCGCGTCAAGAGTTTGACGCGCCAGGTCTTGCGCACCGTCTCGGCGAGCCAGTCGTCCGCCGCGCGGCCCTGCTGCCGCAGGCCGAAGCGGGCGGCGATCAGTGCACGATAGGGCAGGTCCGGCTCGTCACCCTCACCGGGAATGAGATCCAGGTTCAGCACCCCGACATTGCGCCCACGAAAGAGCGCCAGGGCGCGGTGGGAGGGGAGCTTGGCGAGCAGCTCCCGGTAGTCGAAATAATCGGAGAATTTATTACCGTCCTGCTCCTTGCCCGCGACGACCTTGGAGACCAGGATACCCTCCTCCCACAGGCGATCACGCAGGTTCCCGGTCAACTCGGGGTCCTCGGCGAAGCGCTCCATGAGGATCTGGCGCGCACCCTCCAGTGCCGCGGCAACATCGGCCACGCCTTTGACCCCGTCGACATAGGCGGCGGCCGCCGTGGCGGGGTCCTGCGTGGGGTCGGTCACCAGGCCGTCAGCCAAGGGTTCAAGCCCCGCCTCGCGGGCGATCTGGGCCTTGGTGCGGCGTTTGGGCTTGTAGGGAAGGTAGAGGTCCTCGAGCCGCTGCTTGGTATCTGCACCCTCGATCTCGGCGCGCAACGACGGCGTCAACTTGCCCTGCTCGGTGATGCTGGCGAGGACCGCGGCGCGTCGCTCACTGAGATCCCGCAAATAGACCAGACGTTCCTCCAGGTGCCGGAGCTGAATGTCGTCGAGGCCGCCGGTGGCCTCCTTGCGGTAGCGGGCGATAAAGGGCACGGTGGCGCCCTCGTCCAACAGCCGGATGGCCGCCTCCACCTGGTCGGCGCGGGCCTGGACTTCGTGGCTGATGGTCTCGGTAATGGTCTGCATAGAGCGAGCGGTCCTGCGTAGATTGGAGATGCCGATGCGGCAAGAACGAGGGGCTACAGTTTAACAGTCGCGCCCCTGACCCATCGCGGGAACGTCCGGGAAGTGCTCACACCAAGACGCCAGGACAACCATTGGCGGATAATACCCTGCCGCAATCCCCACCCATCCAGCTCACCAACCATCGGGCACCCATGCACGCACTGATCCACTGGCAGCCAACCACGGCGGCCCCCTCCATCGCACCCGGCGGACTGCACCTCTGGCACCTGAGCGCGGACGCGCACGGCGACGACCTGGACACCTGCCTGACCCTGCTCGGGGAGCGCCAGCGGCGGCGCGCCCTGGGCATGGCCCACCCGGGTTTCCGGGAGCGCTACATCCGCGCCCAGGCCGGGCTGCGTCGGGTCTTGGGCCTCTATCTGGACATCCCGCCGCGGGCGGTCGGATTCGTCTATGGTCCGGCCGGCAAACCAGCGGTCGCTCAGGCCCTGGGGGCGCTTGAGTTCAATTTGACCACCACCGCCGACCTGGCCCTGGTCGCGATCTCCCGCGGGACTGAGGTCGGCATCGACTGCGAGTGGCTACGCCCACGCCGCGACCTCGACGCCATTGCCCGGCGCGTATTCACACCCGCGCAGGTCAGCACGCTGCTGGCGACCGCACAGAGCGATCGTCTCAACTATTTCTACCGCGCCTGGACCGCCCTGGAGGCGGACGCCAAGGCCGACGGCCGCGGCCTCTTCCGCTCACGCCCCCCCGACGCCCACCCGCCGCAGATCAGGCACTTCATCCCCGCACCCGGACACATCGCCGCCGTCGCACGGGCGCAGCTCCCACCCCGTGAGCAGTGGCTCACCCTGGAGCTGTTGCCGCTGATGCCGGGCTAGATGTACTTGACCTCGAGGATCTCCAACTCCCGCTTGCCGCCGGGGGCATCCACCAGGGCGACATCGCCCTCACTCTTGCCGATCAGCGCACGGGCGATCGGCGAACTGACGGAGATCATGCCTTGCTTCAAGTCGGCCTCGTCTTCGCCCACAATTTGGAAGGTACGTTCCTCGTCCTTCTCCACCTCCAGCACCTGCACCGTGGCACCGAACACCACCCGCCCGGTGGCCGGGAGCTGGGTGACGTCGATGATATGAGCGTGACTAAGCTTGCCGTCGATATCTTTGATGCGGCCCTCAATGAAACTCTGCTGCTCGCGGGCGGCGTGGTATTCGGCGTTTTCCTTGAGGTCACCGTGGGCGCGCGCCTCACTGATCGCCTCGATCACGCGCGGGCGCTCGATCCGCTTGAGCCGCTCCAGTTCCTGCCGCAATTTCTCAGCGCCCCGGGCAGTGAGAGGTACCTTACTCATCAGTGCAATCCTCAGTGTAGATCTTGTAACCGATTGACGCTCAAGATATCCAATTGCTTTAGCGCCAGGCACGTGGCCTCCGCTCCGGCGATCGTGGTGGTGTAACTGACCTTGTGCTGGAGTGCGGCGCGGCGGATCTCGGCCGAATCGGCAATCGCCTGAGCGCCCTCGGTGGTGTTGACGATGAAGCTCACCTCACGGTTCTTGATCATATCGACGATGTGAGGCCGGCCCTCCATGACCTTGTTGACAATGACACAGGGCAGCCCGGCCTCATGCACCGAAATGGCCGTGCCGCGGGTGGCATACAGGGTAAAACCCAGGGCCAGCAGGTCGCGTGCGACGCGAATCAGCCGCGCCCGATCGGCCGCCCGTACGCTGAGCATCGCCTTACCTTTGACCGGCAGCAGGGTTCCAGCCCCTTCCTGGGCCTTGGCGTAGGCCTCACCGAACGACTCACCGACCCCCATCACCTCACCGGTAGATTTCATCTCCGGACCCAGCACCGTATCCACGCCGGGGAACTTGATGAAGGGGAACACTGCCTCCTTGACGAAATAGTGTTTGGGCCGAACCTCGCGAGTCAGACCCTGTTCCGCCAGGGACTTACCGACCATGCAGCGGGCGGCGACCTTGGCCAGTGCGACCCCGATGGCCTTGGAGACGAAGGGCACCGTGCGCGAGGCGCGGGGATTGACCTCCAGGATATAGATGTCGTCCCCCTTGATGGCGAACTGGGCATTCATCAGCCCCACCACATTGAGCCCATGGGCCATCTGCGCCATCTGGAAGCGCATCCGGTCTTGCAGCGACTGCGACAGGGTATAGGGCGGCAGCGAGCAGGCGGAGTCGCCAGAGTGCACCCCCGCCTGTTCGATATGCTCCATGATGCCGCCAATCAGCACATCCTTTCCGTCGCAGATGGCGTCGACATCAACCTCAATGGCGTCATCCAGGAAGCGGTCCAGCAGCACCGGCGACTCATTGGAGACCCGCACCGCGTATTTCATATAGCGGTTCAGTTCAGTCTCGTCAAAGACGATCTCCATCGCCCGCCCGCCCAGGACATAGGACGGGCGCACCACCAGCGGATAACCGATGCCGGCGGCCTTGGCCACCGCCTCCGCTTCACTGCGGGCCGTCGCGTTGGGCGGCTGCATCAGCCCCAGTTGGTGGATCAACTGCTGGAAGCGCTCCCGGTCCTCGGCACGGTCGATCGCGTCCGGAGTGGTGCCGATGATGGGCACCCCATTGGCGTCCAAGGCGCGGGCGAGCTTCAGCGGCGTCTGGCCGCCGTACTGCACGATGACCCCGAGCGGGCGCTCCTTGTCCACGATCTCCAACACGTCCTCCAGGGTCAGCGGTTCGAAATAGAGCCGGTCGGAGGTATCGTAGTCGGTGGAGACGGTCTCCGGGTTGCAGTTGACCATGATGGTCTCGTAACCCATTTCGTCCAGGGCGAAGGCCGCGTGTACGCAGCAGTAGTCGAACTCAATGCCCTGCCCGATCCGGTTCGGCCCGCCGCCGATGATCATGATCTTTTTCTTTTTCGAGGGCAGGATCTCGTTC
>CAILVI010000205.1 GCA_903837595.1 uncultured Thiodictyon sp.
CGGATGCTCTGGGTACGCATCGGCTAGGATCGGCTGGGCGGTCCCACGAACCCATAACCGCCTGCCCAGGCGAAGCGTCAAAACGGCCGCCGGAAGGTTCGAGTTGTCGTTTAGATCAAACGGTGGGCTCGTGCCGTCGATTACGATTTCGCCTACGGCGCGAAGGGGTCGGCCCACATCGGTGCTCTCTCGACAGATGTCGCACACATAGATGTACCTAGGTAGAGTCATCCTTAGATATACATCAGTGTGCCTGGGCGACATTGGCGTCCGCCCGCGCCCGGTGTCAAGGAGTAGCTCCCGGAACCTTGGTGCCAACTGCAGATAGGTGCGAAGACGAGCATTGCCCAGCTCGCGGGTCGGATCAGCGTTGAGCAAGAAGGTCCTTAGCGCGACCGCCAGAGCATGCTCGTAGACCATCCTGGCTGGCGCAGCAACCGCGGCCATCGCATGAACGTAGCTGGCGTCTTGCAGGGTCCAGCCCGCGTCCTTTGCAGATCGACTTAAGGAAGCGCCGGCCGACCGCCAAATTGGTAATCGTCGGTAAGGACCTCGGGAATCGTTGTGCACGAGTAGATCTTGCACGTAATCGGATACGAGTTCTCGCGGGTCGATCGCGGCGTCCTTGTGAGTGAGCAGTGGCCAAGCCTTCTTGTCGGCTAGGCCGTGTCCGACTGCGAGAACGACGTGTCCAAACTTGTCGCCGACCGCGCAGTACCCGATTAGCACGGGAATACCTGACTGTACGTACCCGCACACGAAGTTTGCCATGTCACGGACCCGGCGTATTTCGTCATCAGGCTCAGATTCTTGCCGCCAGTACTTCTGATGAACCGAGCAATTAAGATGCCGGAGAACGCGGGCCATTTGGGGTTGCGTCAAGTACTCGAGGCCCGTGCGCAGTGACAGATCCCCGGTGGCAATCTCTGTTACCTGTCGAGGAAACAGCCGCCGTGTTCGGTAGCGATGGTGTAGGTCTTCGCATAGCATCCAGAGCGCCGCACCAGCGCAGACGTGGCTGCTCAGATCGCTCTCCATGAACGGCGTCCCGGGCACATGGAGTTTGGCGCCGCACAAGCGAGCGGTGAATGGTGAGCTAATCACTTCGAAATTGGGGCCAAGGTTTGCAGGACTTCGGATAACCGTCCTGCCCACACAGTGCTGGCCTGTTGCACGAAAGACGACGTATCCCAGGTACTTTCTCTCCCCCGCCGCTCCCTCACTCCAATCCTGAAGCAGTTCGCTGGTCAGCGCCTCGCAGGTTAGCGGGGGCCCAGCGAAAAAATGTGCGCGGAGGCACCGGCGCTCCATGTCGCAGAAGGCCCGCGCGTGATCATGCAAGTAGTCGTACAAAGCGTGCTCGTCTTCGTACAGATGCTCGACAACAACGCATGAGCATGCGTGAGTGTTGAGCACTTCCACTATGCTATTCAACGGTGATTTGTCGTGACGGGGGCTGGCGCCCCTTAGGTGTTCGCGAATATAGTTGAAAAAAGCCGTCCACTCGTTCGGATTTGTCAATGGGCGCACGGCCGGTTGTTGATCCAGCGGGTACGGCGGCAGCAGCACGTGGTTGTCTCCTCTTCGCGAGCCCTGTTAGCCCGATCTGAAAATGCTCGGGGCTGAACTAACGCAAATTTATCCTCAGCACGGGAGTCGTCAAGGGGGGGCAAGACGTTTTGTGGACGCTTAAACTGGCGCCGCCCAGCGCCCTCGGGGGCGCCTCAACCTCCGGCCGCACCTCGCAAACTCCTCAATGTAACACGTTTCCAGGCGGCCCCACCATCATTTAAGCCCCCGACAGCCGTGTTCCCTCAGGCACGTTACGGGTTGCGTTGACCGGCAGAAACGGGAGCTGAAATCAGGCCGGCGGTCGGGTCAAATGGCCGCGGATTTCGCGCCCCGGGGACGTGGGGTAGATGAACGCGGAAGCCGCTGGATTTCTAATTTTGCGACCATGCCGGCGCAGTCAGCGTTTTTCAGCCCCGTGCGCCGACAAATAGACGTCCTCGGACAAAATCTATCGCAAGCCACCAGCCCGCACCAATCGTCACCACGACCATGCCTTTCTCTGTGCCTCGGTGTCTCCGTGGTGAATACTACTCGCAGTCGCACCGCTCTTTGACATCCGCACAGCGCCCCGTCCCCCCCCCCGAAACACCGACCGGCCTGGCGTTCTTCCGGCCGCCGCCAGTTCACGGATACTCCCCGCTCGCCGCCGCCTGATGAAGCTGGCCCAATCACGCCGCGCGGCGATGGCAACCACGCTGGCCATCTTCGAAGGTTGCCAACCTCACCGCCCCGCTTGTCCGATATGAGCCGCACGCGGCTCACCCAGGCCGAACATGACCAACCCGGGGGGTGTCACGCGCAGCACCTTCGCAATCTTCCCGCTCGGCGCGGAACAATGAGTTGAAATCGAAGCGCCGGCCGGCTCAAATGGCCGTGGAATTGGCGCCCGGTGACATGGAGAGGATGA
>CAILVI010000206.1 GCA_903837595.1 uncultured Thiodictyon sp.
AGGAGATCCGCAAATCACTGGAACGCGGCCAGGATGTCAAGCTGTCGGGCTTTGGCAATTTTGAGCTGCGCGATAAGAAGGAGCGCCCCGGGCGCAATCCGAAGACCGGTGAGGAGATCCCGATCACCGCCCGCCGGGTCGTGGCCTTCCGGGCGGGGCAGAAGATCAAGGCGCGTATGGATGCCTATGTTGGACCGGAGAGGCAGGGCAGCGCAGATTCGGGGTCCGCTGAAAGCGCGATCAATCAGGGGTATCGCGAAACGGACAAGATCGCGCACTAAGCGGCAGGAGCCACGCTCTGTCGGCAGTGACGTCGCGCGCTTGAATGCTGAGCAACGGTGCGTCTGCCCTTCACGAAATACTGATAAGTTCTATGACAACACACCTCTGCGTTTTCGATTAAGTGAGTCCTCAATATGCTAATCGCCATCCTGGTTCTTGTCGTCCTCGGAGTGACCGGTCTGCGCATCGCCCAAGAGTACGAACGCGTCGTCATTTTTCGATTGGGGCGGTACATCGGCCTGCGGGGACCCGGCTTGTATTGGATCATTCCGCTGGGCATCGAGCGGACGATTCCGATCGACATCCGCACGCGAACCGTTTCTGCCGAACAGCAGGAAACGATTACGCGTGACAGCGTGACCATCAAAGTTAATGCTGTCTTATGGTATCGGATAGCGGATGCGGCGAAATCGGTGATCGAAGTTACGGATGCGCCGGCAGCCGTCTATCAGTTGGCGCTCACGGGTCTGCGTAACATTATCGGGCAGCACGATCTCGACGAGGTTTTGCAGGAGCGCGACAAGATAAACACGCTACTGGGCGAGAGTATCGCCGGTTCGACATCCGCCTGGGGACTGGAAGTTCAGCGCTTCGAAATGAAGGATGTCGAGTTGCCCGTGGCGATGCAGCAGGTCATGGCGATGCAAGCTGAGGCCATTCGCGAGAAGCGCGCCCGTATCATCAAGGCCGAGGCTGAGTTTGAGGCCTCGGTAAAGTTGTCTGCGGCGGCTGCGCAAATCATGGAAAACCCAGCGGCGCTGGAGTTGCGGCGAATGCAGATGATTGCCGAGGTCGGGGCAGAGAACAACAGCACAACGGTAGTAATGATCCCGTCGGACTTCGTTTCTCTTTCTCACACGCTGAGCCAGTATTTACAACGGGCCGGTGAAACCAAGGCTGATACGAATACCTGAAAGTGCCTTTTTTTTCTGCATTTATTGGTCTGATATCCAGCCCCGACCAATGAAATTGCGATCACCTGTCGCAGTTTCGTTATCCTGGCCGAAATGACTTTTTCACCACCACTTGGTCCAATGACAGGAAACATGCCATGAAACGACTGGTTATCGCTTCGCCCCTGATGGCCTTATGCGTACCGCTACAGCCTGCCTTGGCGCTGGATGCCGCTTGCGATCCCATCATGACGGCAGGCGAGCGTAAGATCGCACAGGATGCCTGGCACAGCATTATCCGATCCGGAAATACCGAGATTGAGTACATGAAGGTCGACCGGCAGTTCTTCGTGCGTATCGCAGGGAGAGGGTGGGAAAAGGCCCCCGATTTTGATGACGTCGCGAAGAAAACGCTGGAAATGATGCGGAATGGTGAGGCTAAGCTGACCAACTGCAAAGACGAAGGTAGCGGAACCCTCGATGGCAGAAAAACCAAGAGTATTAGTTATACCATCGAGATGCCAGGATTGCCCAGCCCGTCCGATGCGAAACTGACTGTCGGTAAGGATGACGGCCTTCCTTACAGCGAATCGAGCGGGAACGGAAAGGCGACGATCCATTACGACTACCAGAACGTCGTTGCCCCCAGGCTGTAATGGCATTTGCCGGAGAGTCCGGTCAGCAACAGAGTTCCGCGAGTCGTCCGCCGACTTGGCGCAGGCGGATTCCATATCGCATGCGCCGGATGGGCGTCAGGCTTATTGCCGCCGACCGCTCCAACTGACTTCATTGTGAAAACTGACGTCGAGTTGCCGTGTTGATGGGTCGTAGACGTATGCCGTGTCGCCGTGCGCCTGGATGATCTTGCCCATCGCCTTGGTCAACGTGACCTCGACCACCGGCAGTCGCGGATAATCGGACGTGATCCGGACGCGGTTGACGCCGATACGCGTGACCGTGAGCGTCACCCCGTCGTGCGACGAACCTTTGGAATCAGAGATCACGTTGCCGGCATAGCGGCCTTCAGCCGCGTCGCCGAGGTCGGGTTTGCGCTTCGCAGGGTCCGGGTGTTGGGCGAAAGAGGGCGCCGTCAGCGTTGCGGCTACTACGGCGGCGAGGTTGCGAAGGAGTGTTCGTCTGTGCATCGTC
>CAILVI010000207.1 GCA_903837595.1 uncultured Thiodictyon sp.
CACCAAAGTACACGCCTAGACGGCTGTCTGGCAAGGGGTACCTGAACAGTTACGCGGTCTTTACCTTCACCCCGGGCAAAGACGATCACGCCATTGCCATTGTCGACCAAGCGGCGGCCGGGGACGAGAGCGAAGACGAGAAGGCCCCAGACGAGGCGGCAGCCACCCCCTCCTCCACCACCACACCAGCGGCAACGCACTAAGGAGACGCAACATGAAACTCCTAACCAGACCAAGCTTCGTTCTGGCCGCTACCGGCGCTCTCTGTCTCGGGTCTACCCTGATGGCCTGGGATGCCGCGGCACGGCCCGGTGGTGGTGGCGGCGGCGGCGGCCGCGGTGGCGGCGGTGCCAGAACCTCGGTGAACCACGGTGGCGGTGGCGGCAACGTCAACCGGGGTGCCAACGTCAACCGCAATGCGAATGCCAATGTCAATCGCAACGTGAATGCCAATGTCAACCGCAATGCGAGCGCCAACGTTAATCGCAATGTGAATGCCAACGTGACTCGCAATGCCAACGTCAACGTCGACCGTAACGTGAACGTCAATGGCTACCGTGGCGGCTACAATAACGGCTGGAATCACCCGGTCGGAACGGGTTTGGCGGTGGTGGGGGCAGCGGCCGTCATCGGGTCGATCGTCTATTCTCTGCCGCCCTCCTGTTCGATGGTCCAGTCTGGTGGTGTCACCTACCAGCGGTGTGGTTCCACCTGGTATCAGCCGCGCTATTCCGGCACCAGCGTCCAGTATGTGGTCGTGAACTCTCCCTATTAGCAGAAGGTAGGCAAATCACTCGCCGGGTGCGCGTCCCGGCGGTGCCACGCCCCTGCCGACCGTCGACCCAAAGAGGGAAAAATGCCGTATGAAGTTTTGTGGGAGGGGCGGTGCAGCTATACCCGCTTCTGGGGTGAGCTTTCAGCACAGGAATACAACCAAGCTCAAGAGGTGGTCTTTGCTGACCCGCGCTTCGATATGCTTCGCTGCAAGATATCAGACTTCCTCGAGGTTACAAGCGTCTTTGTCACGAAAGAGGATGTGGAATATCTGGCGACGTATAACCACGGCCCTAACCTTACCAATCCAAATATCCGTTTCGTCTATGTCACCACAGACGCAACGATCATTGCGCTGATAAGGCACGCGGCGACGCTATCCGCCTATGAATTGGGCATTTTTCCCACTCTCAAGGAGGCAAGAAGCTGGGGCAGTGAAGGTACGACCAATCCCCCGAGGGGCACCCGCACTTGGGTAGGGTGAGCGGGGGGCCGTTGACGAACTTTTTCCGTACCGACGCGTGTCGGCCCCCTGACCGGACCATCCCACCCCGGACCCACCATGCCCTTTCTGAGCGAGCAGACCGACCGCATCCTGGCTGAGCGACTCGACCTGCTGCGCGGCGAGGCACCCAACGCTGCCGACCCGGCAGGCGTGGCCCATGACCTGCACGTCCATCAGATTGAACTGGAGCTCCAGAACCGGGAACTGCGCGCGGCCCAACAGGCGCTGGAGGAATCCCGTGATCGCTACGTGGACCTCTATGACTTCGCCCCGGTGGCCTATGCCACGCTCACCCGTGAGGGGCGAATCACCCAACTGAATCTGACCGCGGCCCAGTTGTTGGGCGTGGAGCGGTTGCAGGGCGAGGGCCTGTTTTTGGGGACGCGGCTGGCCCCCGGTGACGGCCGCGCCCTGCTCAGCAGCCTTGGCCGGGTGCTGTCGACGGGTGAGGAGGAATCCATTGAGGTCGGCCTGGGGCGCACGCCGACCACTCGGCGGGAGCTGCGCCTGACGCTGCGCTGCGAGCAGCCGCGCCTGCCTCAAGCGGCCCCGTCCACCTGCCGCGTGATCCTGGCGGACATCACCGAGATCACACAGGCGCGCGCCGCGCTGCTGGCTGAGCGGCATTTTCTCCAGTCGGTCATCGACGGGGTCAGCGAGCCCATCGTGGTCATCAGCACCGATTACCGGATCTTACTGATGAATCAGGCGGGACGGCAGGGGGCTGGCGTGCCGGCCGAAGGGCGCTGTGGGATGACCTGCTACAGCGCCATCTACGGCCGCAACGCCCCGTGCGACAGTGCGGATCATCGCTGTCCGGTGCCTGAAGTCCTGGCGGGTGGCAAGCCGGTGAAGGTGGTCCATCGCGACCTGGGGGCGGACGGTGAGACCCACTGGGTCGAGGTCATCGGCTCGCCGCTGCTCGACCTCACGGGCGCGGTGCTGGGCGTGATCGAGTCCTCGCGCGACATCACTGCGCACCTGCACCTGACCGCCCGGCTCCAGCAGCGCGAACGCCAACTGGAACACCTCGCCGAGCACGACCCACTGACCGGGCTGCCCAATCGCCTCCTGTTCGCCGATCGCCTGCACCAGGCGCTACGCCACGCGCACCGCGAGCAGCACAAGGTCGCCCTGCTGTTCGTCGATCTGGACCGCTTCAAGTCGATCAACGACGGCCTGGGACACCCGACCGGCGACCTGATCCTGCAGGAGGCCGCCCGGCGCATGCGCGCCCTGGTACGGGAGGGCGATACGGTCGCCCGCGTCGGGGGCGATGAGTTCACCGTGGTCCTGGGGGCATTGACGCAGGGGGCCGACGCGGGACTGATCGCCCATAAGCTGGTCGCGGCCTTCCAGGAACCCTTCGAGGTCGCCGACCGGCGGCTCTATGTCACCGCCAGTATTGGCATCTGCCTCTACCCCGATGATGGCGCTGACGTGGAGGCCCTGGTCCGCAACGCCGATGCGGCCATGTATCGCGCCAAGGAGAAGGGCCGTGACACCTTTCGCTTTTACACCGAGGAGATGACCGCGCAGGCACTGGCCCTGGTCTCGCTGGAGAGCGACCTGCGCCAGGCGCTGGCCCGTGGGCAGTTCGTGCTCTACTACCAATCCCAAGTCGAGCTCGCGACCGGACGCCTGGTCGGCTGCGAGGCACTGATCCGTTGGCACCACCCGGTGGCCGGCCTGATCGAACCAGGGCACTTCATCCCCTTGGCGGAGTCCATCGGGCTCATCGTCCCGCTCAGCGCCTGGGTAGTGCGCACCGCCGCCACGCAGATGAAGGCCTGGCACGACCAGGGTCTGCTGACAGATGCCGCCGTCTGGGTCAACCTATCGGGCCGCGACAACCAAGACCCGAACCTGGCCGCAACGATTGCGGGCATCTGTGCCGAGGTGGGTATGACCCCCGGCGGCCTGGCGGTCGAGATCACCGAGACCTGGATCATGACCAACCCGGACCTGGCGGCCGCGACGATTGCGCGCCTGCAAGCCATG
>CAILVI010000208.1 GCA_903837595.1 uncultured Thiodictyon sp.
CCTTCCAGGTAATGGCGCAGACTGACCAGGCTCGGTCGCTCATCGACCGCGATCAGCCCCTGCACCACGTTGCTCAGGGCCATCTGCCCGAAGCTCTTGAACGGATCGTTGCCGGTTTCCGAGGGAATCAGGGCCGCCACCCGGCTCGCGAGCTCAGTGGGCCGGTTGAAGCTGTGCAGGGGGTCGATGCGCACCGACTGGGCGGGAAAGGCCGGATGGAAATGCACGAAGCGCTCCGGGGTGCCGGCCAGGACGCACGCCCGTTGCGCCGTGTCGCGCAGGTCGCGGTCGCCCTTGGGGTCGATGATCAGGACCGCCTCACCACGCAGGACCGCTTGGGTGACCAGCAGGTCGAAGGTGCGCGTCTTGCCGGCGCCGGTGACCCCGACGATCAGCATGTGCCCGTCGGTATGCGACAGCGGGATGCGCAGGTCCCCATCGCGCCCCCCCAGGCCGTGCAGCCAGGTCGCCCCCATCCGCTGCGGATCGCGCGGGGCGAACTGCTCCGGTCCCGCGCGCATGAGGTCCAGCGCGAGCTGCGTATGCACCGGAAGCCAATCGAAGCCCCAGCCGAGCCACAGGTCTCCGGACCAGGACGGCAGACGGGCGGCGAACTCCTCCGGGGCGATGCACCCGAGCTGGTGTCCGCGCAGCCATTCGTGAAGGCTCGCGATACGCACGGTACCCCGGACCCAGGTCAGCGCCATGGCCAGCGAAAGCCATGCGAGCCAGTGGAAGGCCCCCGTCGGCAGGCCCCAGCGACCGGCAGTGACCGCGGCAACTACCGCGACGACGACCCACAGGATGAGCGCCCGACGTTCGTAGTTGGGGCGCCAGGGGTCGACATAGGCCGCGGTCATTCGGCGGCGACCACCGCTCCGCCGTCGGGGGTCATCCGGCAGCCGGGCCGGTGCATCAGCGCCAGTTTCAGCGATTGCGGCTTGAGTCCCGCCGCCTGCGCCGCGGCGGCGATGTCCGCGGGCGTCACCACGACCACGGTGCCCTGCCCGGCCGCGCCCTGGACCTCATGTGCCGCACGTACCTGGGCGATCAAGGCATTGGCGACCGCACTCGGGCTCTGACCGGCGGTCGGTGCGGGACTGGATGGCGTTGATTCAGGCGAGGTGGCCGTCGGCGTGGGACCGCGGGGCTCCGTATTGACCGGTACCGCACCGACCAGCGTCGGGAGCGTGCAGAGGTCCAGGGCTCCGGCCGGCAGCAAGGCCGCAAAGTGTCCGCTGGCCTCGACCTTGAGGACGACCCCACGGACACCGTCGATCACCCGCACGCGCAGGTAGGGCTTGAGGATATCGACCGCGAGCAGATCGTCCTCCCACAGGGCGGCGATCTGGAACTCCAAGGTGGAGCCGAATCCCTCCAGGCCATCCGGCACACGAATCCACAGTTGATCGCCGGGTTGGTCAGGGAGGTACAGCACGGCCGCGGGTAGGCGCTCGCCGGTCCGGATCGCTGCCGCCAGGGCCAGCAACAGGCGGGCACCCACACCGGGGCGCCGCGCCTGGAACCACGCTTCGGCCACCCTGCGGGGATCGGCGGGTGTCGGGATGGGCACGACCGGGGTGGATGGGGGCGCCGCATTGGTCGTCGCCGGCCGGTGCTGTCGCAAACGCTCGGCTGCCTGCCCGATGGGGGATGGCGCCCGTCCGGTGCCGACCGGTGTC
>CAILVI010000209.1 GCA_903837595.1 uncultured Thiodictyon sp.
ACTGCAGGCGCTGGCGCAGCTCCTCGCGCCGGGCCTCGGTGGGGAAAACCTCGATGCCGGTGTCGTCAAAAAGCGCAATGGACAGGCTCGGGCAGCCCTCGGCCACCTCGCGCAACTGCTTCTCGGGGGCGAGCCGACCGGTCACGGCGGCCTTGTACTCCTCGCCTACCTCCACCTCACGGAAGGTATCAGGGCACACCACCCAGCACGTCCCGCAGCCAATGCAGGTCGGTATGTCAACTTCGACTTTTTGAATCATAAGGCCGTCTCCTCGCGGCAGGGTAAATTAGGGACCTTCGGTGCCGGGTCTGCCGACGGGGGTGCTAGCGGCCACCCCGCGGACCGGACATTTCAGGTCGGGACCTATCCAAAGAGGCCCGGGACACCCGGTGCAGGCCCGGCCGCGACCCTGAAGGGTGACAACGATAGACGCTTTCGCTCCCGGCAAGCAAACCGGCGGTGTCCGATGCGGCCCTGAAGCATCACCCTGTTGCCGGCTGACATCGGGCGGCATCGGGGCCGATGGGCGCTGGCGTTGGCCGTTGCCGGGTCGATTTGCCCTGACCAGGGGTGGCAACGGCACGTCCTGGCGGGTGCCGGGAGGATGGTCGGAGCGGTCCGAGCGCGTGACGGTGGGCAGGCAGTTGTGCGAGTAAGGCGGGCAGATCCCGGCGCAGGACGCGCACCTGTCCGCTGACCGCCGCCTAGCGGGCCTGCTGTTCCTCGGCGATGGTGGGGTAGGCCGAGCAACGGTTGGGTCAGGCCACCGGTGCGCGCGGGCGGCGTCCGGCGTCGCGCTGCTGCTCGCATAGCGCCTGCTCCTGCTGTTCTTGGTGACTGGGGCCGCGCGCTCATGCGACAGGGCTGCGGGCCTGGGGGCCGCGACGGGCAGCCGAGAGGCACGGTGCCTGGAGACTGGTGCGCAAGCCTCAATCGACCCCCAAAAAAATGCCGCGCCGAGGTCCGTCGCCCATCCGCCCGACCGCCCGACCGTCACCAAGCCTACCGCGTCGACCGCCGCCGGGCACGGCTGGAGCGCCAGCCCGGACACCAGCCCAGCACCGCCCCTCGCGAGCCGCTATCGACTGTTCGTACGGGACAAATAGGGCCTCGCGCGGGGCAAAAAGCGACTCGCGAACAAGAAAAAGCGACTCACGAGGGTCTCCCAGTCCCTCGCGAGAGGCTTGCCGGCCAAGCCCTGAGGATCCGGCGACCTCCGCGCTGGCCTTGATGCCAGCTTCTATTGGACGGTACGCTCCCGGAAATTCATGGACCCGCGGGCGAGCCCGGCGCGCAGGGCCTCCATGACCGGACCCAGGTCACAACGCCCGCGCACCCCGAGCAGGATGTGCGGGTCAGCGCCGATATGGGGCAGGCTGAACAGCTTGAGCTCGGGGAAACGCCCACCCAGATCGTCCATCAAGGGGATCAGTTCGCTTTCCGGGACGCCCACGACCTCGAGCGCCGCCTCGCGCAGCGGCTCGGCAGTGCCGAAATGCTGGTCGAGGACAGCTTCGGCCATGGGCCAGGCCATCTCAGGGAAGCCTGGCAGGAACCAATGCGCGGCCAGCGAGAAGCCGGGGATCTGGTTATACGGGTTGAAGACCAGCTCAGCGCCCGCTGGCAGGTCGGCCATCAGGATGCGGTGTGGATAGGCGGACCCACCGAAGCGCCCCTCGATCAGCGCGCGTCCCTGCGGGTGGCGCACCAGGGCAACGCCAGCCGCCGCGGCGGCGCAGGCGCGGGTGTGGTCGTCCGGGGTGGCGCCGATGCCGCCGCAGACGAACACCGGGTCGGCCCGGCTGAATGAATAACGCAGATGGTCGGTCAATACCGCGGGGTCGTCCGGCAAGACCCAGTGCCAGGCCAGCGTGTGACCACGCGCCAGCAGCAGTGACTTGAAGAACGGCAGATGGGCGTCCGTACGCGGGCCATTCAACACCTCATCGCCGATGACGATGAGGCCGAAGTCGCAGGGTCCGACAGTGGAATCTGGTCGCTGTACCATAGGATCGCGTGAACTCCCCTTTTTGACCGCGGGTAACGAACCGGGGAAGGCCACCATCCCACAGGTTGTCGCCGGCGCGGACAGCATCGGCGGCGCCGGGTCCCGGACCTCGACCCATAGCGAGTGTACCACGACGACCGCGCCCAAGGCCGCTCCACGAGGCCCAGGCGATTCCCCGCCGTGGAGTTCGTCGCTGCCGCGTGCCGCGTTTACGCTTGACGGCATCCACCTCAAAATGGGACGGACCGTTGCCGGGGGCGGCCAGTACCATTGAAGACCCGCCCCGCCGCCGCCATTCATGCAGCAAGGACGGTGCCAAGAGCACCGGCATCGGTTCAAGCACACAGCCCAGGTAGTTTCATGTCCAATCCGCTTCTCGACCTGACAGGTCTCCCCGCCTTCACCCAGATCCTCCCGGAGCACGTCGAGCCGGCCCTGGATGCACGGCTCGTCGCCTGCCGGGCCGAGATCGCGCGACTCACCGGGACGATCGATGTCCCCACCTGGGAGAACTTCGTCGAGCCCCTGGAGGAGATGGACGACACCCTGAATCGGACCTGGTCCCCGGTCGGACACCTGAACGGGGTCATGAACAGCGACGCACTGCGGGCGGCCTTCAACGCCTGCCTGCCCAAGCTCAGCGACTACGGCACCGAGGTCGGCCAGAACGAGGACCTGTTCCGCGGCTATCAGGCGGTCGCCGCCCAGGAGCACCTGGACCCGGTCCAGCGCAAGCTGCTGGCGAACGCGCTGCGCGACTTCCACCTCTCCGGCGTCGACCTGCCCGCGGACAAGAAGGCACGCTACAAGGCGATCAGTCAGGAGCTGTCACAGCTCAGCAGCAAGTACGCGGAGAACCTGCTCGACGCCACCAACGCCTGGAGCAAGCTGGTCACCGTGCCGGAACAACTCGCCGGGCTGCCCGAGTCCGCCCTGGCCCTGGCCCACCAGAGCGCGCAACAACGCGACCTCGACGGCTGGCTCCTGACGCTCGACATGCCCTCCTACATCCCGGTGATGACGTACGCGGATGACCGGGCGCTGCGCTTCGAGGTCTATCAGGCGTTCGGAACCCGCGCCTCCGACCAGGGCCCGCACGCCGGGCAATGGGACAACGGTGAGTGCATGGAGCGCATCCTGGCGCTCAAACATGAGCTGGCCCAACTCCTGGGCTTCGCCAATTTCGCTGAGCGCTCGCTCGCCACCAAGATGGCGCGCTCCCCGGAGCAGGTGCTCGCCTTCCTGAACGACCTGGCCGCCCGCTCGGTGGCTCAGGCGCGCAACGAGTTGGAGCAACTGCGCACCTTCGCCCGCGAGCACCACGGCCAAGCGCACCTGGAGCCCTGGGATCTCGGTTACTACGCCGAGAAGCTGCGCCTGCATCGCTACCAGATCAGCCAGGAGGAGTTAAGGCCCTACTTCCCGGTCTCCCGGGTCTTGAGTGGGCTCTTCGGGATTGCCGAGCGACTGTTCCGGGTGTCCATCACGGAGGCTCCCGGATTTGCGACCTACCATCCGGACGTGCGCTTCTTCGAGCTGCGCGATGCGGTGACCGGTCAGCTGCGCGGTCAGTTCTATCTCGACCCCTTCGCCCGCCCCAACAAACGCGGCGGGGCCTGGATGGATGTCTGCACCAACCGGCTGCACACCGCGCGTTACGACCAGATCCCGGTCGCCTATCTGGTGTGCAACTTCAGCCCGCCGATCGGCGACCAACCGTCGCTCCTGACACATGGCGAGGTGGAAACCCTGTTTCACGAATTCGGCCATGGGCTGCACCACCTGCTCACTCGGGTGGACTATCCGGCGGTGGCCGGGATCAACGGGGTGGCCTGGGACGCGGTGGAGCTGCCCAGCCAGTTCATGGAGAACTGGTGCTGGGAGCGCGAATCACTGGACCTCTTTGCCGCCCACTGGGAGACTGGCGAGCCGCTCCCGGCGGCCCTGTATGAGCGCATGCGCGCGGCCAAGAATTTCCAGTCGGCCATGCAGATGGTGCGGCAACTCGAATTCTCACTGTTCGACTTCCGCCTGCATCTGGAATATGACCCGGCGCGCGGCGGGCGCATCTACGAGCTCATCGAGGAGATACGTGACCAGGTGGCGGTGGTCCGGCCGCCCGCCTTCAACCGTTTCGCCCACAGCTTCTCGCATATCTTCGCCGGCGGCTATGCCGCCGGTTATTACAGCTACAAATGGGCCGAGGTGCTGTCCGCGGACGCCTTCTCGCTCTTCGAGGAGCGCGGGGTCTTCGACGCCGCCGCCGGGCGCGCCTTTAAAGAAAACATACTGGAGCAAGGCGGCTCCCGGGACGCGATGGCGCTCTATGTCGATTTCCGCGGGCGCGAACCGACCACGGACGCGCTGCTGCGGCATTCGGGCATCGCGTAGGCTGGGCAGGGCTCCCGCGCTGTGCATCCGACCCGACTTTCAAACCAAGAGCCTACCACGTTAGGCGCCACGACCGACGGAGAGACGACCGATGAAAACCTGGGTGAAAGTTGTACTGGGAATCGTTGCTGTTATTGGTGTCGCAATCGGCGCCGTGTTCTATCTGACCGCGGGAATGGTCGATACTGCGGATGGGTTCTTTACCGCCGTCAAGCAAGACGACATGACCAAGGCACGTACTTACCTGGCCGAGACTTTCAAGGCGCGCACCGATGAGAAGACCCTGAAAGAGTTCCTCGCCAAGAGCGCGCTCACCAAGTTCAAGGAAGCGAGCTGGGGCAATCGGCAAATCAGCGGGGGGCGCGGGGAATTGGAGGGTACCGTTACCACAGAGACCGGCGGCACCATCCCGATTAAATTGACGCTCGTCAAGGAAAACGACACCTGGAAGATCTTCCAACTCGAAAAACCGGCGGCCGGACTACAGACTGAAAACGCCTCCCCCAGCGCTCCGCAACAGGCCGGCACGAGCAAGTTGACGGGCGCCCCCAGCGTTCCGGAAAAGGCCGGCGCGATCGCCCTGGTCAAGCAGTCGCTGCACGACTTCATTGTTTCCGCAGACAAGAAGAGCATGGAACATTTCCGCGATTCAATCTCCAGCCTGTGGCGCAAACAGGTGACGACGGCGCAGCTTGACGAGGCGTTTAAGCCGCTCACCGAGTCCGGCGCCGATTGGTCGGTGCTCGAGAACTTTGACCCGATCTTTTCCTCCGATGGCGCGATTGATGAAGACGGGGTGTTGCTGCTGACTGGCTACTACGCCACCAAGCCGAGCCAGGTGTCTTTTAAGCAAAAGTTCATTCGTGAAGGCGACACCTGGAAGCTGATCGGTTTTCAGATCGACGCAAAATAGCCCTGCGCCCGGCGCTCACTCGGCCCCGGCAGAGAATGCCGCACCGATGAGCGCCGGGTCATCGCCCACCACGACACCGACCAAACCCAGCCACCCACTCCCTTCGCGGAGCGCCCGATCGCCTCACTGATCGGGTGCACGGTCCTGATCCGATTGGCGGGGGACGCGGATATCTGCGATCCTCGCGTCTACACGATCTCGCAACCGATCACGTCCGCACCACCACGATGCCCCCAAACTCTAACTCCGCCTCCAAGCCACTGCATGTTGCGGGGCAGTGTCGGCTCGACGTCGGCGATTCCACCTTCCTCGGGGAGCAACGCATCGCGCTCCTGGAGCAGATCGCCGCGCGTGGCTCCATCACCCAGGCGGCCAAGGCGCTGAAGATGAGCTACAAGGCGGCCTGGGACACAGTGGATGCCATCAACAACCTCGCCCCGTCCCCGCTCGTGGAGACCGCGGCCGGCGGCCGCGGCGGCGGCGGCACCCGGCTCACGGACGAGGGCCGCCGCCTGATCACCGCCTACCGGACCATCGCGGCCGAGTACCAGCGCTTCCTCGACGGGATCAATGCCGCCATGGGCGACCCAGGCGCGTCGCTGGCGCTCCTGCGACGGCTCGCCCGGCGCACCAGCGCGCGCAATCAGCTCATCGGCCGGATCGTCGCGGTCAACGCCCGCACGGTCGATGCCGAGGTCCTGATCGAGACCCAGGGCGGGCAGCGCATCACCGCCGGTGTCACCAATGAGAGCGTCGAACAGTTGAGCCTGCGTCCCGGTCGCAGCGTGTGGGCGCTGGTGAAGGCGGTTGCGGTGGGCATCACCCGGGAGCCGCCACCCCCGACACCGGGGACCAACTGTCTGTGCGGCGAAGTGCAACGCATCACCCGCGGTGAGGGCTCAGCGGAGATCGTGGTCGCCCTGTCGGCGGGAGTCACCCTGTGCGGGGTCATTGCCGCCGACGTGCTCGAGGGGCTGGCCATCACGGAGCACGACCCGGCCTGCGCCGTCTTCTCCACCGCCGCCGTCATCGTCGGCGTGGATGACTGAAGCCTAGGAGCGGCTCGGCCGCTCCTAGGCTTGGCATCTTTCCGACAAAGCCGGCCTGGCATCCTGTTTGCATAACTCAATGCTGACACGACGAACCCCACCAGATCAGCCACCGAGGATGCAACGCATGATCGACCCTGCCCAGCCTGGCTCCCCAGCCACCTTTGTGCCCTGGGCTAGACCGCATCATTCGCCGCGACGCGGCAGGGCGCGACCTGCCGCTGAATGCACCCTGGGATTTGGCCCACCCCGAATCCGGCAGGACCCGGCCCTTGCCTGCCGGCTGCACTGGTGGTCGCTGTTGCCACCACGCTGGCGGGGCGAGGTGGTCCAGGCCCAGACCTACCGGATGCCGCGATGACAACAGCCCCCCGGATACGCGACTACGCGACCCTGCTGGCAACCGCCCGTGACCCGGGGGACGAGCTGACCCTGGCCTTTGCCGGTGTCCTCAGTCAGGCGCTGAGCACCGGTCAACGCCCGCTGATCCGCGGACTCCCCGCGGTCGACTTCCGGCGACTCCTGGACACCTTCTTCCCTGGCGCCGACCTGGCCAACGGCGACGCCGCCGACCCAGCACCGGCGGACGAGTGGGTGGACCTGTTGGACCTGTTGCTGGAATTCCGCCGGGAGCCCAGTGAACCGCTCACCTGGCTGAGTCACGCGATCGCCAGCGCCGCGCTGCGGGACAACCACCTGTGGCAGGACATGGGGCTGCCCAATCGCGCCAGCCTCTCCGCCCTCATGGCGCACCAGTTCCCCGGGCTTGCAGCGCTGAACTCAGGGGACATGAAGTGGAAAAAGTTTTTCTACCGTCAACTTTGTGAGCGGGCGGAGATACCCATCTGCAAGGCGCCGCACTGTAACCAGTGCGTCGACTACCAGGCTTGCTTTACGCACACGGCGGCCAGCGCCTGAGAGCGGCCCGGTGCGAATACAGCGAAGTGTCGATCCCGCGACCATATTGGAACCAGCATGAGCCAAAAAAAATAGACAGGATTAACAGGATTTTTCAGGACTTACAGGCTGTGTTGTCGATCCATCTCGCAGCCCAAAATCCTGTTAATCCTGCGTAATCCTGCTAATACTGGCCAATTTCCCGCCACCGGCTCAACCCGTGGATCACAGGAGCCCCCGCTCGGCCAGCGAGGTGCCCTGCCCGTCGCCGATGATCAGGTGATCGAGGACGCGCACCTCGATCAGGGCCAGCGCCTCTTTGAGCCGCTGCGTGATGTGCAGATCCGCCTGACTGGGCTCAGCCACTCCGGATGGGTGGTTGTGGGCGAAGATCACCGCGGCGGCGTTGGTCTCCAGCACGCGGCGGACCACTTCCCGAGGGTGGACGCTCGACCCGTCGATGGTCCCCTTGAACAACTCTTCATAGCGGATGACCCGGTGGCGGTTGTCAAGGTACAGGCAGGCGAAGACCTCTTGGGGCAGACCGTAGAGTTTGAGTTTCAGGTAGTCACGGGTCGCCTCTGGGCTGGTGAGCACATCCTGATCGGCAACCCGGTTGAGGAGATAGCGTCGGCTCAATTCAAGGACTGCCTTGAGCTGGGCGAACTTAGCCGGGCCGAGGCCCTTGGCGGCACAGAAGCGGCGCTCGTCCGCCGCCATCAGGCCGGTCAGCCCGTCAAAGGTGACGAGCAGGTCGCGCGCCAGGTCGACGGCGCTCTTGCCGGGAACGCCAGTGCGCAGGAAGATCGCCAGCAGTTCGGCGTTCGACAGTGACTCCGCCCCCCGCTCCAAGAGCTTCTCCCGCGGGCGCTCGTCCGCGGGCCAATCGGTAATTGCCATGCCCTCACCTCCCGCTCAACACCGGTTCCAAGCCCGCCCCAGGCGCGCGTCGTTCGCGACGACGCCCCGTCGGATCGGGTACACTTTCGGCCATTCAAGGCCGGCGGTCACGACCTAAGGCTAGATCAGATCCGTGATGGTTCCAATCCCCGGTATGAACATCCTGCTCGGCGTGAGCGGCGGTATTGCAGCCTACAAGGCGGCGGACCTGGTGCGGCGCCTGCGCGAACGCGGTTGTGCGGTGCGGGTGGTGATGACCGCGGCGGCAACCGCCTTCGTCAGCCCACTCACCTTCCAGGCGCTGTCCGGTCATCCGGTACGCACCGGCCTGCTCGATCCAGCGGCCGAGGCCGGCATGGACCACATCGAACTGGCGCGCTGGGCGGACCGCGTCCTGCTGGCCCCCGCCACCGCCGACCTGATCGCGCGGCTCGCCGCCGGACTCGCCGATGACCTGCTCACTACCCTGGTGCTGGCCACCGCGGCCCCCCTGTATCTCGCCCCGGCGATGAATCAACAGATGTGGCGCCATCCAGCGACCCAGGAGAACCTGGAGCGTCTGCGTCGGCGCGGCGTCCAGGTCCTGGGGCCGGGCGTCGGCAGCCAAGCGTGCGGCGAGCAGGGGCCGGGACGGATGCTGGAGCCCGCGGAGCTCGTCACGACCCTGCTCGCCGCCGACAGGTCCGCGACCAAAGCCGCCGCCGGCCCGCTGGCGGGCGTGCGCGCAATGGTCACCGCCGGCCCGACCCGTGAGCCGCTGGACCCGGTCCGCTACCTGGGTAACCGCAGCTCCGGACGCATGGGCTACGCGGTGGCCGAGGCCCTGGCCGGATTAGGGGCCGCCGTGACCCTCATCAGCGGCCCGACCGCCCTGCCAACCCCGACGGGGGTTCTACGCGTCGACGTGGAGACCGCCCGCGAGATGCACTCGGCGGTGCTGGAACGGATCGCCGGGGTGAGTCTCTTCGTTGCCGCGGCCGCGGTGGCGGACTATCGGCCCGCCGACCCCGTCCCCCAAAAGATCAAGAAGGTTGAGGCCGAACTGGTCGTGCGACTGGTGCGCAACCCGGATATCCTGGCCGAGGTCGCGGCGCAGCCAAGCCCACCCTTTACGGTCGGCTTCGCCGCCGAAACCGACCAGGTGGAAGACCACGCGCTAACGAAGCTGCGCACCAAGCGGCTGCACATGATCGCCGCCAACCGGGTCGGCGGAGCCGTGGGTGGCTTCGAGCGCAACGACAACGCCCTGACCGTGCTGTGGCCGGACGGTCGCCGGGAATTGCCCATGATGCCCAAGACCCAGCTCGCCCGCGAGCTGGCCCTGTTGATTGCGGAGCGGTATGTTGCATCGTCTTGAGGTGAAGATTCTGGACTCCCGCCTGGGTAGTGAGTTCCCGCTGCCGCACTATGCGAGCGCGGGTGCTGCCGGGCTCGACCTGCGGGCGATGCTCGCGGTCCCGCTCACCCTGCCGGCCGGGGGGTGTGAACTTATTCCCACCGGGATGGCGATCCATATCGCCGCCTCCGGGGTCGCCGGGATGATCCTACCGCGCTCTGGCCTGGGACACCGCCATGGCATCGTGCTAGGCAATCTGGTCGGCCTGATCGATTCGGACTATCAGGGACCGCTCTTGGTGTCGTGCTGGAACCGCAGCACCGAACCCTTTCGGCTCGAGGTCGGCGAGCGCATCGCCCAATTGGTCTTGGTCCCGGTGCTGCACGCGGCGTTGGACCTGGTGACTGACTTTGCCCAGTCGGCGCGGGGCGCGGGCGGATTCGGCCACACGGGCAAACACTAAGACGGCACCGGCTGATCCGGGAGCATTCATCTGGCGCGACCGGTGGGTCGCATGGTGGGGAGACACGGCATGGTATCTGCGCGGTCGGATGGCACGCGGCGTAAGGCGGCAGAAAGCGATCGTCCATCAGCGCTCAGGGGCTTTTGGATCGAAAGCTTTGTCGGCATCACGACGGTGTTGCTGCTGGCGACCGGCCTGCTGCTCTATCTATGGATCGCCCGCGACACCGCGGACGGGCGCCGACGCCTGGAAGGCGCGTTCAACGCCATGGTCGCGCAGGTCACGACCGACCTGACGCGAGTCCGCACCACCATGGGCACCTGGCGGACGGACCCGGACCTGCGCGCGGCGTTGCGCCAGAGCGACAACGCCGCGGCGCTGCGTGAGCGCGAGATGGCCCTGCTGCGCCGTGTGCCGGGGGCACTGGGCATCCATCTGTTCGCCCCCGCGCAGACCAACTCGCTGGAAGGGATTGCACTCATGAGTTACGCGGGCCTGGACCTAGTGCAAAAGGCGGCCCAGGAACGTACCCTGACCCTGATCGAGGTCCACAAGTTGGGCCAACCGGACATGCATCTGGCGGTCGCGGTGCCGGTGCTCGACGAATCCGGCGAACAGGTGGTAGGGGTCGTCCACGTGGCGCTGCCGATGTCGCTGCTGCCGAACCCGGCGATTGCCGCGGGGGGGAGCGGCCAGATACTCTTCCAGCAAGTGGTGGGGGCGACGGTGGCCGGAGTTGGCGCCACCGCACCCACCGCGCCCCCAGACCACACCGCCCAGATCGCCGGTACCCGGCTGCACGCGGCCGCCTGGGCGCCTCCCGCAACCTTCGACCCCTGGCTGCCGGGCGAACTGGGGGGTCTGTTGCTGGCCGTCCTGGGACTCATCGGTGCCGTGCTGTGGCGCAGCTACCGCGCCCAACGACGGGCCTTGCTCCTGGATTGCCAGGGCTTCACGAGCCTGATTGAGGACGCCGCGAATCACCGCCCGCTACGGCATATCCACTCGCGCATCACCGAGGTCCAAAACGCCCACCAGGAGACCATCACCCTGCTCAGTGGCCTGGCAGCGGCCCCGGCACCGCTGCGCCACTACGCGCCGGCCCCGGTGCGGACCGCACCGCCGGCCCCGGCCGGGGACGCACCGCTGCCCCCGGTGAGAGACGCAACGCCAGCCCCGGTGCAGGAGGCACCGCAGCCCCCCCCGACGGCGGACAATCACCGCAGCGCCGCCCCGCGCCAATCCAGCATTGAGGTACTGGAGCTCGAGCTGCCGGAGGGCCTCGACCTGAATTCGCAAGGCGTTCAGCAGGCCCTCGCGGCGGGGCTGGACCCCACGACGGCTGGCTCGCCGCGCCCTGTCGCGCCCGTGGCAGGCGCGGACTTGTCGGCGAAACATTGACCGCCATCCTCCGAACACATTCAGAAAAACTTCAGGAACAAGACGATGTCCTTGCCGATCGAGCGCGCACAAACCATCGCGCATGTCCTTATCGAGGCCCTGCCCTACATCCGCCGCTTCAGCGGCAAGACGATCGTCATCAAGTACGGCGGTAACGCCATGGTCGACCAGAACCTCAAGCAGGGCTTTGCCCGCGACGTGGTGTTGATGAAGCTGGTGGGGGTCAATCCGGTCGTGGTCCACGGCGGCGGCCCCCAGATCGGCTCCTTGCTCAAGCGTTTGGGTAAGGCGAGCGAATTTGTGCAGGGACTGCGGGTCACCGACGCGGAGACGATGGACGTGGTGGAGATGGTCTTGGGCGGGCTGGTCAATAAGGAGATCGTCAGCCTGATCAATCGACATGGCGGCGCCGCAGTCGGCCTGACCGGCAAGGATGGGGACCTCATACACGCCCGTAAACTGTTGCTACGCCGCGATGCACCGGAGCTCAACGAACCGGAGATTATCGACTTGGGCCATGTGGGCGAGGTCGAGAGCATCGACGTGGCGGTGGTCGACCTGCTGGTCCGGGGCAATTTCATCCCGGTCATCGCACCCATCGGGGTGGGCGTCGATGGACGCTCCTACAACATCAATGCCGACCTGGTGGCGGGCAAGGTGGCGGAGGTGCTGAAAGCAGAAAAGCTGCTGCTGCTGACCAACACCCCCGGCCTGCTGGATGCGGATGGGACCTTGATCCCTGAGTTGGATGTCGCACGGGTCACGGAGTTGATCCGCTCGGGCGTCATTACCGGGGGGATGCTGCCCAAGATTCAATGCGCACTCGACGCGGTCCAGGGCGGCGTGAAGAGCGCCCATATCATCGATGGGCGCGTCGAACACGCGGTCATGCTGGATCTCTTCACCGACGAGGGGGTCGGCACCCTGATTCGTCGCCGCTGATTTAGCGGGGCGCCGGCCCGGCGGGGGCGCCGGCCGCCGGGCTGGCGCCGGCCGCCGGGGCCGACTCAGCCTGCGTCCCGATCACCACGTCGCGGAACTCGTTCAGGACCTTCGTGGCGTTGGCGTTGGCAGCGCCGCAAACGGTATTGGCCGGTGTTGCGTTCTTGCACTGCAGGTCGAGAAAGATGGAGCCCGCCGCCCCCTCCTTGTCCGGAATGCGCGACAGGGTGAGGCCTAGGTCCGTCGGGGTCTCCGGGGCCGCCGTAATCAGGATGGTGGCATTCGTCGTCTGGATCTTGGTCGTGGCATGCGTCTGGGCATAAGCAACTGCTCGCCCCCAGTACAGGTCGCATTGGGCACTGTCCTGGCAGGTCACCAGGTTACGCAGCGCGAGTCGGGACGCGTCTGAAGACGCTGCCGCCTGGTCCTCGGGCAGCCCCTTGAGCTGACGGTAGCGCTTGATGTCGCCATCGAAGTCGTGCCTGATTACCGCCTTCTCCTGCTCACGATCGACGATCGTCGCGTAAGACTCGCGGATCGTGCGCTCGCCCTTGCCAAGGCTGTCGGTCAGTTGCTGCGGGACCGGCTTGCCCCCCCGCTCCAGGTCGGCCGCCTCGGAACGCAGCTTGCGCAGCCACTCCTGCTGGCGCCGGATCGTGCCGCGGGCCATCTGGATCACCGCGTCGAACTGGGCGAGTTTACCATCCCGGGCCATCAGCAGATCGTCCAGCGACCGATAGGTCCGCAGGAGCTGAGCGTCGGCCGCCTTCTGCTGCTCCATCAAGACCGCTTGCTGGGCGCGCTGGCGCTCCAATTCGGCGTCGCGCTGAAGCTCCTCGGCGCTCTTGGCCGGCGCCACCGCGTTCAGGCGAGAACCCTGATTATTGATGGTCGCATGCCCCCGCTCGGCCTGATTCGGGGGGATCTGATCGGTGTAGTGGACTGCACCGTTCTCATCCACCCACCGAAACATCTTGGCGGGCTCCGCGCTGACCACGAAAGTCAGCGCACACAAGACAGCGAAACCCGCCGCGGACAAAAACCTTACAGATGGCTGAGGGGCTTGGGAGAGCGGCAACGCAACCGTCCGCCCGGTTTGAATGTGCTTAGATTCCATAACTGACCCTGTAGGTGCGCATTGCGGCACGCAATGTCTCATCAATCGCAAAGTCGTCCAAACAGCCAATCAGGTGATCCAGTGTCACAATACTGAACACGGGAACACCGAACAAGTCCTGGACCTCATCAACGGCCGAGCGGTCTTGGGCGCCACGTTCCTGACGATCCAAGGCAATGACCACCCCCACGGGTTGCGCCCCGGCGGCCCGAATCACCTCGATCGACTCGCGTACCGAGGTACCGGCAGTGATCACGTCATCAATGATCAGCACCCGTCCGGCGAGCGGACGGCCGACGATGACGCCGCCCTCACCGTGGTCCTTCGCCTCCTTGCGGTTGAAGGCGAAGGGAAGGTCCCGGCCGGTGTCGCGCGCCAGCGCGATGCTGGTGGCCGCCGCCAGCGCAATACCCTTATAGGCCGGGCCGTAGAGCACGTCGAAGGCGCAGCCGCAGTCGCTGATCCGCCGGGCATAGGCATCGGCCAACCGCGCCAGTCGTGCACCCGTGTCGAAGAGGCCCGCGTTGAAAAAATAGGGACTGCGGCGGCCGGACTTCAGGGTGAAATCGCCGAAGCGCAGGGCCCCGACCGCGGCGGCAAAGCTGAGAAAATCGCGCTGATAGGCTTGCATGGTCACGAAACAAGTGCGGGCTAAGAACACAATGATACACCATGACGGAAACCGAAAACCGCGATCCAGCCTCCAGGAACCTCCACCAAAATCGCGCTCAGTTCAGCGCATCAACTCATCAGCACAGTGACTTATAATGACCAAGGCCCTCGCGGCGCGGCGCGCTGCCGGCGTTGCCCGCCGGGCGCGCCGCGCCTACAGTACCCCGACGCGCTCTTCCGCACCTGGCCTGGTGCCGCCGCACGCCCGCCTTATCCCCGCTCACTCCCTTAACACGGATCACCCACCATTTGATTTCACACGGAGCCTATGTCACTGCCTTCCTGGTCGGCCTGCTGGGCGGTGTCCATTGCCTGGCCATGTGTGGGGGCCTGGTCAGTTCACTGACCCTGGGGCTGGACGCGCGCCGCCGCCACGATCCGTGGCGCCTGTTGCCGCTGCAACTGGGTTACAACCTGGGCCGGGTGGCCGGCTATGGACTCGCCGGGGCGATCGCCGGCGGCCTGGGCGCCATCCTGCTGCAATTGGACTCGGTCCAGTTCGTTGCGCGGGCACTCTACGCGCTGGCGGGTGTGGTCATGGTCCTGCTCGGACTCTACCTGGCGGGGTGGTGGCGGCAACTGGCACAGATCGAACAACTGGGGCTCCTGCTCTGGCGTCGGCTCCAGCCGCTCGCCCACCGCTGGTTGCCGGTGCGGCGCATGGACCAAGCCGTGGCGATCGGCCTGATCTGGGCCTGGGTCCCCTGCGGCCTGGTCTACAGCGTACTGATCACGGCAGTCGCCACCGGCAACCCGCGCGACGGCGCACTGGTGATGCTCGCCTTCGGCGCCGGGACGCTGCCGAACCTACTCGGCATCGGGCTGCTGGCGGGCGCCGCCGCCCACCTCACGGAGCAGCGGCGGTGGCGACAGGCCGCAGGGCTCTTCATCATCGGTTGCGGTCTATACGCACTTTGGCAGCTGGCGTGAAAAATCGCCCGCTGGGCGATTTTTCACGTTATTCAGTGAAGAAGTCCTGGCGCAGGTGCACGGTGGGGGTCTCGGTGGTACCGGCCGGGCGGAC
>CAILVI010000210.1 GCA_903837595.1 uncultured Thiodictyon sp.
CGCCACGCCCAACCCGACCTCTTCGACCCCGGCGATCCCAGCGATCCGTTCTGATCCGTCCCGCCCGGGCGCTCCTCAGTGAGCGCCCCCCTGACGCCATGGCCCCCGACTATCCTCCGCTGAGTTCGCCATTTTTCCGCGCCTTTTGACAGCCGCTAACAGGTGTATTACCATCATTGCTGACGATGACGGGCATCTCATCGATTTCGCGGAGTACATGTCGTGAGGTTGTTGCTCGACACCCATGCGATGTACTAGGGTTTTCGCGTGTTGCTAATTCTGCCGATCTACACCGCCGCGCTGATCCGGTTACCGTTAAACCACCGTCAGGCGATAACAACTGATGAATCGCGCAGCCACCTAGCGAGATCGATTTCGGAGAGATCGCCGGCTGCTAGTTGTTCAACAATTATCACCGACTGTGGCTCGGATGCATCCAGACTGAACCCGTTTATTTCCAGAAATATCGAAGCAATCGCAAGGGCTATGCGTTTATTGCCATCGACGAAAGGATGATTCTTTGCCAAGCCATAGCCATAGGCCGCGGCGAGATCGAAAAGAGTCGCCTGTGGTTCGTAACAGAAGCGCTGCCGGGGTCTGGCTAAGGCGGAGTCAAGCAGTCCCCGGTCCCGAATACCGGGACTGCCACCATGTTCCGCAACGAGCATTCGATGGACCGCAACGACGATTGACTCCAAGATCCATCGCGGCTCGCTCATTTCGCCAGCTCATGAAAGGCATTTCTGTACTTTTTCAGCACCTTTTCGGCGGCCTCCATCTGCGATTCAAAATCTTGCTGGTAAGGGGTAATGGTAAATCCCTCTGTATTTTCCACCAGGTACAACGTATCGCCTTTCCCGACCTTTAGTTTGTTAAGTGCTTCTTTTGGCAACAGTATGCCCATAGAATTGCCGACGGCGGTCACTTTAACTTTCAGCATGATCGGGTGTCCTTCGTAGAGTTATTACGTTTGTTGCTACGGAGTCTAGTGGCGCCAATCAAACTGGTCAAGCGGATCTCAGGCTGATGATGGTCGCTGGGGAGCCGGGGCCAGGGCAGCCAGGCGCAACCAAGCTGACAGGAACATATGGAATCGCCCAACATGAGTAGGCGCGAAAGGTGGCGAGGCCGGAAAAAGGGCAAAAGAGGGCAGGCTCGAGTTATTTTGGCCTGGCGGTCCCGGAATATATTCGAGCCACGACCCTTTTGCTCTTGGATGGACAGGACCAAGGCTGAGGCCTTGGACTCCAGAAGATGACCGTTGGCCGGAAGGATGATCAACGCCGGCTAGAAGGTTCGCAGGAAAAACGGAATCACCAGCGCATTCACCAGGTCGATGAAGAAGGCCGAGACCAGCGGCACGATGATGAAGGCGCGGTGGGAGGGACCAAAGTGTTGGGTCACGGCCGCCATATTGGCCATAGCCGTCGGGGTCGAGCCGAGTGAGACGCCGCCGAAGCCGGCGCAAACTACCGCGGCGTCATAGCTGCGGCCCATCAATGGGAAAAGGATGAACAGGGTGACGGCCACGGCCAAGGCGAATTGCACCGCCAGGATGGTGAGCACGGGCGATGCCAGGTCGATCAGCGTCCAGAGTTGCATGCTCATCAATGACATCGCGAGGAAGGTGCCGAGGGCCACGTCGGCAATCAGGGCGATCGCCGGGGTCCGGGTCGGCCAGGGCATCCCGCTGAGTGTTGGCATGTTGTTCGGGATCAGATTGGTAATCAGGATGCCGGCGAAGAGGCAGGTGACAAAGAGCGGCAGCTTGAGCCCCAGGTCCGCCACGGCCCCATTGAGTAGAAAGCCTACGATGACACAGAGGTGCATGGCCAGGATGGCGCCCAGAAAGTCCAGATGACCCAGGCCGGTCTTTTTCTGCGTCTCACTGAGTCCAATGTCCTGGACCTCCTCGACCATGGGCGGGACGGGCGTGAGCGCGTGGCGTTTGATCAGGAACTTGGCGATTGGGCCGCCCATGATACTGGCCAGGATCAGACCCAGGGTCGCGCTGGCGATGCCGATCTCCATGGCGTTGGTGATTCCGTAGTGAGCGGCGATCGAGGGCGCCCAGGCAATGGTGGTGCCGTGGCCGCCGATCAGGGACACGCTCCCGCCGGTGATTCCGACCGCCGCCGGCAGGCCGAACAGGGCGGCCACCCCGATGCCGGTGAGGTTCTGCGCAAACATGAAGGCGATGGTGACGGCCAGCAGGATCAGCAGCGGTCGGCCGCCGGCGAGCAGGTCCAGGGCGTTGGAATTGATGCCGATGGTGGTGAAGAAATAGACTAGCAGGACGTCGCGCGCCTGCAGCTCAAAATTCACTGCGACCCCGGATGAAAAATAGAGCACCCCGAACAGGATGGAGAACAGCAGCCCGCCGGTGACCGGTTCCGGTATGCTGAAGTCACGCAGGATCGCAACCTTGTCGTTCAGGCGTTTACCGATGAATAACACGATGATACCGATGGTCACGGCGAGGAAGGATTCGATGCGCCGAACGCCGTCTTGAAATTCCATGAGAGCTCCTGATAAGAATAAGCGAGGGCAGCCGAGGGCCAGACGTCGACCAGAGGGGGGCGGCCTTGATCATCATCCCGGCCAGTTCGCCGACGTCGAGGTCGTTGGTCCGCACGGCGGAACCTACCGATCTAGGCCTTACCGTAGGGTCCGTTGCGCGGCCCGACGACCTAGCGGTGAGAGGGGTGGACCTAGTCCTGAGGTAACTGTTCAGGTACCCCTTGCCAGACAGCCGTCTAGGCGTGTACTTTGGTGTCATGGCTGAGCCGCTGCCCACCACCATCGCCCTCGAAAGCCCGGACGCCGAGTTGGCGCGCTTAC
>CAILVI010000211.1 GCA_903837595.1 uncultured Thiodictyon sp.
CCCAATTGTTCGTGGGGCCGCTGTCCGACATGTTCGGCCGACGCGTGACCATCGGTGGCGGCCTGGCCCTATTCTGTCTGGGGGCCTTGGGCTGTGCCCTGGCCGACCACATGGGGACCCTGCTGGCGGCGCGCGTCGTCCAGGCCCTGGGTGGGGCGGCGATCGCGGTGACGGTGCCGGCCCTGGTCCGGGACCTGTTTGAGCGCGACTACTATGCCCGGGTGATCGGCCTGGTGATGCTGACCATGTCCCTGGCCCCACTGCTCGCGCCCTCGATCGGCGGGCTGATTGTGACCCACGCCAGTTGGCACTGGGTCTTCATCGCACTCTTTGGCATCGCGACGCTCGCGAGCGCGCTCTTTTTCTGGTTGATCCCGGAGTCACTGCCGCCCGCGCGCCGCCACCCGGCGGAGGTCGGCCGGGTCCTGCGCAACTATTTCAAATTGCTGCGCCATCGGGTCGGCATGGGCTATCTGCTCACCGGGGCCTGCTCCTTCGGCGGCATGATGACCTTTATCGTCAGCTCGCCCTATGTCTATATCGTGTTGTACGGCGTGCCGACCGCCTGGTTCGGGGTCTTGTTTGGCGTCAACGTGGCGGCGGCCATGGTGGCGACCTCGTTCAACACCTATCTGGTCACGCGCCTGGGGATGGAGCGACTGCTGCGCCTGGGCCTCTGGGTGCAGGTGGGTGCCGCCCTGGGGCTCTTTGGCCTCGCGTTCATGGGCCAACCGCCCCTGTGGGGGATCGTGCTGGCGGCGCTCCTGTATCTGGGGATGGCCGGGGTGGTGCTCGGCAACGCCATGGCCGGGTACATGGGCTATTTTGCGCCGATGGCGGGGACCGCCTCCGCCTTCTCGGGGGCGGCGCGCTTCGGGGCCGGGGCCGTCGTCGGCTCACTGGTCAGTCTGGCCCATGACGGCACGGCGCGCCCCCTCTTGCTCGGGATGGCCGTGTGCGGGCTGCTCGCGGGGGCCAGCTATTGGCTCCTGTGCGCACCGCGCCCCGAGCACCAATGAGTCACATCCCGCGTGCCCCCGCCGCCCGCAGTGATACTGCCGCGGGCCTTTCGATAGCCGCCCTGACCTGCGCCAGCAGGCGCGCCTTATCGGCGCCGAGCGTGCCCTTGAGTAACAGCCAATTGGAGGCATGATCGGCGCGGAAGATGGTCCGCCGCAGTTCCAGTGCCGACAGGAATCGCTCCATTTCGCGGAACAGGCCGGTTGGCGAGAGGGCTTGCCAGTCGGGCCAAGCCGCGCGGAACCGGGCGCCGCCATCTTGCAGCATGAGCACCAGTATCGAGAGGTACTCGGGCGCGGTGGCATTGATCAGGCGCGCGGAGTTTTCCGCGTGTTGTTCGCTCAAACGTTGGCCGCCCAGGCCATTGATGATCATCACCGAGCGGCGGATGTCGGCCGCGCGCAGTTGGTCGAGTGCATTCCGGGTCGATGCGAAGCTTTCACCCTTATTCACCCGCGCCAGTACCGTATCGTCCCCTGACTCTGCGCCGAGATAAGCCAGCGTCAGGCCCGCCTCACGCAACTCATTCAGCTCGCTGCTGGTTTTTCTTTTCAGATTGCGCGCCAGACAATAGCTGGAGACGCGATGCACGGCCGGGAGACAGGTGCGGATCGCCTTCAGATAGGCCAGCAGGCGCCGGGTCGGCAACACCAGGGCATCGCCATCGGCAAGGAATACCCGCCGCACCTGATCGCCGCCATACTCGCCGGCACGCCGGATGCTCTCCAGTACCTCTTCTTCATCGCGGGCGCGGAAGCGTTTCTGCGGCACGGTATACATCTCGCAGAAGCTGCATTGGCTCCACGAACAGCCGTCGGTGACCGGCAGGATCAGTGAGTCGGCCTCGCTCGGTGGGCGATAGACCGGTTCGACATAGCGGATAGGCGAAGACTGGTTCAAGGCCGGCTACCGCGCCCCGCCGCCGGAGATGCGGCTGAGCACCCAATCCATCGCCCGGTTGCTCAACACCCGCCGCAGTATGCCGAAGAGGTGGGTGGGGAAGGTCACGTAGTAGCGCGGCCGGGGGCGCGGTTGCTCCAGGGCGTGGATCAGCGCCTTCAACACGGCCTGCGGTGGTAGGGTGAAGGGCTGGGCGGCGCCTTCCTTGGTGAGTCGCGCCTCGGCCAGCCGGTAGGCGTCGCGGTGGACGCTGTGCTCGGTGTCGATCCGCGCCTTGAAGGCCTGGTGGGCGTTTTCCCGGAAGCGGGAGAGGATCGGTCCCGGTTCGATCAGGCAGACCTGGATGCCGCTCCCGGCTAGTTCCAGGCGCAGGGTATCGGTCAGCCCCTCCAAGGCGAACTTGCTGGCGACATAGGCGCCGCGGAAGGGCAGGGAGACCAGACCCAGGAGTGAACTGTTCTGCACGATGCGCCCGTGCCCCTGACGGCGCATGATGGGGATCACCCGGCAGGTCAGGTCATGAGTGCCGAGCAGATTGGTCTCCAGTTGGGCGCGCAGCGCCGCCCGCGTCAGGTCTTCCACCGCGCCGGGCAGGCCGTAGGCGCCGTTGTTGAAGAGTGCGTCCAGGGTGCCGCCGGTGATGGCCAGGGTCGCCGCGAGGGCCGCCTCGATCGAGTTCGGGTCGTCCAGGTCCAACTGCACCGCCGTGAGCCCTTCCGCTTGGAGTCGTGCCACGTCTGTGCTCTGGCGGGCGGAGGCGATGACCCGCCAGCCGCGCCGGGTGAGGCCGTGGGCGCAGGTGTAACCGATCCCGCTTGAACAGCCGGTGATGAGTACCGAGCGGGCGGCGGGGTGGGGAGCAAGATCGGCCATGGGGTCCTCGGCTGGTGGCGGGCGCAAACGAAGCATTTTGACCCAGATTTAGGCCCAAGGGTGGCCCCGGTGCAAGGGCCGGTCGGCACCCCGCGGATTTGACATCGGGGCGGAAACCCCTATAACTCCCGCCCATCCACATGATGAGGAACCTGACATGCCGATCTACGAATACCGCTGCGAGGCCTGCGGCCACGAACTTGAGAAACTCCAGAAGCTGGCGGACGCCCCCCTGACCGACTGCCCGGCGTGCGGCCAGCCGACCCTGAAGAAGCAGATCTCCGCCGCCGGCTTCCGGCTCAAGGGCAGCGGCTGGTACGAAACCGACTTCAAGCAGGGCGACAAGAAGAAAAATCTCCACACCGACGGCGAGAAGAGCGGCGGCGGGGGAGGGAGCGGCGCGGCGAAGCCGGAAACGAAGGCGGACGCCCCCAAGCCGGCCGAGAGCACCGCCAAGCCTGCGGAAAGCAAACCCGCCGCCAAGTCGGACGCGACCTGATCGCCAGAGTGCCGCAATGGCGCTTGCCGCCAGCTCCAGTCGCGGCCTAGGGGCCGCTCCTACGGGCGGCGCCCCGTCGCGATCCGTCCCCGATCGGCGCTGATTACGGCATCGCAACTTGCGCGACCGGTAACAGGCCAGTATCTTGAAACGTTTTATCCGGGGGCCACGCGGCGCCCCGGATCAGGCTAACAAGGCGATCGGCTCATGCGCACGCACTACTGTGGTGAATTAGACAGCGGCCTGATCGGACAGGAGGTGATCCTGTGCGGTTGGGTGCATCGGCGGCGGGACCACGGTGGGGTCATCTTCATCGACCTGCGTGACCGCGAGGGCCTGATCCAGGTGGTCCTGGACCCGGACCGGGCGGAGGTCTTCGCGCTGGCCGAGCAGGCGCGCAGCGAGTACGTGCTGCGCATCGAAGGCCGGGTGCGCCCGCGTCCGGAGGGCACCGTGAACAAGGACCTGCCGACCGGTGAGGTCGAGGTCCTGGGCACCGGGCTCACGATCCTGAATGCCGCCGAGACGCCGCCCTTCCAGCTCGACACCCATTCCGCCGACACCTCCGAGGAGGTGCGCCTGCGCTATCGCTATGTGGATTTGCGTCGCCCGGAGATGCAGGAGCGGCTGCGCGTGCGCAGCCGCGTCACGCGGGTCATGCGCAATTTTCTGGACGACCACGGCTTTCTGGACATCGAGACGCCCATCCTCACCAAGTCCACCCCGGAGGGCGCCCGCGACTATCTGGTCCCCAGCCGCACCCACCCGGGCGAGTTTTTCGCGCTGCCGCAGTCGCCGCAGCTGTTCAAACAGTTGCTGATGATGTCCGGCATGGACCGTTATTACCAGGTGGCCCGCTGCTTCCGCGACGAGGACCTGCGGGCCGATCGCCAGCCGGAGTTCACCCAGCTCGATATCGAAGTCTCCTTCATGACCGAGGACGAGCTGACTGGCCTCATGGAAGAGATGATCCGGCGGCTCTTCAAAGAGGTGCTGGACGCCGACCTGCCCAACCCCTTCCCGCGCCTGACCTACGCCGAGGCCATGCGCCGTTTTGGCTCGGACAAGCCGGACCTGCGAGTCCCGCTGGAGTTGATCGATGTGGGCGACCTGATGGTCGACGTCGACTTCAAGGTCTTCTCCGGACCGGCCCAGGACCCCAAGGGGCGGGTGGTGGCGCTACGCCTGCCCAAGGGAGCGGAGCTGAGCCGCAAGGAGCTCGACGAGTACACCAAGTTCGTTGGTATCTATGGGGCCAAGGGCCTGGCCTATATCAAGGTCAACGAGTGGGCGACCAAGGGCAAAGAGGGGTTGCAGTCCCCGATCGTCAAGAATCTCACCGCCGCCGCCGTTGACGGCGTCATGGCCCGCACCGGGGCGCAGGACGGCGACCTGATCTTTTTCGGCGCCGATAAGGCAAACGTGGTCAATGAGGCCATTGGGGCGCTGCGGGTACGCCTCGGTCAGGACCGTGGGCTCATGGAGCCCGGCTGGCGGCCGCTGTGGGTGGTCGACTTCCCGATGTTCGAGCACGACGCGGCCAACCAGCGCTGGGCGGCCCTGCATCATCCCTTCACCGCCCCCATGGAGGACCAGCTCGACCTGCTGGAGACCGACCCCGGCGCCTGCCTGTCGCGCGCCTACGATTGCGTGCTCAACGGCAGCGAGATCGGCGGCGGCTCCATCCGTATCCATCGCGATGCGGTGCAGCGCCGGGTCTTCCAGCTGCTCAACATCAGCGACCAGCAGGCAGAGGACCGCTTCGGTTTCCTGCTCAAGGCCCTGCGCTTCGGCTGCCCGCCGCACGGCGGCATCGCCTTTGGCCTGGACCGCCTCGTCATGCTGATGACCGGTGCGGCCTCGATCCGCGACGTCATGGCCTTCCCCAAGACCCAGACCGCCGCCTGCTTGATGACCAGCGCCCCGTCACCGGTAGACGAGGTCCAGCTCAAGGAGCTGGGTCTGCGTCTGCGGGCGCGCGCCTGAGGTGGGGGTCGTGGCGCTGGAGATCGCGACACAGGTGCCGGGGCACGCGCAGTCCCGGGGTGACGACATGGCGGGGTTGATTGGCGGCGGGCTGGAGCCGGCAACCGCGCAGGAGGCAGAGCCGATGTCCGACACGCATTTCAAGCGTCCGCAATCCGTCTTGGTGGTTATCTGTACCCGGGGCGGTGAGTTTCTGATGCTGCGGCGCACCCGCCCCGGCCAGTTCTGGCAATCAGTAACCGGTAGTCTCGCCCCCGGCGAGAGCCCGCGCCTGGCGGCCCTGCGGGAGGTGCGGGAGGAGACCGGGCTGTGGGCCGGCTCCGCGCTGATCGATCTGCGCCGCTCGGTGCTCTTTCCCATCGTGCGCGCCTGGCGGGAGCGCTATGCACCCAACGTGCGGTTCAACCGTGAATACTGGTTCGCCCTGGTGCTGGAGACCCGTCGCATCATCAAGTTGGACCCGGGCGAGCACCAGGACTACCGCTGGCTCCCCGGGTTGCGCGCCGCCGCCCTGGCCGGTTCCTGGACCAACCGCGACGCCATCCTGGCGCTCTCAGGCGGCTGAAGCGGGGCTTTACCCCGCCGGTAGGAGCGGCCCCCAGGCCGCGACGGTGTGCGGCCTGAGGCCGCCCCACGGGGCTTTGTCCCCTCCGTGGGAGCGGCGTCCGGCCGCGATGATTCTTGCTCAAAGACAGCCAATCCAGGTAGGTCCAGCGTGAATATCATCGCCCTCCTTTTGCTCATCGTCTCTCTGGCTGGATGCGCCACTACGCCGGCGCCAGCGCCAGTGGCATCGCCGGTCGCGTTTTCTGCATCGGAATATGCAGCGCTGCCGAAAAGCGGAAATTCAACGATCACCGGTCAGGCGTTTCTGAAGAAAAGCAATGGCGATATCAAGGTGGCGGCGGGAAATGAAATCCGGTTGAATCCGGTGACTTCTTATTCGCTTTATGTCTACAATAGTGCAGCTTCATCGCAGCAAAAGCTGGACCCTCGATGCCTCCAATATCGACGCACGACGATTGCGGATAGTAATGGTCGCTTCAGGTTCAAGAATATCCCGGCCGGCGACTATTTCGTCAGTGCCGCTGTCAAATCGTCGGCCGCGACCGGGCGCCAGAATGCCTCTGACAGTCGCGCCAGTAAAGTGATCAAGCGGGTTGCTGTGGGGTCTGGGGGAACGGCCGAAGTCATGGTTAGGGAATGATGTCGGGGGCGACAGATGGTGCTGAGGGAAGGCGCCAAAATCGCTGTCGGGCCTCGATCATGATCCCGGCCGCTGCCTCTCACCCGGCGCTCGTTACACCGCTCAAGAGACTGTGAAAGTATTCGCTCCGGACCCGTAAAAGCCGCAATCCTGTAGGTTGGAGTGAGGAACGAACCCCAACATTTCAGCGCCTTGCATTCGGCCGCACGTTGGGCTTCGTTCCTCAGCCCAACCTACAGTGAATACTTGCCCAATCTCTCAAGCGGTGTAACGCATGTGTCAGGCGCTCTGCGCTTAGACTGTTGGTGGCCGGAACGATGATCAATGTTCAACGCGGGTATTTCTGACCCCGTGTTGTCCAGGGTATGTGTGACATGTTTGGGACGCCCCCGGCCGTCACTGTGCCGCGCGGGCGGCGCCTCACGACCCACTGCCCGGTGCAGCCCATGGTGGCATCGGTAGCCTGTCTAGGCTAAAGTGAGAATCGCAAGGATGGGTCTACGGGTTTTAGGATAGATCCTCGGGCCAGTGTCAATTCCGGCGATGCTGGGTATGGGTGGGTGCCGGGCGGCATAACGTGCCTGCCTGGTAAAGTATAACGCAATTGAAAACAGAGAGATGAGCAAATGGATCACTGCAGAGACTGCAGAGACTGCAAAGTGTGCGGGCGGCTCGGGATTGTAAAGCTGTTACTGCTTCCCCTTCAACTGCTCTATAAGTATACGTTGAGTTGGAATATCGGATGGATTGTTGGCCTCTTTGTCCGCTATTGCCCGGAATGTGGGCACCGGATGAGTCAACATCAGAAGCGGGCGGATGGCTCTTTCAAAGATTGAAAATCGAAAGATGGTTCAATGAAGTTACCGTTGCGATTCGCAGCTCGCCCATGGCTTGGTGTAGCTCATGTCAGCCTCTCGCCGCTCGCGGTCAAGAGTCGCTCTTGTAGAACGCCCCGGCGGTGAACTTAACGAACTCCTCTGTCTTCTCCTGACTGCGCGCAATCACCTGCCAAGGTTCCAGTCGTGAAATCTCCGTCTGGAGGTCCTTGGCGGTCTTGGCGCTGCAACCAACAATATCCTGCACCGACGCGGCGGCCACGCCGTCGCATTGGAAAATATAGGCGAATTCCAGCAACGCCTGGAAGTTGAAGAACTTCTGCTGGTAGTCGTTCGGCGATTGACTGGCAAAGAACACCACGACACCCTTTGAGCGCCCCTCGCGGATGATTCGTTCCAGGCAGATGTTCTTCTGACCGAGATAGTTATGGGCCTCGTCGATGACCAGGATGGTCCGAATGGTCCGCCGGTTCTCCGTCACCGGGCTGTCCGGAAGGGTGGCCATTTCCTTGTAGAGCCGCTCGATGACGAGGTATGCCACCAGTTCCTTGAGTACCGGCATGGCATGCACGTCGATCAGCATGGTTCGGTTTGACACCCGGTCCATCGGTGCGCCTTCGCTGCCGTGACGCCAAAAGAGCTCGAAGTCGGACAGGTCCCGCAACACCTCAATCAGGCGTAAGCGTCCGGCGAATTACATCTTTCGCCGCCCCGGTCGAACCAGCGAAGATCGCGCCTGGTTCAACAAGGCCGGAGATGCGACATGGCGGAACGGGGGAGCGATCAGCAGCGCAGCGCGGCGCAGTGGCGGGTGCTGGTCGGCGCCTATGAAGCAAGCGGGCTGAGTGTGCGGGCGTTTTGCGCACAACGGGGGGTAGCACAGAGCACCTTCTATCAGTGGCTCCGCCGACTGCGGGAGGACGCGGCGGGCTTGGGCGCCGCACCGCTACCGGGGGTGCAATTGGTGCCGGTGCAGGTGCTTCAAGAGCGGCTGGCGCCGATCGCTGGCGGAGCCAGCGGGATTGCGGTGGTGGCCCATGGCGGGGTGCGCATTGAGGTGGCCTGCGGGTTCGACGGGGCGACCCTGACACGGGTACTGGCCACCCTGGCGGCGCGGGCATGATCGCCTTGGGGGAGGAGACGCGGGTCTACCTGGCGCTGGGGGCCACGGACATGCGCAAGTCCATCGACAGTCTGGCGGCGTTGGTCGTCGACGTGTTGCAGCAGGACCCTTGTACGGCGCAGGTTTTCGTCTTCTGCAATCGTGGACGCGACAAGCTCAAGGTGCTGTGCTGGCAACGCAATGGCTTCTGGTTGTGTTACCGCCGCTTGGAGCGTGAGCGCTTCCGCTGGCCGTCGGTGAGCGCCGACGCGTCGGCCGTGACGGTCACGACCCGCGAGTTGCGTTGGCTGCTCGACGGCCTGCAATGGCAGCGGATGGAGGGGCATCGGGAGGTCCATTTCCGTGTCTTGTGAATGCGCGCTCTGACCACCTGCAAGGCGCTATTCTGATAGAATAGCAGGCATGCCAACCGCTGCCCATTCACATTCTTCAGACCCACTTGCATTGCATGCCGAAGTGATTCGGCTGAAGGATTGCGTGGTCGAATTAGAGCAGGAGCGGACCCGCCAAGCCGACGCGCTCCAGATCCAGGCGCAACGGATCTCGCAGCTGCTTGACTATATCGCATTGCTCAAGCGCAAGCGCTTTGCTCCCAGCAGCGAGCAGGTCGCCCCCAATCAACTCGGACTCTTCGACGAGGCGGAACTAGAGGCGCTGATCGGGGAATTGGAGCAGGAGGCCCCGCCACCGGTCCCCGATACGCCCGCGGCACCACCGAAGACCAAGCCGGTGCGCCGTCCGCTGCCGGCCCATCTGCCGCGGGTGGAGCGGATCATCGACCTGCCGGCGGCGGTCAAGGCGAGCCTGGGCCACGATTGGAAGCTGATCGGCTACGACGAATCCGAACAACTGGCGATCATCCCGCGCCAGCCCTATGTCATCGTCTTCAAGCGCGCGAAATACGCCCCACTGCACCCGGAGGTACTCGGTGCCGAACAGGGCGTGATCATCGCCCCACGCGCCCCGCAAATCCTCCCCAAGGCGATCGCCGACAGCTCGTTGCTGGCCGACATCGTGGTGGGCAAGTTCGCCGACGCCTTGCCACTGTATCGCCAAGAGCGCATCGTCGCCCGCGAAGGCATTGAGATTTCGCGCCAAACCATGGCCGGATGGCTGATCCAGCTCGACGCGAAGCTCACGCCGCTCATGGCTGCCATGAAGGCACTCTTATGGACTGGGCCGGTCCTGCACATTGATGAGACGCCCGTCCAAGTGCTTGACGAGCCAGGCCGCAAGGCGACGCAGAAATCGTATATGTGGGTCTATTGTGGCGGACCACCCGAGCGGCCCGTACTGATCTTTGATTACGCCGACACCCGCGGCGGGGCGGCGCCCCGGCGCTTTTTGTGCGGCGGTGCGCCACCTCATGACCCGCCGGTGTATCGCGGGCATCTGGTCACCGACGCCTATAGCGTCTACGACGCCTTGGTGGTGGAGTTGGTATTGCTGGGCCGCGCCGGCTGCTGGGCGCATGTGCGGCGTAAATTCGTCGAGGCCACCGTCGGGCGCACGCACACCGCCGCGGCCCACCAGATGGTGGCGCTGATCGGTAAGCTCTACGCCGTGGAGCGGCGCCTGCGCGACGTCACGCCCGCCGAGCGCCAGGCGCAGCGCATGATTCAGAGTCGCCCGATCCTCGACGCCATCAAGACCTGGCTGGATGAGAAGGCGCCCCAGGTCCTGCCCCAGAGCCTCCTCGGCAAGGCCATTGCCTATACCTTGAATCAGTGGCCGTCACTGATTCTCTTCCTCGAAGACGGCCACCTGCCGATCGACAACAATCGGGCCGAGAATGCCATTCGGCCATTCGTCGTCGGACGCAATTATGTGCAGCTCCGGATTATGTGCAGTTCCGCCAGCCGCCCCGACTTCCGGGGAGGCAACTGGCGGATTCGCTTGGGTTTACGGCCCCGGTCGGCGCCGCCGCGACAGCCCCACCTGCGCATAATCAGAGGCCG
>CAILVI010000212.1 GCA_903837595.1 uncultured Thiodictyon sp.
AGACCTAGAGATCACTTTCCAGGACAAGACCCGGACATCGACGGATACGTTTATTGTCAATATTGTTGAGGATATCACCCTGTGACTAGCCTCGCTGTTACTGCGGTGACGTCATCTCCATATATTGTGGATATCGTATCGGAAACACCGGCACCCATCATTGTTTCATTAGGGAACCCTGCCGAAATAGTCGTGACCGCTGCGCAGCAAGGACCTCCCGGACCTCCCGGACCCATTGGGCCGCTAGGGCCGGGAACCGCTGAGGCGGCCGAGCCAATCCCAGCCGGAGCCGCGGTGCGCATCACCGCCCAAGGGCTGGCCGCCCTGGCGGATGCAGCAATACCGGGCCGCGGTGAGGTGGCTGGATTGGCCATGGCGGATACTGCATCAGGATTTACCTGCACCTATACCCGGTCAACGGCAGAATCTACCGACTGGTCTGCTGTTACCGGGACAGCGGCTCTTAGCTCTGGCTCGGTCTACTACCTCTCCCCAAGTGTGCCGGGAACGCTGACGACTACTCCGCCCGAGACCGCCGGGCTGGCATTGGTACGCATCGGCCGTGCGGTCGATACGATGACCCTGCAAATCATGGTCGAACCCCCTATTTACCTGTGAGGATAATGCAATGACAACTCGTGTTCCATTGGTGCTGGTTGATGGTATCGTGCGGAGGCTTGCTGCCGGCGATGATGTATCTGGCGCGACGCCTTCGCCGGTTTTTACCCTGTCCAACGCCAATGCAGGCGCGATCACCATCGGCCAAGCAGTCTACTCATCTGCCACCGGTGCGGTTGATTTGGCCAAGGCCGACTCGATTGGGACTTCGCAGGTGCTTGGGCTGGTTGGTCAGGCAACCATCGGCATCGGCGGGAGCGGCACCGTCCAATACGGCGGCGTGCTGAGCAGTGCGAACTGGACTGCGGTGATGGGCGCCACGACCCTGACCGCCGGTGCCGTCTACTACCTGGACGCGAGCACCGCCGGGAAACTTACTGCAAACCCGCCTGACGCGACCGGGAAATATGTAGTAAAGGTCGGCACCGCGCTCAGCACGACTGAGCTGCACATCGAAATCGACTCCCCCGTTGGTGCATAAGGCATGACGACGCGTGTACCGCTGGTCTTGGTTGATGGGATCGCCCGCAGGTTGGCTGCGGGCGATGCGCTGGCCAGTAGTACGGTCGGGCTTGGTAATGTCGCCAACCAGGCGCAACAATTCCTGCATGGATTCCCCAATCGCACAGCGACTACGATTGCTTTCAATAACACAAGCCGCGTCTTCACTCTTGGAGTTGCCGTTGGGGTTACTGCGACCATCTATATCGGAGGCGTATCCTACACGCTATCCAATCCCGGGATAACCGTCGACCTGGACGACAAAACTCTCTCGGTTGGGCTGTGGTTCATCTGGGCAGAGGTATCTGGCGGCGTGGTCGTGCTCAATGCGAGCAAAACCTCGTGGAATGTTCTTGATCAGACGAAAATCCCGGTTGCTCTAGTTTACTGGAATGGCGCGGCTGGTGCGCTTCAGGAAGAACGGCACAGTGCCTATGCTGATTCAGCGTGGCACCAGTGGGCACACGAAACGATTGGAGCGAGAATAGAGAACGATGGGAGCTTTTCCCAGACGTACCCAACAACCTCGGTAGATGGGAAAATCGAGTTGGTTGGCGGGTCGCTATGGGACGAGGACCTAGAAACAACGGTTACAACCGCCCAGGGAAAGCTGATTCGCAACTGGTATGAAACGGCTGCGGCGGCCTGGACATTCGTAGACGGCACCAACAACGCAGGTAATGACCGGCCATATATTTGGAACGCCGGGACATCTAGACTTCAGTACCCCAAAAGCAATTCGAGCTATGCGCTCACCGATGCAAGCTCAAACGACTATATCGCCGTCTGGGTATTTGCCTCGAACGATATAGACAGACCGATTTATACTGTGACGCAAGCGAAGACCGCGCCATACAACACGCTCGCTTTAGCACGCAATGCAGTAATGCCGACTCTGGCGTTCGGTCCGGAGATGAAGCTGCTCTATCGCTGGATTTATCGGGGCGACGGCGAGTACCAGGAGGCGGTGGACTACCGCACGTCCTCATCCCTCCCTGGCGGTGGGGTCACGGCTCCCTCCGCATCCAGCGTCACGGCGATCGCAACCGCTCCGCTCACGGCAGGATCGGTACAGGGTCAGCTTGATGAGGTAGCGGCCATCGTCGGAATCGACGGGCTGGCCGACATCGGTGCTGCCCTGGAAGATGGGGATGAGCTTCCGATCTACGACCTATCAGCGACGGCGTTGAAGAAAAGCGCCCTGTCCCGCGTCTGGACCTACATCTCGGGCAAACTTGGCACGGCGGCGAGCCACGCGGCGACGGATTTCGAGCTCGCCCAGACGGCAGCAACACAAGCGGAAGTGGAGGAAGGTACCGAGGCCGGGCTGCGCTCCCTGAGCCCGCTGCGGGTCAAGCAGGCGGTATCAGCGGCTGTCGGTAGGCTATCGTTCCGTAACAAGATCATCAACGGGAATTTTGATATCTGGCAAAGAGGGAATGGGCCGTTTACGGCGAACGCTGCATACACCGCGGATCGGTGGAAAATATTTAGCCTGGGCTCCAGTTTTACCTCCGTTGCACCGGCGGCTAATACCTCGGGGGTCCCCTCGGACGCATCATCTAAAGCCATCGTACTCACGACTAGCTCGTCCGTCGGGGCGGCCAACTATGCCATGCTGATGCAAAAGATCGAGGGGGGCAAAACGTTGGCGGGGAAGACCGTTACGGTCTCGTTCGCGGCTAAGGTCTCTTCTGGCACTCATTTGCTGGGTGTGGGTTTAATGCAGGTCTTCGGCTCCGGTGGATCGCCGTCGGCTTCTGTTGTTTGCACGGGAGTGTCGGTCCTGCTGACTACCGCGATGACGACCTATTCTGTCACGATTAGCGTGCCATCCATCAGCGGCAAAACCATTGGCTCAGACGGCAACGATTATCTAGAGCTGGAATTTTGGTTCGACGCCGGATCTGGGGTTAACGCGCGGTCGGGATCGGTTGGGCAAGCATCGGGGGCTACGTTTACTATTACCGCGGTGCAGGTTGAAGAAGGATCATACGCTACGCCCTTTGAATATCGCCCGATGCAGATAGAACTGGCTTTGTGCCAGAGGTATTATGAAAAAGGATATTATATCCACCAATTACCAATCGCAAACAATGTAACTTTTATTCCATACTCTATGCCTTTCAAGGTAGTAAAAAGGGCAGCTCCATCTTCTGTTACAAAAACGTCAGCTTCTTTTCAAAACTGTACTGATCAATCAAATGGGTTTTCAGATGAAAGGTTTTGGCAGGCTGTAAACGTTGCCTCTGGAGCCCCTATAATTACATATGTTAACTACAACTGGTCTGTAGACGTGGAGTTATAAATGTATAAACTAACTCAAGGCGGACAAGTCCGAAAAGAAATAGACGGCGGCTATGTTATTGCCAATTTAGAAGACCGCGACTATCTTGCGTGGCTCGCCGTCGGCAACACCCCCGAGCCTGCTGATCCCCTCCTGCCGCCCACGATTGCTCCAGTGGATGCCTGGCAAGGCCGCTATGTGTTGGCCGGTATGCCGCCCGTGACTGAAGGTCCACTGGCATCGTTTCCTGCTGCCAATGTCCTGGCGCAAATGGACCTATTCGTGGCGGCGAATCTCACAGCGCAGGAGCAGGTACGGTACCACGGCGCGAAGACGTGGCGTCCCACTGACCCCATGGTAGCCACTCTGGGCGCCCTGCTGGGCCTGGATGACGCGGCTATCTATGCTTGGTTTGAATCAGCGAGGGCGGTACCGTGAAGTACGACCAGAAAATCTATGACATCCAGAAACGTCTGAGCGAGGAGGGGTACATCGTGACGATTGATGGACACGACGGACCACAGACCCAGAGGGCGCTGCGGGCTGAGGCGCTACGCCAGGCAGCGAAGCAAGTCGTGAAGCAAACGCCGAAGCGGCTCTCATGGATTCTGCGCTTCGCCCTCGCCCGTGCAAGAGAAGCATCGACCTGGCGGGGTATCATCATGCTCGCCGCTGGGAGCTGGGCGACCGCGCACCCTGACCAAGCGGAGGCCGTCATTGCCGCAGGTATCGCCATTGCCGGCGCTATCGGTGCGCTGTTTCCTGACGCTGTTGGTGCTCCTGCTGCTGGGGTGCAGTCACCTGGAGTGTCGGCCCCGAGTGGCCGGCCAGTGGCAGGCAGTACGCCCACTGATCGCGGACCCTTCTTTGAGCCTTGAGCATACCGACTGGGAAGCCCTGCGAGTCGGGCCTGACTGCACTTTCAACTGAGGATACGAAATGACTGACCAAGACATCGAGAACGAAATCCGGGCCATAAATTCCCACGTGGCGCCGAGGGTGACGCTGGCGGATATTGAGGAGGAGATTACCAGCGAATGGACCTTCACCGCGGCACAGGGCGTTGACCAGGCATACCAGGGCAACGTGCAGCCAGAGTGCGTTCCGGGAGTGCTGTGTAGACTAACCTTCTGCGTCCTGGTCCTGCGCAACGGCTTCACTCTGGTCGGCAAGTCATCGTGCGTCAGCGCCGAAAACTTCAACGCTGACCTCGGCCGCAAGTTGGCTCGCGAGAATGCCATCAACCATGCATGGCCGTTGTTCGGATTCGCTTTGGCTGAGCGACTTTATCAGATTGTGCCGGAGTGAAAATGCTACAAGCCATCGCCCTGCAACTGATCTATCGTGCCCTCTCTATGTGGATCGGCTCGGATAACTGGCACTCAGTTATCGATGCGGTAAAATACATCGCCACAGATAAGGTTCTGACCGGAGAGCAAAAACGGCAATGGGTGGTGTCTCATGCCGAGACGTATGCCCTCGCGCTGAGCGGGGCGCTACTCAATCTGGCCATCGAAGCTGCGTACCAGTGGCTCAAAAGCAAAGCGCCCGCGAGTCAGTGACCATGACTGAAGTCCCCACCGATGTGTGTCCCTTCCGCGCGTCCTGTCACATCGACCAAAAAGCGGCATGGGATACCCAATACAAGCGCAACAATAACATTGATGCGCTGTTCGTCAGGTGGGGTAATCGCCTGGATGGTTTTGATATGAACATCAACATCATCAAGACCGAAATGCTGCGGGACCGCGATTACGCCAAGATGCTCCAAAAGGCGTTGCTGGATAGTCAGGCAAGCAGCGCCGAATACATGGCGAGCAATTCTGAAATCCTTCAGGAACTGGCTTTATCAGTGAAAAGCTCGCGCGATGAAGCGGAAAGGAATCACTTGGCGCTACTCGGCGCGGTGACATCCAATGCGATGGTCGCCGGCAACGCCGTGGCTCGCGCGGACGAAGCTGCATCCCGGGCCGACCACGCGCGATCTTTCATCGCAACCGCCGAGGGCCGGGTGAGTACCCTGACCCGGGCTGCCCTGGCTGGCTGGGTGCTCGCGATTGCCGCCGCGGGAACGCTCATTACGCACCTGATCATGGATGTCGGGATGCCTGTCATCGTGCGTTTTTTCCGGGGCTCGCCATGAAAGGAAACTTTGAGCCGTCCCTGGTGCTGGTGCTGACTTTTGAAGGCGGATTCTCGGATCATCCTGCGGACCCGGGCGGGGAGACCATGAAAGGCGTCACGCTCACGACATTCCGGCATTACTTCGGAGCGCACGCGACCAAGGCGGACCTGCTGGCGATCACGGATGCGCAGTTGCAGCGAGTCTATCGTACCTATTGGGATGCGTGTGGATGCGATTCGCTGCCGTCGGGTCTGGACCTGGCAGTCTTCGATTTTGCTATCAATTCGGGGCCAAGCCAAGCGCGCAAGTTGCTCTCCAAGGCGCGCACCATCGAGGGCCTGTGCGATGCACGGTTGGCGTTCCTGCGACACCTACCGACCTGGGGCCATTTCGGAAAGGGGTGGCAGAGGCGCGTCGATGATGTAAGAGATTCAGCCCTGGCAATGGCGCTTTCCGAACTTCCCGATCATCATTGAGGATCAAATCATGACTGTTTCTGCTTCTGCCTTCGTCTTCTCCGGCGACCTCTACATCGATCGGTTGACCGATGCTGGCGTCTCGACCGGATTCTTGGATGTCTCCAACGCCACGCAACTGGCCATCGGCGAGACGACCGACATCAAGACGCAACTGTCGAAGATGCGCGCGACCCGGGGCCAGGTCTTGGCGACCGTCGCCACCAAAAAGCCCGCGACCTTGAAACTCACGCTCAACCAGATCGACAAGGACAAGCTGGCTATGGCCCTGCTCGGAAGCGTCAGCATCCTGACCCAAGGCGCAGCCACCATCGGGGCGGGGACACCAACCGCACTGACCCTGATCCCGGGCCGCTGGGTGCAGATGCCGCATACGAACATCACCGCCCATGCGGCCGGGACCTCGCCCATCGTCATCACCAAAACCGCCGGATCGGTGAACGTCCCTCTCACAGATGTTGAATTTAATCTACGGCAAGGGTTGGTGAAATACGTCGGGACCAGCCTGACCGCGGCGACCGCCTGCACCATGACGTATAAGTATGGCTCGGTCGCTGGCTATACGATCAGCGGCAGCACCACGCCGACCATCAAGGCCACCTTGCTATTGGATGGGCTCAATGTGGTGGATGGGACATCGGTCATTCTCACCATCGATGAGGCCACCCTGACACCCTCAAAAGAGATCGACTTCCTGGCCGACGACTTCGCCACGCTCGAAATGACGGGCGAAATGCGCACACTGTCAGGAAAATCCGCACCCTATACCGTCGAACTCATCAACGCAGCTTGAGGATGAAACTATGACTACCACTGCCTCTGCTTTCGTCTTCTCGGGCGACCTCTACATCGACAGGCTGACCGATGCCGGTGTCTCCACCGGCTATCTGGATGTCTCCAATGCCACACAGATGAGCATCGGCGAGACGACCGACATCAAGACGCAACTGTCGAAGATGCGCGCGACCCGGGGCCAGGTCTTGGCGACCGTCGCCACCAAAAAGCCCGCGACGCTGAAACTCACCCTGGACCAGATCGACCGCGATAAGCTGGCCATGGCCCTACTGGGTACCGTGTCCACGATCACCCAGACGGCTGACGAGGCAACCGGCGAGACGGCCGCCGTGGTGACCCTGATCCCGGGCGCCTGGGTCCAACTGCCACACCGATCGATTATCGCCGACGATACGGGCGCCCAGATATCTGTGGCTCCGATGACGGTTGGCTATGGCGCGGACCCGGACGCAACGCCCACACCGATTGCGGCGACGCCCATCCCGCAAGAGGACCTGGAGTTCAACCTCCGCCTGGGGCTGGTGAAATACATCGGCGACACGCTCACCGAGCCCACCGAGACGACATTCACCTATTTCTATTCGGCCTACACCGGCAGCCTGATCTCCGGGTCAACTACGCCGACCATCAAGGCCAAGCTCAAGCTGGACGGGATCAACGTCGTAGACGGTACCGCCGTAACTGTTACCATCGACGAGGCGACGCTCACGCCATCCAAGGAGGTGGACTTCCTGGCCGACGACTTCGCGGTATTAGAGATGACTGGCGAAATGCGCACCCTCACGAACAAGACCTCGCCCTACACCGTGGACATCATCAGCTAATGCGCAGACAAACAGCAATCGACATGGGCGACAGCCGCAGCGCTGTCGTGCGCGAGCTTCGCGTGCGCGACATGCGGCGCATCCTGGAGCGGGCACAGGACCTACAAAACCTGGCCGAGGTGCCCATTACAGAGCTACTGAGCACGCACCTGCCGGAACTACTGGGCCTGGCCGCCGACAGTCTGACCCTTCCGCCCGAGACCTCGATAGACGACCTGAGCGTGTCGGAGATCGTCGCCATCAAGGATGCGTGGTGGGCACTGCACGCGGATTTTTTCGCCCCCGTCGTCGCTCTCGTAAAGGCGCGCTTGGCGACGACCCTGGACGCACCCTTGACCGCGCCTGCCTCGCCTGCATCGAGGCCGGGCATGTAGCCATCTGGGACTACGGCTGGACGCTTTACCTGACACTGCTGGACTGGCTCGCTGAGCGGGCGCGCGACCGGGAGAAATAGCCAATGGCGACCCAAGATCTCAGCGTCAAAATCCTGCTGGAGGCTGTCGATCAGGTATCCGGCCCGATCAAGGACGTACTGGTGTCCCTGGAGAATCTGAAAACCGGCGCGGCAGCAGACTTCGTGATGACCGGCAATGCCGCAAAGGCAATGGGTACGGAGATCGCCAGCAGTGGCGCCGCCGCCGTCAGTACGACGCAAAAGATCAGGGATTATGCAGATACAACCAAATCCGTGCTGGGGGCCACACTAGAAGGTGCCCAAATAGCAAAGGTCGCTGCCGAAACCGCTAAGATCATTTCAGAGATCAAAGATGGAACAATGGTCGCCATCGCCAAAACCGCGGCTTTAGGTGCTACGGCGGCCTACTTTTCAGCCAAGACCGCAGATGTGCTGGGAGATATTTTAGATAAGGCTTTCAACGGGACTGAAGCCGATAAACAGGCCGCAGGTATGGCGAAGTTGGCCGGAAGTATCGACGCCCTTACCCTTGCGCAAACGGGAAATAGCAAGGCGGCCGATCAGCAAGCCGCAAGCATAGCCAAAGTGACGGAAAGCGTCACCGCGCTCAACCAGGCGCAAACGGATAACAAGGCCGCCGTCGAGCAAGCTGCCAGTCTTGTTAAGATCCGCGAAGCCCTGGCGGCCCAGGTTGGCGAGATCAACGGACTGCGGCAAATCATGGAAAATTCCACGGTCGGCTCGCAAGAATACACCGCCGCCGCCTTGCGCCTGGCGCAGATCATCCCCGGGCTTAACCTGTCGCTTGATCAACATGGGGTCCAGATTGCGCGACTCGGTAAAGGCTACGAAGCGAACACGGTTGCAATCGACGTATACACCGAAGCGCTCAAGCAACAAGATCAAGCGTCGGTAATATCGCAACTGGCGGCGGCGAGTAGCGCATGGTCGAAGAATGAAACCGCAATAAAGGCACAGGTTAGTGCGGTCGAATCGCTCTATGGTGCAAATAATGAAACCCGCACCGGCTTCCAGTCCCTATTACTGGCGGCTGATACCTGGCTGGGCGGCATCGATAAGCTTAACGCAAGAGGCGCTGCGCTGGGAAAGACGCAGGATGAAACAACCGCCGAAATGCACAAGACCGCAGAGGCAGCGCTTGCCAGCGGGCTATCTATCGACCAAATAACAGAGGCAATGGGCAGGCTCGGGCGGACAAAAGAAGAGATCGCACAGGTCAGCGAGTATCTCAGGAAACTGGCGGTGGACGCCGCCGACGCGAAGGCTGCTGCGACTGTTGCAGCAGTGGCCGAGGCCGGGAAGACGGCGGCGCAAAGTCTGCAAGGCGTCATAGATGCGGTGGCTGCCGTGGACAAGCAGATCGCAGATCATCAGAAGAATCTGTCCGCGGCTCAAAAGGCCGAGGATGC
>CAILVI010000213.1 GCA_903837595.1 uncultured Thiodictyon sp.
ACCGCGCCGACCCGGGTGCAGGCGAGCATGGCCACCGCCGCCTCCGGGATCATCGGCATATAGATGCATACCCGGTCGCCCTTTTTGACCCCATGGGCCTTGAGGACGTTGGCAAATTTGCAGACCTCCGCGTGTAGTTCGCGGTAGGTGATCTTGCGGTCTTCGGCCGGGTTGTCCCCTTCCCAGATCAGCGCGACCTGCTCGCCGCGCTTCTCCAAGTGGCGGTCCAGGCAGTTGTAGGAGACGTTGAGCTCCCCGCCCTTGAACCAGTTGATGTGCATATTCTCCGCATCGAAGCTCCAGTCCAGCACCGAGTCCCAGGGCTTGGACCAGGTGACGAACTCCTTGGCCTGCGCGGCCCAGAAGGTCTCCGGGTTCTCCAGCGAGTCCTTGTACATCGCCGCGTAGCGCTCCGCGTTGATGTGGGCCTTGGCAGCGATGGCCGCGGGGACCGGGTAAACCTTATCGTCGTGCGACATGTGGTATGTCCTCATGGTTGTGGTGGTGGTGGCATCCAGCGAAACCCACGATTTGGTGCTTGCTGGGCCAAAGGCAAAGATGCGATCGCCAATACTAAACGCTCAGCTAGCGGCTTTCCAGGCGGGTTCTCTCCCGCGGGGTGCCGCCCCCGCTCCGCGGCGGCGGCACCCCGCGGGACAGATTCGGACTACCGACGGCCGCGCCGGAACGCGGCTGGTCTGGGTGCGCTCAAAAAATAGCGACTGCGCGTGCCGGGTGGTCTCCCCCGGCAAGACTCGGGCGCCGCCCCTCCGGGACTGGTCGAACTGTCGTTGCGTGTCGGTGTGATGGTACTTACCGCGGCACGTTACGGAAATGCCTGATGAGCACCAAGGCCCATGCAACTGTCGCCGTGGCGAATGCCGCGAGCCCGCCGACAAACCACGGCATCGACAGGTGCGGCGGGGCCAGCTCGTTGGCACGTACCACGAGCCAATGCACATAGGAGAGAAAGACCACCAAGAGACAGCCGAGATAGGCCATGTGCGCGCGCAGCGCCCTGAGGGTCGCGGCGCGCCGGGCCGGGGCCAGCCAGTAGTCTCGATTTGGCAGGTTGATGCGGGCCTGCGGGTTGCACAAGCCCGCGGCAGGCAGGAACACCAGCACCGACGGCAGTGCGACGACGAATCCAAGCATGAACCGCACATAAAAATCGTGCGGCATAAACCCATTTGCCAAACCGGCTGCCCCGAAGTGTGACGCGACGCGCGGCGGCAAACCAAGGCTGGTAAACCAGATGAAGGCCGCTGCACCGGTCAGTACGACCAGAAAGACGGCCGTTGCGTTGCCTCGTTGCATGTTTCACCCGTTCGCCTGCTTATTCACCCGCATAATACCACTGGGCAGACTCGATGAGTCCGGCGCGGACGCGCAACTCAAGGCAGTCGTGTCCGCCGCGCCACCAATATATCAGCAGCGGCGTCCCAGGCGGGACCGGCCGGCCGTTATGCGCCGATCCGGCGGCAATGGTCTGGTCGGGGGGGCCCATGAGTGCCAGGACCTCGGCGTAGGTGTGACGGCCGGACGCCAGACGCTCACGCAGGCTCGCCATGACCTCATGCAGCGGTCCCCGCCAATCCCGCAACTGTGCCTGCCGGGCCGCGGAGCCCGCTTGCAGCTCCCGGCGATACTGCCGGTACTGCCGCGCCAATTCCGCGGTATCTCCCGCCGCCGCTATCATGTCAGGCTGGGCGCCCGCCGTGTCTGTGGCAGTGAGCGCGGCGGCACTGATGCAGCACAGCGCAAACCAAATAGACCGCCGTTGCGTCATGCCAAACACGGGGTCGATCAGGTCTGTGCCGTGATCTCAATGGTGCCACCGTCCAGCCAGCCTGCCACATCGGCCACAAACTCCGCTCGGGAGGTGCTTGCCAGTGGCTCAAGACGTCTCAGGGTCTCACGCAGACTCTGCAAGCGCCGGACGATGACACCGGGCTCCAGGGTCATGGCCGCACCTGGCCGCCCGACAGGTATTGACGTTGTATCCGTCGCCGATAGGCGCAGTCCTGGTAAGCGCGCAGCGCGCGCAGTTCAAACTGATTGACGAGTGATTGGTCCCGAGCGAACAGCAGCCGTCCGCCTGTGATGACCTGACGGGCGAGCACCGGGCCGGCCTGGTAAAAATCGATGAGGTCCACGGCGTCGCTGCCCAGCGCATCCGTAGTGATTGCCTGCAGCCCCAATAGTCGCCGCAGCGTGAGTGACTCGCGCGGGAGCACAGCGATGTCGACGTCGCGGGGATGGCGTCGGTCGGGGTCGACCTGGGAGCCGAAGCAATAGCCGGCCACGAGCTCCGGCGCCGCACGCAAGCCTGCGGTTAGTCTCTCGAAATCGGTTTGCTCGAGTTTGCGCATCGCCGCCATTGGGTCGCTGGATGAATCATTCTCAGACCGCCTGCCAGGATACCCGCGGAACGCCGCAGGCTCAACCGGGGATCCTTACCCTGTGCGCCTGAGGGGCTTGATCGTCGTTCCAACCAGCTGCGTCAGGCATTCTGCGCTGCCTGCGGCGATGCCCGGAATGGCGATCACGTTCGCTCGATCCGATCCGCACCTCACCACAGAAACCGTTTGAGCGGCAGCCAGTCCTCCGTTTCCCGATAGGCGGCCTGGGCGAGGAAGAGTTCGGCGGCGGCCAGGGCGTCGCTCAAGGCGTTGTGGGCGCCGTAGCGCGGCAGGTTGTAGCGTTCGCCGAGCGAGTGCAGGCGCAAATCCGAGGCCTTGAAAGCGGTCTGTCGCCGCTCAAAAGTCCGGTGTGCCACCACCTGGGTGTCGACCACCCGCACCGGCAGCCCGGTGCGCCACAGGCGGCGACAGGCATTGCCCAGAAAGCCGCATTCGATGGTGGCGTGGTGGGCAATCATGACCTTGCCCGCCAGTACGGGCAGCAGCTCCGCCAGTACGTCGGCCAGCTCCAGACCGCGGGCCGATTGGTCATCGGTGATCTGGTGGATGACTGCACTGGCCTCCGGGATGCGACGGTCGATCCGGACCACCCGGTGGCGAGCGCTTGCCAGGTCGATCCGGTTGCCATGCACCACGACATAACCGACGCTCAAGATCAGGTCCCGGGAGACATCGAGCCCGGTGGTCTCCAGATCAATGGCCAGATAATCGGCCGCCCGCCAGTCCTGATCCGTCCGCGGCAGGCGGCGGCCAAGGTAATCCCGTAGCGGCCCCGGTAAGGCACGGTGCCGCTGGAAACGGCGGCGCCAGTCGAGAAAGGAGGGGACTAAGAACACGCTGTTAGTTGAAGCGCCCGGTCTGATAACGCTGCCCGAGTGACTCCTGCATGGCGTTGATCAGGATAAAGGCGTCCTTCAGGTGGCCGCGTTCCAGGGGCGAGAGTTCATCCGGGGAGAGAAAGTTGTCTGCCTTCTCGCCGCGGCGCAGCTGGCGCGCCTGGTGGCGCATGCGCAGCGTCCCGATGAACTGCGCCGCGTCGATCAGATTGGCCGCGCCGTCCTTGCTCAGGGCATTGATCCCGGCGGCGGCGCGCAGGCGCTCCAGGGTATTGGTCTCGGTGATGCCGCTGGACAAGGCATAGACCCGGGCCAGGTCGATGATCGGCACCGTGCCGCGGTGTTTGATATTGAAGGTATGGCCATGGTCGCCGCCCTGAGTCAGGACGAAGTTGCGGAAGAACCCCAGTGGTGGGCGATTCTTAATGGCGTTTGCGGCCAGGTAGGCGATGAAGATCTGGTTGGATTTCGACAAACTCAGCACTTGGTCGTGGATCTCCTCGAACAGGCCCTCCGGGTCATACACCGGGCGCAGGTCGAAGAAGACACTGGACAGCATCAGGGCCATCGGTTCCGGGCGTCTGATCCAGGTGTTGAAATATTTTTTCCAGATACGTAGGGTCTGGCGCCACTGCGGGTTCCTGGCCATCACGTCGCCCGGGCAATAGATGTAACCACAGGCGTTGAGCCCGTCGTTGACGATGGCGGCGAGCGCGGCGAAATAGGCGTCGTCCTCCGGCTTCATATGGTCGGCGATGAGCAGCGCATTATCCTGATCCGAATACGCCGATTGCTCACGCCGCGCCTGGGAGCCGCCGACCATCCAGGCATAGGGCACCGGGGGTGGGCCCAATTCCGCCTCCGCAATTTCGAGCAGGCGTAGCGTGACGGCGTCGGTGATGGCGCTGATGGCTTGGCCGACCTGGTCCGCGGTCGCACCGCCGTTGATCAGGTGGACCTGCAGTTCCCCGACCTTGGCGCTGATCTCGGCGAGGCCGTCCAAGTTCTTCGCCTTGTGCACGTCACCGACCAGATAGACCGCGTTGGAGCTTTGAAAACGGGTGAGATCAGTGGTGGAGAGGATACCCGCCACCTGATCGCCGGACATCACCGGCAGGTGGTGGACGTTGAGCCGGGTCATGGTGAGTAGTGCCTCGAAGCCCAGCGAATCCACGGTCACCGTTTGCAGCCGCTCGGTCATGATCTCGCGTACCGGTCGGTCGGTCGGCAGCCCCGCGGCGATGCAGCGGGTGCGCAGATCGCGGTCCGTGACCAAGCCGGCCAGGTGCTCCCCCACCATAATCAGGAGCGAGGAGACCTGATGTTCGGACATGATCTGCGCCGCCGTTCGGATGCTGGTCTCCGGGGTGGCCGTGACCAGTGAGCGACCGATCAGGTTACCAACCCGCAGCGTCATCAGCCCGGCGCCGGTGGACGGGGCATTGACCACCGCATCGAGTGCGCGGCGCAATCGGTGGGCAATTGATTGGTCAAAGTGTTCCGCGAAGGCGCTGTGCTGGTCCCGCAGTGTCGCGAGATCCGTGCAGGGGAGCATGTAGAACAGGGTGTCCTCGGCGGTGCTGCCCCGCATGAGCGGTGCGCCTTCTGCGGCGCGGCAGGCCATATCGCACAGATCGCCTTCAGCCAGTTTGGACACCAACTCGCCCTGGGCATCGCGCATCTCCACCGCGCCGCGCCTCAGGATGTAAAGATAGGGTTGGTCCGCGTCCGCCGGCGGAAAGACGCTGCCGCGGCGCAGATAACGCACCGACAGCCGCTTGGGCAGGCGCTCCAGGGTCTCTGCGGGCAGCTTGTCGAAGGGTGGGTGGCTGGCCAGGAATTCCTGGATTTCAACGAGTTCGACGTCCACGCGGTTTCCCCTTGAGGCAACGATAAGGCGTCATTATCCGAGAAAAAAGTGATATCCGGACAACTATTCTTAGCCCTGAAAACGCCAAGGCCCGAGGTCGCGGGGCGACCTCGGGCCTTGGCGGTTAGGCCTTAGATGCCACTGCGCCAGTTCGGCAGTGGCGCCTGGACGTCCCTGTCCCAGGTCCTCGTCCCTGCGATCAATGGCCGGATGCACCCTCGGCGCCGATGCCAGTCTCGCAACGCACGCGCTGCGCCGCGAACGCGGCCCGATCGATCTTGGCCCGCTCCGACCGGTCAGTGATGGAGAACAGCCAGATGCAGATGAAGGCCACCGGGATCGAGATGATCGCCGGGTTGTCCAGCGGGATCAGGCCGACCGGCACCATCTTGCCGGTCGCGTCCGCGACGGTGTGCCCGAGGGTCTCGCCCCAGACCGCTTTAGTCATGACGGTCATCGACACCGCAGTGATCAGTCCGATAAAGCCGCCGATAAAGGCGCCGCGCGTCGTCATTCCCTTCCAGAAGATGGAGGCCGCCAGGACCGGGAAGTTGGCGCTGGCCGCAATGGCGAAGGCCAGGCCCACCATGAAGGCCACATTCTGCTGCTCGAACGCGATGCCCAGACCAATGGCCACCAGACCCAGCACGAAGGTCGCATACCGGCCCACCTTCAGTTCAGTGGTCTCGTTCACCCGACCGCGGGCGATGGCGCTGGCATAGAGGTCATGGCTGATGGCCGAGGCGCCGGCCAGCGTCAGACCAGACACCACCGCGAGGATGGTCGCAAAGGCCACCGCCGAGATGAAGCCCAGGAACAGGTTGCCGCCGACCGCCTGCGCGAGCTTGATGGCGACCATGTTGGTGCCGCCGAGCAGACCCTTCGGGTCGGTGACGACGCCAGCCGCATTGATGACGCCGGCCTTGAAGAACTCCGGATGCTGGGCGAGCAGGGTGATGGCAGAGAACCCGATGATGAAGGTCAGGATGTAGAAATAGCCGATAAAGCCGGTGGCGTAGAAGACCGACTTGCGCGCCTCCTTGGCGTTCGGCACGGTGAAGAAGCGCATCAGGATGTGGGGTAGCCCTGCGGTACCGAACATCAGCGCCAGACCCAGTGAGATGGCGTTGAGCGGGTCCTTGATCAGGCCGCCGGGGCCCATGATCGCGATGCCCTTGGAGTTGTGCTCGGTGGCTTGCTTGAACATCTCCTCGGGGGAGAAGCCGAAGTGGTACAGGGCGGCCAGGGCCATGAAGGTCGCACCGCAGAGCAACAGGCCGGCCTTGATGATCTGCACCCAGGTGGTCGCGGTCATGCCGCCGAAGATGACATAGACCATCATCAGCACGCCGACGATCACCACCGCCATCCAATAATCCAGCCCGAACAGCAGCTGGATCAGCTTGCCGGCGCCGACCATCTGGGCAATGAGATAGAAGGCGACGACGACCAGCGAGGAGACCGCGGCCATCGAGCGGATGGGCACCTGGCTGAAGCGGTAGGAGGCCACGTCGGCGAAGGTGAATTTGCCCAGGTTACGCAGCTGCTCGGCGATCAGGAACATGATCACCGGCCAGCCGACCAGCCAGCCGATGGAATAGATCAGCCCGTCATAGCCGGACGCGAAGACCAGGCCGGAGATACCCAGAAAGGAGGCCGCCGACATGTAGTCGCCGGCGATGGCCAGACCGTTCTGGAAGCCGGTGATGCCGCCGCCCGCGGTGTAGAAATCGCTGGCGGTGCGGGTGCGCAGGGACGCCCAGTAAGTGATTCCGAGCGTCGCCGTGACGAAGATCACGAACATGATCACCGCGGTGACGTTGAGCGATTGCTTGGTCACGGCCCCGGAAAGCGCGTCGGCATAGACCAGCGCGCAGGGGATCAGCAGGGCGGCGAGGATCGCCCAAGGGGAGAGTCGTTTCATTGCTGCAAGTCCTCGCGGATCGCCTTGGTAATATCGTCGAACTCACCGTTGGCACGGTAAACATAGATGCCGGTGAGGGCGAAGGCCGAGATGATGACCGCCAGACCGATCGGGATACCGACGGTGGTTACTGAACCTGCCCACAGCGGCTTGGCCAGGATGTGCCACTCCTTCTCGAAAGCCACCATCATGATGAAGCCGTAATAGAAGACCATCATCAGAAAGGTGAGTATCCAGCCGAAACTCTTGCGTTTCGACACGAGTTCCGCGTAGCGCGGGTGCCTGGTTATGGCGTCGACCGACTCAATTGTCATGGGCGTACCTTTATTGTGTGGGGGAAAGGGTTGGTGGCTTGCCGGTTGTCCCGCCGGGCGGGGCCTCCTCATCCGGTGGGTAGCGTATCGGTACTGGTGCAAGCCCGGACTCGCCGCCCGCCCGCCCCCCTGCGCTCGCGACTGATGGCGGGGCGCAGGGGTCGTCGGTCGCACCGGCGGTGTCGGTGCAAGCGGCTCCGCGGACGGCGGCGAGGCTATCCGATTGTGTTGCCCCGCTGCAAGTTGTGTCAACGTTCTTAGCAAACTTTTTCGCTGCTGCCGATGGGCCAACGCTGCGCGGGGCGGGGGCGATGCACCGCGTGTCCCCGCCCCTCGTGTGGGCACGTGCGTTTTGCCAAGCCCCGGCGCGCCCCTTTACACTGTGGCAAGCGCCGTGCCGCCCCGCCCGGCCGGCCTGGCCGGTATTTTTTTGGGGATCTAAAACGACATGAACTATGTAAGTACCCGCGGCCGCGTCGACCCCGTCGGTTTCGCCCAAGCCGTGATGATGGGGCTCGCCACCGACGGCGGTCTCCTGGTGCCCGCCGCCATCCCGCACGTCGACGCGGCGCGGCTGCGGGCCTGGTCGGCCTTGAGTTTTGAGGCACTGGCGCTGGAAGTCATGAGCCCCTTTGTGGAGGGGGAGATCCCGCGCGACGACCTGCGCCGGCTGATCGAGCGCTCCTATGCCGGCTTTACCCATCCGCAGGTGACGCCGCTCATCGAAAGCTCAGGGCTCAAGGTCCTGGAGCTCTTCCACGGTCCGACGGCCGCCTTCAAAGATGTAGCCCTGCAATTCCTGGGGAACCTGTTCGAGTATCTGTTGGAGCGCGACGGCGGGCAACTCAACATCGTCGGCGCCACCTCCGGCGACACCGGGTCGGCGGCCATCTATGGGGTCCGGGGCAAGGCGCGCATCCAGATCTTCATCCTCCACCCCAAGGGCCGGGTCTCGCCGATCCAAGAACGGCAGATGACCACGGTGCTGGACGCCAATGTCCACAACATCGCCATCCGCGGCACCTTCGACGACGGCCAGCGCATCGTCAAGGACCTGTTCAACGACCTGCCATTCAAGTCCGCCTACCAACTGGGCGCCGTCAACTCCATCAACTGGGCCCGTATCCTGGCCCAGACCGTTTACTACTTCTATGCCTGGGGCCGGGTCAGCGGCGGCGACCCCGGCCGGCGGGTCAGTTTCGCGGTGCCCACCGGCAACTTCGGCGACGTCTTCGCGGGTTACCTTGCCCGGCGCATGGGCCTGCCGATCGGCCGCCTGATCATCGCGACCAATCGCAACGACATCATCACCCGCTTCATGCACACGGGTGTCTATCAGGCCGGTGCGGTCTACCAGACCCTGTGTCCCGCCATGGACATCCAACTCGCCTCCAACTTCGAGCGCTATCTGTATTTTCTGCACGACGGGGACGCCACCGCCGTCTGCCGCCTGCTTGATGACCTACAGCGCGATGGGCGCCTGGTGGTCGACGGGGCGAGGCTCAAGCAGGTCCAGGAGGACTTTGCCGCGGCCGCCGTCTCCGACCCGCAGACCCTGGAGCAGATCCGCAGCACCTTTGCGGCCAGCGGCTACATCCTCTGCCCCCACACGGCCACCGGCGTGCGGGCCGCGCTGGACACTGGGGCCAGGGATGCCGCCGTCTGTCTGGCCACCGCGCACCCGGCCAAGTTCAACGAGGCCGTCCAGGCGGCCATCGGTTGCACGGCCCCGGCCCCGCCATCCTTGCAGGGCCTGTTGGAGCGCGAGGCGCGATGTGTCGAGCTGGACGCCACCACCACGGCGGTGCAAGACCACGTGCGCTCGACCCTGCGCGCGCTCGGCATCGGGCCTGCTGCGGTTTAACCCTGCATAAACAGCGGCACATAGGCCTGCAAGCGCCGCCCCTGGTACAGCGAGCCATCGATCCGCCAGGCGATCTGGTCCGCCGCGACCCGCTCCAAGGCCTGGGACTCGATGATCGCGGTTACCTTGTTCGGGTCGCCCTCATGGTTCAGGGTGATCTGCGCGGTGCCCCCCAGTGCCTGAATTCGGGCCTGGATGCCTTCGGAGGTGATCTCCGGGGGTAGGTTGGCGATGACGATGTGCATTGAGCAGTCTCTGGACAGAATAGTGAGCATACAGCGGCGGCCAGTATGCAAGTCCAGGACCGCCGGCTGCAAGTACCAAATGTCTGCGGTACACGCTTGATAAGTCTGGTCGCTCCCCGACCGTCGCGGCAACGCGGGGCAGGGCCTGGCCCCGTCGTTTGGGCGTCAAGATGCCGATCGAGCACTCGCCGTGCTCGATGGGGCGGCGCGCCCTTGAAGAGACGGCCAGCGTGCCCGATAGCCAAACGCACCCGTTTGGGTTTCATATACTTCTGCGCAGCCAGCGCGGGTGTCCATCGCCGACCGGTTCGCCGTTGCGCGGCCAAAACAGCCATAGGCTGCGCTCTCTCAAGCTGCTGATTGCGACCGATGCGGAGCGCAGCCGCAGCGGTGAGATGAATCAGTTGCTCACCCCTCATCAATGGGCGCGCTGGTGGGGCGTTGCTCCAGCGAGGCTATGAGGCGCAGCGGCGGTCCCCCGGGCTCGTCATTACGTCTGTGCTTTCCCCGTGGGTGTAGAGTCAACGCTGCACCGCTCGCCAACTGTCGAACCCTATGACCAACCGCGCCAGGAGCCCCATGCCGCACACCACAGCACCCCGTCCAACCCCCACCTCAGCGCGGTCCCTGGGCTTGAGCCCGCTCGCCGCCCTGGTCTGTCTGCTCATCGCCCACCCGGGAGCCGCCATGGACAATCCCAGCACTGCCGCCGCCGTGGCGGAACAGCGTATCGACGACTCGGCCCAGCAGGCCCTGGCCGTGACCATCTACAACGATGACCTGGCGCTCGTGAAGGACCAGCGCGCGCTCACCCTGACCCAGGGCGAAAACCGACTGGCCTGGCGCAACGTCTCGGGCAAGATCCGCCCCGAGACTGCACTGCTGTCTGAGACCTCCGGCAAGCTCCCGATCAGCCTGCTGGAGCAGAACTTCGACTTCGACCTGCTCACCCCCCAAAGCCTGCTCAAGAAATATCTGGGTCGCACGATCCAGGTCATCCGCACCAACGACGCCGGGGAGCGCACCACGGAAGACGCCACGGTGCTCGCCACCAATGAGGGTGTGGTCCTGCGTTACCCCGACCGCATCGAGACCGGGGTGGTCGGGCACCTCGCCTTCCCCGACCTGCCCGCGGATCTCCGCGACCAGCCCACGCTCGTCCTGCACCTGGATGCCCCGGCGGCCGGCAGCGGCAACTTCGAGCTCTCCTATCTCACTGGCGGCCTGGGCTGGAAGGCCGATTATGTGGGCGACGTCGCGGCCGACGGCAAGTCCATGGATCTGAGCGGCTGGGTCACGCTCACCAACGGCAGCGGTGTCGCCTATCGGCAGGCGCGGGTGCAGCTGGTGGCGGGGGAGGTCAACCAGGTCCGGCCGGTCCCGGCGGCGCCCATGATGATGAAGAGCATGGCGATGCCCGCCGCGGCGCCGATGCCGCAGGAGGAGGCGCTGGACCAATACCACCTCTACACCCTGCCGCGTCCCACCGATATCGGTAACAACCAGACCAAGCAGGTCGCCCTGTTGTCCGCCCCGCGGGTCCCGATCACGCGCGAACTGGTGGTGCGGGGTCAGCCCTATTTCTATCAGGCCCAGTCCGGGGACGGCTGGAGCAAGCTCGCGATCGCCTCGACGCTCAACTTCGCCAACAAGGGCGGCAGCCTGGGGGTGCCCTTGCCGAAGGGCGTGGTGCGCATCTATTCCAAGGACAGCCGCGGCAATGCCCAATTCATCGGCGAGGACCATATCGATCACACCCCCAAGAACGAGACCGTGACCTTGAAGCTCGGCGAGAGCTTCGACGTGACCGCGCGGCGCAAGCAGACCGAGTTCAATAAACTCTCCGGCAGCGGCCGTTACGATTATGCCTATGAGGCCGCCTTCGCCATGGAGCTGAAGAACGCCAAGTCCGAACCGGTAACCGTCAAGGTGCTGGAGGAGGTCCCTGGGGATTGGAAGATGGTCCAGGAGAGCCAGCCTCACACGAAGGAGGCCTCGAACCTCGCTTCATGGCAGGTGCAGGTGCCGGCCGAGGGTTCCGCTACCCTCACCTGGCGCACGCAGGTGCGGCACTGAGCAGCACCGGGGCCCCCCTCGTTCCCACGCTCCAGCGTGGGAATGCCGTGCGGGCGCTCCGCGTCCGGTCTTGGCACTGGAGGACCTGGCCAATGCCTCGACCTATGCGCGACTGCACGCGACCGAGATGGACCGCGCCATCGCCGAAAACGCGGCTTGAAGTGGTGGCCGGACTCTCGCTCTCGCGCTCTCGTGACACCGCTTTGCGGTGTCACGCCTGTGTCAGGCGCTCTGCGACGGGAGTGTCGGTCGTTGGAATGGTGATTAACGCTGACGCTGGCGTCGATCATTGTTCCGGCTAATCCGTGCCGTACATTCGTCGCGGCCGGGGGGCCGCTCCTACGCCGTAGGAGCGGCCCCCCGGCCGCGACGGGTTGCCGCAAGTGCGATGATCAAGGCCCCGCGGGTGGTTGTCGTCAGGCCACCGGGGGCGGTGACTGATCGGGCGGCTGCTCGGGAGACTCCTGCTTGGCCCATTCGTCCAGGGCCTGTTGGCCGGGTTCACCGAGGGTGGCCAACAGGTTACGGGCGGTGAGACTGAACACATCATAGGGGCCAATGCCCTTGATTTTTTCCGCTATCTCTGCATCCGACCAGGGGCCGCGTCTATACCAGGCGAGGACTAGGGCGGCTTGCTGAAAATCCCACTGGTGAACCGCGAGGCGGGTATCCAGGCCGGCGAAGAAGACATCGGCTTTCGGCCAGTCATCGGGGTCGAAACTGTCCCGCGCCAATAGCGGTTGAACCGAGAAGGCCCAGGCGGCCCTCTGGCCCTCGTGGTCCGAGTCAGCGTCCTGCATGATCCGGTACAGTGCCTTCAGAACGCCTGCGGCTGGCGGGGTGGAGGCAAGTCGGCCCGTGCCCAGCCACGCCATCGCCCAGCTTGCGGCCAGGGCGACGGGTCTATCATCCAAGGTCAAGCAATCGCCCAGGGTGTCACGTAGGGGGGAGTAGAGATTAGTAGGAGGACTTGTCCGGAGTAACGGTCTGGTCCATCCAGAATCCAGCCAAGCGATATGCAAGATGACGAGGGCCGCATGGATTCGCTCGATTCTCTCAGACGCGGTGAGCGACCGCATCAACGAGTGAACCAGGTTCGACGTCAGGACGGACGAATCATCGAGGCCTACCAAGGCCAACGACATCTGACGGACGGTATCAACAAGTTCCCACCAGTGCCCCTGTCCTGAGAGATAGGCGGTCTCAGCGACCTCCCTGAACAATGCCCCATACTTGCCGTTCAGCAGGCCGACGACGCTCCCGCTGAGAATCTCTTCGTTACCGTGGCGTGCCATTTGGAACAATGCCCCGCGCAGGATGACGGCGGTTATTGGGACCTCGTCCAGCAGGCATTGGCGCAACAAGACGACAAAAGGCGCCCCTACCGACGTATCGGCAAAGCCCTTCTTAAGGTCGATACCCGCACATTCGGCCGTCAACCGCTGAATCAATCCCTCGCACCGCCTCCCCGCCAAGACCGCCGCCAGCGGAACCACCTCCCTCCACCGCTGGTCCTCGAAATGCGGCGCCAGCAGATCGGCCAATGGCGTCTCTGCCGCGCGCCCCGGAAACTGTCCCTCCACGAATCCACGGGCGGCCAGATATTCCTGAAAGGTCAGGTGCCTGAACTCATAGACCTCCTGTAGCTCGCCGTCGATCAGCTCATGCCCCGTCTGCATGATCAGGCTGCTGCGGTACTCGATGCGCTCGATGAACTGCTCCGCAGAGATCGCGGCGAACTGGAGTTCTGCCTCCAGCTCCACGCGCGCCTCGCGCAGCAGGGCGAGCAGGTCGCGCCGGCCGATCCGCTGGATGCCCTGCTGCATCATGGCGCAGGCGAGATAGGAGAGCTGGGCCAGGGTCTCGTCCTCGTCCAGCGGGGCATAGCCCTCGACATTCCAGGTGCGGATCAGGACCTGGGCCGCCTTGCCGTAGAGCGCGGCGCGGTTGCGGGGCAGTTCCCCGATCCAGCGCTTGACCACCAGCAGGGTGGTCAGCAGCAGCGGGTTTTCCACCAGGCGGCGGATGCGCTCGTTGGCCCAGATCTGGGCGGCCAGGGCCGCCGCGTCGGCGCGGACCTGGGGCCGGTCACCGACCACCTCGCAGTGCCAACTGACGCACAGGCGCTCCACCTCTGATGCGTCGAAGGGCGCCAGGCGGGCCAGGGTGCTGACCCCGGCGATGACCCCGGCCACCAGCCGGAAACCGGCCTCCCGGGAGGAGACCACCAGCGCGACCCCGGGGAACATGCCCAGGAAGCTGCGCAGGTGTTGGGCGAAGCGCTGCCGGTCGCCGGCATCCGAGACCTCGTCCAGCCCGTCCACCAGGATCAGCACGCGACCGCCCCGCAGTGCCTCGTGCAAGTCGGCGAGGAAGGCTTGACCCTCGCCGGCGTCCATGCATGCCTGACGGGGCAGGTCCTCGAGTAGTTCGAGGAAGGGTCGGCCGGCGCGTTCACGCAGGTCCCGGCAGCGTAGATAGAGCGGTAGCCAGTCCCGCTCCGGCAGCCCGTCGGCAACCTCCAGTCGGCGCTCCGGGACGGCATAGGCGTTGACCAGGCGCCGCAGTAGGGTGCTCTTGCCGCCGCCGGGGGCGGCCAGGATGGCGAGATGCGGATGGTCGGCGAGGAGTTGCCGATGGGTTGAGGTGGTTCGGGTTCGGTCCGCCGCCCCTCGGGTTGCGCCTCCCCGTCCGGCGCGGGTCGCTCCACCTGGGCGCGCAGGGGCACGAAGAGCCGCTCCAGCCGCAGCCGCGTGGCGCTCAGATCCGTGTCCGCCGGGAGTCCGTCGAGTTGGATGCTGCCGCACTCCTACTCCAGCCAGGCGCGATAACGCCGACCAGCGGCCTCGCCCAGGGCCGCCCGGTCGGGCGCGGGCGGCGGCGGGGCCAGGTAGCGCAGGGTGTGCAGATCGCCGCCGCACTCCCGGTCGGCCTCAATGAGTATCCGCGCCACCGGCTCCGCGAGCGGGGTGCCGTCCGCATGGACCAGGGCGAAATGGGTGGGCTGCTTGCCTTGGGCATAACGCAAGGCCCAGACATAGCCTTGGATGGTGTCGCCCAGAAGCTCGGCGGCCTGGAGTTCGGCACCGTTGAGCCGGGCGTGCCGGGCGCACTGGCCGGCGCGTTCCGCGGCGGCCGTCAGTTCGACGAGTAAGCGGCTGCGCTGAAGCTCGGCGATGACCTGGGCGGCGTCCAGCAGGAGCACCTGGCTCGCGCTGGCCGTCGCCTCCTGGGCGCGGGCGCTCTCCTTGAATCCGCTCAATGAAACGAAATAGCCGCTGACGGGCGGTCCTGGGCGGTCCCGCTCGATGCCGAGCACACCGCGAAACTTGTTGATGTCGTCCCCGCCGATGCGCGCCTTGTGGGCCTTGCACTCACCGATCACACGTCGGTTCTCGAAGCGGTGGCGGCCCTGGAGGTCGATCTCCCGACCGCTCTGCGCCACGTCGCGCTTAAGATCCTCATAGCCCAGCGCGAAGAACAGGTCCTCGATCAGGCGGGTGAAGAGGTCGCCGCGGACGTTGTTGTCGGTCGCGAGGAGTCTGATTTGGCTCGGGGAGTCCATGACGTGCTACCGGTGTCCGGCGGGGTGGGGCGGTTGGGGCTAGATTCCCGCATCGGTGGGTGGTTTGGCAAGTGGCGGTGTGTCTTTAATCGGGGCGCGCGAACCTCCAGTTTCACGTGTCTGACCAAAGTAAAGACTGATCCCGGACTCGGACACGGGGAGCTGAGCTTCCCGTGCCGGCATTGCCAAGCGGAGCTTGGCAACGAGGGGGCGGCATTTGGTCTACGCTTGCCGTAGCACGCGACTTGGAGACCCCTGATGACGTTCGCATCGAAGCGCCCCTGGCTGCCGGCACTGGCGGCCGTCCTGCTGGCCATTCTGGCGATTCCCGCTGCCGCCCGCGAGGCCCCACTGGTGGACCTGGAGGGTGCCATCGGACCGGCCAGCGCGATTTTTGTCGCGGACGCACTGACGGCGGCGCAGCGCGAGGGCGCGCCGGTGCTGGTCCTGCGCATCGACACCCCGGGGGGGCTCGACAGCGCCATGCGGGCCATCGTCAAGGCGATCACGGCATCAACGGTGCCGGTGATCGGCTATGTGGCGCCGGGCGGGGCGCGGGCGGCGAGTGCCGGCACCTATATCCTCTCTGCCTGCCAGGTCGCGGCCATGGCCCCGGGCACCAATCTGGGGGCGGCCACGCCGGTGCAGATTGGGGGGCTCACCGGCAGCGCGCCGCCTGCCGCGCCCGCGGGTGACGGCAAGGCGGGGTCGGAGCCGACCGGTGACGCCATGACCCATAAGCTGGTCAATGACGCGACCGCCTATCTGCGCAGCCTGGCGGAACTGCGCGGGCGCAATGCGGACTGGGCCGAGCGGGCGGTGCGCGACGGCGCCAGCCTGTCGGCCGAGGCGGCGCTCAAACTCCAGGTCATCGATCTGATTGCCCCGGACCTGGGCAGCCTGCTGGCCCAGACGAACGGGCGCACCGTCGTCACCGCTGCCGGGCCGCGCGCGCTCGACACGGCTGCGCTCACGCTGGTGGAGCGCCACCCGAGCTGGCCGGACCGGTTCTTAGGCGTCTTAAGCGACCCCAACATCGCCTATATCCTGCTCCTGCTCGGCTTCTACGGACTGGTCTACGAACTCGCCAACCCGGGCACCGTGCTGCCCGGTACGGTGGGGGCGATCTGCCTGCTGCTGGCACTCTATGCCTTCCAGCTGCTGCCGGTGAGTTGGGCCGGGCTGGCACTGATCGGGCTCGGGTTGGGGTTGATGATCGCGGAGGCCTTCGTGGCGAGCTTCGGTGCCCTGGGGCTCGGCGGCATCGCGGCCTTCGTGATCGGCTCGCTGATCTTGATCGATACCGACGCTCCCGGTTATGCCATCTCGCGGCCGCTGATCGGCGGCTTCGCGGTAGCCAGCGCGGTCCTGCTGGTGCTGGTGGTGGGGATGGCGGTCAAGGCCCAGCGGCGCCCGGTGGCGACCGGCGGTGAGCAGCTGATCGGCGCCCTGGGCACGGCGGTTTCCGGCTTCCCGGGGGCGGGCAGCGTCCACCTGCATGGTGAGATTTGGAGTGCCAACAGTCCCCAATCCATCCCGTCCGGCACGGCCATCCGCGTCCTGACCCGCGAGGGGCTGACCCTTTCGGTCGAACCCGTGGCGGACAAACACCTGTCAGACGACTAAGGAGTGTTCATCATGCCATTCGGCGCCTATCTCATTGCGCTGCTCGTACTCGCTTCACTGGTCATCTCCGCGCTCAAGATCCTGCGCGAATATGAGCGCGGGGTCGTTTTCACCCTGGGGCGCTTTACCGGGGTTAAAGGCCCGGGAATCATCCTGCTCATCCCCGGGGTCCAGAAGATGGTGAAGGTCGACCTGCGGGTGCAGGTCCTGGACGTGCCGTCCCAGGACGTGATCTCGCGCGACAATGTCTCGGTGAAGGTCAATGCGGTGATGTATTTTCGGGTGATGGACCCGGAGCGCGCCATCATCCAGGTCGAGGACTTCCAGATGGCCACCAGCCAACTCGCCCAGACCACGCTGCGCTCGGTGCTCGGTCAGCATGAATTGGACCAGATGCTCGCCGAGCGCGAGAAGCTCAATGACGCCATCCGCACCATCCTCGATGCCCAGACCGACGCCTGGGGGATCAAGGTCGCCAATGTGGAGATCAAGCGGGTGGATCTCGATGAGTCGATGATCCGCGCCATTGCCCGTCAGGCCGAGGCGGAGCGCTCGCGCCGGGCCAAGGTCATCCACGCCGAGGGCGAGATGCAAGCGGCCGAGAAGCTCGCCGAGGCCGCCGCCATCCTGGCCCGGCAGCCCCAGGCGATCCAATTGCGCTACCTGGAGACCCTCACCGCCATTGCCGGTGATAAGACCTCGACCATTGTCTTCCCGCTGCCGCTGGACCTGGTGGAGCCGCTGCTGCGGCGCGCGGTGGTGGGCGGATGACGATCAGCTGCGGCGGTCGCGTCATTGCGTGCGTGCCGTTTGATGACGTCGCCAGAGGGCTGGATACCTCGGTGGATGCGGTTGGGTGTTAGTGTTACCGGATCTTGATGATCACGGTGGCCACTGGCGCTACCTATCCGTGACACCGCTGGAGCGGTGTCACGAGGGTGATGGAGTGTGGCATCGCCGGGATGACAGCTAAGGCGCTGTCAAGGAAATTGACGGTGGGAATCCATGTTCGTAGGGGCGGGTTTCAAACCCGCCCCTACGCGCGGGAGCCAGAGGACGTTCGCCCAGGCTATTCGAGATACTCGACGCCGATCTTTGACACGCCCTCTCCCAGGTCTCGGACCCAGCGGATTTCGGCCTGAAGCGGCGCCAGGCGATCGACCCGCACCATGCAGATCATGCCCTGTTTGATCCAGTCCTGGTTGTGTGTGATCAGTCCGCATCCCGTCAGCGCCTCGTTGACGATCAAGGCGGAGAGGGCGGGCGTAAACTGGTTCTTGTCCTCGTACACGCCCGGGTCGAGCCATGCCACGGCGCCATTGTTGGCCGGAAAGCGGATGCCTTGGCGATCGGTGTATTCCACGGTTACCTCCTCGTACTTATTGTGGTGAGCCTCTCGGAGCGAGCGAGCCGCTCGGCGAACCGACCGCGCCGCTGGGATGCGTGCGATCGCTGCGTACTTTGTTGCGAAAGGCGATTTCGGTCGATGCCCTTGGGCGCCCGCACACCGGCGATCGGGTGCTGTGCGATCCGCTGCGGGTGATCCTTCATCCCAAACATGCGCCAGGATCCCATCATAACTGGTTTGATACTCAGCGGACGTAAAGCTTCTGTTAAGGTGTTCACAGTTTATGCGGGCGATGGACTGCCTGTTTGGCGGCTTTGCCATGCTCTGCGATGGGCTATTGACGGGTGACTGGTGCGGTTCGCAGGCTCACCGCACCCTACATGGCGGCTTGTGGGGTCTTGATCGGAATGCCGGCCAGCGGCGTTCCCGGCGCAGCGCGCGCGACCCCCACGTGACGCCGCCGCGGCGGTGTCACGAGCGGGGGCGAGATTCGGTGACTCGGTGATCACGGCCGGCGTCCGGGGCGCAGGGTTAGAACCGGTGAAGATTTCCAGTGTATTGCCGGCAGCGAATCGCGGCCGCAATGTTAATGTGGGGGACAGGTCATCGGAAAGCACTTTGCCCATGTGGTCGCTGGCGGCGGCGCGCTCGGGTCTTGCCTCGGAGCCAATTTGAGCTCGCACTTTGAGCGGATTTCCTTCAGCACTGTCGTTTTCTCCTTTTCATCTGTGGTTGTGATCGCCTTAACGATTGCCGCCTCCACGGCTGCGTGCAGTGCCGAATAGTCGTCTTTCGCCGTACCACCATCCATGCCGGCGCCATTTAATTTCTCGACGGTGGCATTGGTCGCGCCAGCGTAGGCGCTAAACACGGCGACCCATGTCACATTGGCAGGACTCGCTGCTACTAGCGCCGCACCAAGAACGCCGGCCAGGACTCCGCTCGTTGAGATTCCAAAATTCCAAGCCGCGCCTTCCCGCGACCTTCGCTCGTAATAGTCCAGCGCGGTCGCGCATACATTAACGGCGTCTTGGACGCTCTCCTTGCCGTCACCCGATGTCAGCCTTGGGGCGGGCGGTCGTTTTACTTGGAGGCAGCAACCTGTGATCGCGACGCAGATGATCGTAGCGGCGCAAAATACTTGTGTGGCGGTCGTCATGGTGAGCTACCTCCTCGTCCTAACTGGTAGACGTTCATGAAGGGAAATGCCGGACAGGCCAGACCCATGACGTGGCGGATCAGTCAAAGCGACCGGCCGGTGCTACCAAGTATAGTTCGGCGGCTGATCGTTTGGGGTACGGTGGAACTTGGTGTCATGCGGGAAACGCCGATGTCATAGCATAATGCGGTGGCCGGCCCGGACAGCCCGCGTCGGTCCGGCCGCCGGGCTTGAAACGACGGCCGATTCGTGTAATATAAGAGTTCTCTAATATTCATCCGGTGCCGCCATCATGCGTCTCCTCACGCCCACTGCTGCCCTGGCCGCGTTGCTCGTGTTCCCCGTCCTGGCCGCCGACCCGGCGCCGGGTGCGGCCGCGACACCTGCCGCGCCTGCCGCGTCCCAGACCGGCCTGGCCACGGCCACCGTCGCGACGCGCACCGTCCCCCGGGAGTACCGCCTGGATGGCCTCGTGGAGGCTGTCAACAGCTCCACGGTGTCCGCCCAGACCTCGGGCCAGGTCAAGGAAATCCTGTTCGACGTGGACGACTACGTGGAGCAGGGCGCGGTGATCATTCGGCTCAAGGACACCGAGCAGCGCGCCCGGCTTGCCCAGGCGACGGCCGACCAGAGGTCAGCTGCGGCCCAGTTGAAGCAGGCGCGGGAGGACAATGCCCGGATCAAGGGGCTGGCGGAGAAGCAGAACGTGTCGGCCTCCGCCCTGGATAAGTCGACTGCGGATCTCGCCGCCGCCCAGTCCGCCCTGGAGGCTGCCACCGCCCGCCTGGACCAGGCCCAGGAGCAACTGAAGTACACCGAGGTCCGCGCGCCCTATGCCGGTATCGTCACCGCCCGCAAGGTGGCGGTGGGGGAGATGGCGAGCCCCGGTCAGCCGCTGATCAGCGGTATTTCGCTCCAGGCGCTGCGGGTGGCGGTGGACGTGCCCCAGAGCCTGATCGCGGCGGTGCGCGGTGGGGCCGCGGCCCGGGTCTATCGCCCGGACGGCACCGCGATCGAGTCCAAGGAGATCACCATCTTTCCCTATGCCGATCCCGGCTCCAATACCTTCAAGGTGCGGGTGGACCTGCCCGCCATCGCCGCCCCCGGTGCCAGTCCGTTGTTTCCCGGGATGTTTGTGAAGACCGGTTTCGTGGTCGGTGCCAAGGAGGAACTGGCGGTGCCCAAGGCGTGCGTGGTGTTCCGCTCCGAGGTCACCGGGGTCTACGTGGTGGGGCTGCAAGGCCAGGTGCAGTTCCGTCAGGTGCGCCTGGGGCGCGACCTGGGTGACGCCTTTGTGGTGCTGGCCGGGCTCACCGCGGGTGAGCGGGTGGCTCTGGACCCCGTCGCCGCCGGGGTGGTGCGCAAGGACCAGGGGGCGGCCCGCCCGGCGGCGGGAGACCATCATGGTTAAGCCTTTGGGCCTGTCGGGTCGCATCACGGCGCGCTTTCAGTCGTCCGCCATCACCCCGTTGTTGGCCCTGCTGGGTCTGCTGCTCGGGTTCTTTGCCGTCCTGGTCACGCCGCGCGAGGAAGAGCCCCAGATCAACGTCACCTTGGCCGACGTTTTCATCCCCTTCCCCGGCGCCTCCGGGGCCGAGGTCGAACACCTGGTGGCCGGGCCCGCCGAGCAGGTGCTGTCCGAGATCAAGGGCATCGAGCACGTCTATTCGATCTCCCGCCCCGGCATGGCGGTGGTGACGGTGCAGTTCCGGGTGGGGGAGGACAACACCGACGCGGTGGTGCGCCTGTTCAGCAAGGTGCAGAGCAATTCGGACTGGCTGCCGCCCAACCTCGGCGTCGGCAGCCCCATCATCAAGCCCAAGGGCATCGACGACGTGCCGATCGTCACCGCCACCCTCTGGTCCAAGGACCCCAAGATGGGGGCCTTCGAGTTGGGTCAGGTCGCCCACGCCATCGAGCCCGAGCTCAAGCGTGTTTCCGGCACCCGGGATGTCTATACCCTGGGGGCGCCGCGCCAGAGCGTACGGGTGCTCCTGCAGCCGCAGGCACTGGCCGGTTACGGCATCGATCTCAATGACCTGCGCCGTGCACTCCAGGCCGGTAACCAGAACGCGGACAATCTGAGCGTCACCGCCGACAATCAGGAGGTCCTGGTGCAGGCCGGTACCTTCCTCTCCAGTCCCGAGGAGATCGGCGACCTGGTGGTGGGGCTGCGCGCGGGCCGCCCGGTGTATCTGCGCGACGTGGCGAGCATCGAGCGCGGCCCCGAGCAGCCGGAGAACTATGTCTGGATGGGCGGCGGCCCGGGCGCTCAGGGCAATAGCAGCGCCCCGGCCCGTGCCGGCCCGGCGGTGACCATCGCCGTGGCCAAACAGGAGGGGGTGAACGCGGTGGAGGTGGCGCAGCGCGTGATCGAGCGCTTTGCGCAGCTGCAGGGTACCTTTATCCCGGACGGGGTGGAGGTGACCGTCACGCGCAATTACGGCGCCACCGCGGATGCCAAGGCCAAGAAGCTGATCAGCAAACTGGTGTTTGCGACCGGCTCGGTCATCCTGTTGGTCTGGCTGGCGGTCGGCTGGCGCGAATCGATCATCGTCGGCGCCGCCGTGATCGTCACCCTGGCCCTGACCCTGTTCGCCTCCTGGGCCTGGGGCTTTACGCTGAACCGGGTCTCGCTCTTCGCGCTCATCTTCTCCATCGGCATCCTGGTGGACGACGCCATCGTGGTGGTGGAGAACATCCACCGGCACATGGCCCTGTCCACTGCGCGGCTCCTGGACCTGATGCCCAGGGCGGTCGATGAGGTGGGCGGGCCGACCATCCTCGCCACCTTCACCGTCATTGCCGCCCTGTTGCCGATGGCCTTCGTGAGCGGGCTGATGGGGCCCTATATGTCACCCATCCCCATCAATGCCTCATTGGGGATGGTGATCTCGCTGGCGGTCGCCTTCATCTTTACGCCCTGGATGACCAACTTCATGCTCGGGCGGCGGCACGACCAGGGTGCGCGGGCGTCCCGCCCGCATGGGGCGGCGGCGGGCGAGACGCCCGCGCTCCTCGGGCGGATCTTCCGCCCGGTCATCGGCCCGTTCCTGGTCGGGCGCACGGGGCATCGCAACCGCTGGTTCCTGCTCGCCGGCATCCTGGTGCTGATCGGGGGCTCGGTGATGCTGGCGGTCAACAAGGTGGTCGTGCTCAAGATGCTGCCCTTCGACAACAAGTCGGAGTTCCAGGTGGTCCTGGACATGCCCGAGGGGACCAGCCTGGAGCAGACCACCCGGGTGCTGGCGGAGATGGGCGAGTATCTCGCCACCGTCCCCGAGGTGACCGACTACCAGGCCTATGCCGGCACCGCTGCACCGATCAATTTCAATGGGTTGGTGCGTCAGTATTATCTGCGCTCCGGCGCCAACCTGGGCGATCTGCAGGTCAACCTGGTCGACAAGCACCAACGTTCCCGCCAGAGCCACGCCATCGCCTCGGCGCTGCGTGCCCCCCTGCAGGCCATCGCCAGCCGCTACCAGGGCAACGCCAAGATCGCCGAGCCGCCGCCGGGGCCGCCGGTGCTGGCGCCGCTGGTGGCCGAGGTCTACGGGCTCGGCTACCCGGGCCAGATCGCCACCGCGGCCAAGGTGCGGGCCGCCTTCGCGTCCACCCCCGACATCGTCGACGTGGACGATTCGGTGGAGTTCCCCTCGACCAAGCTCGTCGTCGAAGTAGACCGCGCCAAGGCGGCGCGACTGGGGGTCGACCAGGCGAGCGTCGCCCAGGCCCTGGCCACGGTGTTGAAGGGCGAGTCGATGAGCTTCCTGCACGGGGCCAACGTGAAATACGCGGTGCCTATTCTGGTTGAATATGCGCCGGCCGACCAGGCCGACATGGAGCAGGTCCTGGCGCTCAAGGTGCGCGCCCAGGGCGGCGCGCTGGTGCCGCTGTCGGAGATCGTCACGGTGGTGCCGAGTACCCGCGCCCCCAGCATCTATCATAAGGACCTGTTGCCGGTGGTCTATGTCACCGGTGATATGGGCGGTGCCACCGATAGCCCGCTCTATGGCCTGTTCACGATCGCCGCGAAATTGACTGATCAGCTGGGCCTGCCGCAGTGGTACACCCAGCAGCCGGGCAATCCCTATGAATCCAGCCTCAAGTGGAACGGTGAATGGCAGGTGACCTATGAGACCTTCCGCGATATGGGCATCGCCTATGGCGTGGGGCTGATCCTCATCTATCTGCTGGTGGTCGCCCAATTCCGCAGCTATCTGGTGCCGCTCATCATCATGGCGCCCATTCCGCTGACCATTATCGGCATCCTGCCCGGTCATGCGCTCCTGGGTGCCAAGTTCACCGCCACCTCCATGATCGGCATGATCGCGCTGGCCGGTATCATCGTGCGCAACTCCATCCTGCTGGTGGACTTCATCAATCAGCAGGTACGCGAGGGCACGCCCTTTGCGGATGCCGTCATCCACTCCGCGGTGGTCCGCGCCAAGCCCATCGCACTCACTGCGCTCGCCGCCATGGCCGGCGCCGCCTTCATCCTGGACGATCCGATCTTCTCGGGGCTGGGCGTCTCACTGCTGTTCGGGCTCTTCGTCTCGACGTTATTGACCCTATTGGTGATTCCGGTGGTCTATTACGGCGTGATGTATAAGCGGGAGGAGTGGATGCGCAGCGCCACGGGGTAAGAGCGGCCCCCAGGCCGCGACTTCCGCGCTCGTGACACCGCTTTGCGGTGTCACGCATGTGTCAGGCGCTGTGCGCCGTGAGTATCATCAGCCGGACCCGTGATCATGGTTTGGCCCGCCTCTGAGTAGTTCTACTGATGTCGCCTCAGTAGTTTCCCGCCGCCACGCTCCGCAGTCCTGCCCATTCAGATCCACGCCGACGGTGCCATCATGGACTCAGGCGCCCGACCGCCCGGCGGGTCGCGACGCTTGAGCAAACCACAACGACGGAGGACCGACCATGCGTGTATCCAGTGACTGGCATGCGGCGGCGACTGCCCTTTGGGGGCGCCTGACTGCCCATCCGTTCGAGACCCCGGAAGACGGCCTCGATCTCACCCGCCGCCTGGCCCGCGAACAGGGTTGGACCCTGGAACAGGCGCGCGCCACCATTGAGGAATACCGCCGCTTCTGCTTGCTGTGCTGTGTGGCCGGGGAGCCCATGACCCCGAGCCAGGAGGTGGACGAGGTCTGGCACCTGCACCTGACCTACACCCACGACTATTGGGGCCGGTTTTGCCCCCAGGTGCTCGGTACGCCCCTGCACCATGAGCCGACCCGCGGCGGGGCGGCGCAGGGTCGGCAGTTCCGTGAGCAGTACGCCCGCACCCTGGCCGCCTATGAGCGCTGGTTCGGACCACCGCCGCTGGCCTTCTGGCCTGGGACTCGGGAGCGCTTTTCGGACCCGGCGCGCTGGCGGCATGTCGACCTGCATCGCCAGCTGGTCCTGCCGCGCCCGCGTCCGCGCCCGCGCCTGCCGGGCCGGCGCTGGTGGCTGCCGGGTGCCGCTCTGGTCGTCGGGACCCTGGCCGCGGGGACGGCCGGTGCGCTGCCGCCCGATCCCTTCGATTGGACCGCCGGGCCCTTTCTGGAGCTCTTTTTCGCCCTCGCCCTGGTGGCCTGGGTCCTGTCTGCCTGGCTGCGCTTCCTGTTCCGTGAGACCGGCCCCGGGCGGGCGGACGGTCTGGGTCATTATCAGTTGGCCTATCTGGCCGACGGCCCGGCGCGTGCCGTCAATGCCGGGGTCACGGACTTGCTGACCCGGGGCCTGGCCAGCTTGGACGAGGACTCCCGGTGTCTGAGTCTCAGGGGCCCGGTGTCGCACCTGCCCGACCAGCTGCGGGACCTGGGCACGGCCATCGACCAGTGCGGCACCCCGGGGGCCATGCTGCTGCGCAATGCGACCAGCTGGCTTGAGCCGCTCAAGACCGATCTCGTGTCGCGTGGGCTCGCGCTCTCGGTGCAACAGTCGCGGGCGGTGGGCCGTGCGGGTGCCCTGCCGTTCCTGGCGGTCGCCGCCTTTGGGGTGGTGAAGGTCCTGGTCGGGATCAGTCGCGATCGGCCGGTCGGCTTCCTGGTTATCCTGATCCTGGTGGTGCTCGCCTTTGCCCTGTCGCGGTTGAGCGGCGTCCCGCTGCGCACGCGGGCCGGTGATCGTGCGCTCTATAAGGCCATGGGTCGGCACGAGCGGTTGATTCGCGCCCCGACCAGCGAAGAGTTGGTGCTGGCCGTCGCCCTTGGGGGCGCCTCCGCCCTGGCCGGCAGCGCCTATGCCGCCTATCAGGGGGTGATTCCACCCAAGGTGTCGGGTGGCGGTGGGGACAGTGGGGGCGGGGACGGCGGTGGTGGGGGAGACGGGGGTGGCGGGTGCGGTGGTTGCGGCGGCGGCTGAGCCTGCCGATGCGCCGGGACTCAGCGACACAGACCATGAAATCAATGCTTGTAAGATTGTGTCGCGTTTCCGGCCCCCGTCTTCCGCAATACTACGGATGCCGGACCAGGTGTCCGGCGCCATCATGGGCTCGCGCGCCCGCCCTAACGGATGCAACCGATTGGGGCTAGAATTACTGGGGAAAATAATAATGATAGAGGGTCGACCATGCGTGTATCCAGTGACTGGCATGCGGCGGAGACTACCCTCTGGGGGCGTCTCACGGCCCACCCCTTCGAATATCCGACGAACGGTATCGACCAGCGTTCTTGCCCCGAGGTGGTGGGCACACCCCTGCAACTGAATACGCGCTGACCGGCCATCCCCCCATGTCATTCAAACTGCGCATCCTGCTGCTGACCATCCTGCCCCTGCTGCTGATGGCGGGGGTCATCGGCGTTGGCTGGTGGATGTCCGCGGGCCTCGCCGAGACCCAGAGCCATCTGTTTCGCGACCGATTGGTCGAGGCGCGGCGGGCCGAACTACGCCGTCTGCTCGACCTGGGGCGCAGTGCCATCGCCCCCATCCTGAAGGAGGCCGCTTTGCACCCCGAGGCGGACCCGGCGTCCGCCCAGGCCGAGGCCAAACGCGTCCTGACCGAGTTGCGTTTCGAGGGTAACGGCTATTTCTATCTCTACGATGCCAAGGGTGTCGTCCTGGCGCACCCGATCAGGCCGGAATGGGTGGGTAAGAACCGCTTGAACCACCGGGACAGCCGCGGCTGCTATGTCATCCGTGAGCTCTTGGGGGTGGCCGCCCGCGGCGGGGGTAGGACCTTCGAGGATCAGGACCGGCTGGGCTGCTATGTGCTGGCGGCCCTGAATCAAACCGACCCGGGCGGCGGCTTCCTGCGTTATCGGTGGGAGAACCCCAGTACCGGACGCGAGGAGGAGAAACTGGGGGTGGTCGAGTTGCTCCCGGCTTGGGGCTGGATGCTCGGCACCGGGCTGTATTACGACAACATCAACGAAGACGTCGACCTGTGGCTGGATCGGGTGCGGCGCAATATCGGCCATACCTTCACCCTCCTGCTGGTGGTCTTGGGGCTGACCACCCTGGTCGCCGCAGTGCTGGTATTGCTGACCAACCTGTACCAGGGCCGGCTCGTCGACCGGCACCTGCAGGCATTGGTTTACCACTACATTACCCTCCAGATCGAAGAGCGTCGCCGCTTGTCCCGCAATTTGCACGATAACGTCAACCCGTCGATCGTGGCCGCCAAGTACCGCATTGAGACGGCCCTGAGCCAGGCCGCGCAGGGCAAGCCCGAGTATCGCGAGAATCTTGTGGGCGCCCTGGAGACCCTGGATACCGCAATTGCGGAGGTGCGGAGCGTCTCGCACGACTTGCGTCCGGGGGTGCTCGACGACCTGGGGCTGGAGCCGGGGCTGAAAGACCAACTCGACGAGTTCGGCAAACGCACCGGCATTGTTTCCAGCCTCACCTATTCCTGGGACCGCCCGCCGCTGGGCGAGATTGTGGAGACCTATCTCTACCGAGTGGTTCAACAGGCCCTGATGAATATCGAAGCGCATGCACGGGCGTCGCATGTCTCCCTGGATTTGCGCCCCGTCGGCCAGTCGGTGCGCCTCGAGGTCAAGGACGATGGCCGCGGATTCGACCCAGCGCATCCGTCGGCAGACCCCGGCATCGGTTTGCGCACCATGCGTGAGCGGTTTGAACTCTTGGGCGGTCAGTTCCGGATCGATAGCGCGCCCGGGCGCGGGACCCTTATCCAGGGCGAAATACCAATCCAAAAACGTTAGTTAAGGGGGCGCTATGAGCGAGTCCATCAGAGTCTTGATCGTCGATGACCATCCTGTGTATCGCGCGGGTCTGATCGGCTGCCTGCGCGAAGACCCCGGGATCGCGGTCATCGGAGAGGCCGGAAACGCTCAGGATGTCTTGCGGGAGGCCGCGCGGCTGAACCCGGATCTGGTCCTGATGGATATCAGTCTGAGTGAGCTGAATCGAATAGAAGGGATCGATGCGACCCGGCGACTTTGTGCCGAGTTGCCGCAGATGCGAGTTCTGATTCTGAGTATGCATAACAAGTCGGGTTATGTGGCGAAAAGCGTGGCGGCGGGAGCCGCTGGATACGTCCTCAAGAGTTCGGGTGGTGCCGAGTTGCTGCGCGGCATCCGGGTTGTCCATGACGGGGTGAGTTATTACGGCAAAGGGGTCGAATACCCACCTAGACCGAGCCCTCTGACTAAACGTGAGATCGAGGTCGTGTGCCACACCGCCAATAGCAAGTCCGCCAAAGACATCGGCAATATCTTGGGAATCAGTGACCGCACGGTCCAGAGCCACTTGGATCACATCTATTGCAAGCTCGACAGTCAACTCGATAGCCACAATGCCGTCGCCCTGACCCTTTATGCCATCAAACATGGACTATGCCTCGGGCTGTTATAGGAGCGGACGGTGGGACCTGCCAGGATCGTATCGGGGTCTAGCATGTCGTCCCGGTGACCATGCTCACGGGCCTTGAGACCGCAAGGAGCGGTGGTCGGAATGGTGATCAAGGCCTCTGCGGCGAGCTCATCGGTCGGCACCCTAGCCCTGCTGGCCGGCGGCGCGAAAATGAGTGCGCCGGGCGGACCGAGCGCCGTGCCGGAACGCCGATCCGGGCTCGCGTTTCAAACCGAATGCCGCTCCGGGCCGGGTGGGTTCCCAGACTCAGTCGTTTTGCTGACCGGTCTTCGGTAGTTCCGGCAATGCGCGGCGGCCGCCATTCCCGGATAGTGGGCACCATCGGTAGCGTCTGTGCTGGACCCGTCGTCCTGCCGGGGGGCATCAGTGACCGTCCGAGGTCATTGATAACCAATATGCAATCTCATGACCGCGGAGTCGACCAATGACCAAGCCAATTGATGTGCTGCGGGTGCTGTGCTGTCTCGCCTTGGGGAGCGTTGCGGCGACGCCGGCGGCCGCCGCCGTGCGGGTCGCCGGCGGGCCGCCGACCGGCGAGTTCATCACCTTTGCCCGGGCGACCTGCGCCGCGCTCGGCTCGCTGTTCTCTTGCAATGCCTTGGTGACCCAAGGGTCGCAGGACAACCTCGAGCGACTGATGCTCCCGTTGACCGATCCGTTGGCGGTCGACTTCGCCTTCGTCCAGGGCAACTTGGCTGACCAATTCCAGCAGCAGCCTGGATCCCATGAGCGCTTTGTTTTAGTGCGCACGATCGCCCGCGAGGCGGTGCTGATGATCATGACGCCGGAGACGGCGCAGGCGGTGAAAGACTGGGAGGGGGTCAATAAGTCTCCATTCCTGCTGTCCATGGGGCTTCCCGGCGAAAAGTCAGGGGACACCGCGGCCTTCCGAGCACTCCAGGCGATACCCTGCTCGCCGTTGAAAGGCCTTGACGTCAAGCAGTACCAGGGGCGTCCGGAGATGATTGAAGCGGTGCGGTCCGGCGCGGTCCGCATCGGTTGGCTGGTTCAGTATCCTAACCCCGACAACGATGCGTTCAAGCTGATCGCCGACAAGGGCCTGGTGGTCATGGGGGTCGTGTTGAAGAAAACGATCGCGGACCCGTGCCCGGTGGTCATTGGGGGCGTCGATCCGGACTTGGAGAAACTGGGCGGACTCTTTGAGGTGAAGGATGTAGCCGCGGCCCCGACGTGCTGGCTCTGGTTTTGCTGGCCCGCCCAACCCATTAGCACCACCACCATCAAGCCCGCCATCCTGGCGCGGGCGTCCACCACCTATCCGGATGCGCACTCGCAGGGTATTCAGAATTCCGCCATTCATGCGATCCAACAAGCGCAGGAACAGGACCTCCTCCCCAAGCCGTCCTGGTCCACGGCCCTGATCACCTTCTTGCGGCGAATTTTCGGGTGAACCGTCGGCGCCAGGCAACGCCTCGACCGGCTCAACGACTAGGAATGACACGATCCTCAACTCATGAAGGTGGAGTGTGCGAATGAAAAGCTCAATTGATTTGCGTTGGTTGCTGTGTGGGCTTTCCTTGGTGACGGTCGCGACGACGTCTTCCGCCGCCGGGTACGCTGTTCTCCTGTAATCCACTGGAGACTAAAGGATCGCAGGACAACGTTGACCGACTGAGGTTGCCGCTGATCGATCCGCTGGCGGTCGACATCGGCTTCGTCAACGGCCACCTGGCCGATCAATTCCAGCAGGAGCCGGGATTCAGCGAGAACTTTGTTTTTGTGCGCAGTATCGCCGGTGAGGCGGTGTTTCTGATCATGACGGCGGAGACGGCGGCGGCGGTGGCGATCATCACTCCGGCCACCCAGCCTCTCGTAACACCGCTCCAGCGGTGTCACGCATGTGTTAGGCGCTCCGCGCCGGGGGGCGCTGGCCGGAACGATGATCAAGGCCGCCGCAAGGACGATCAGGCCCATCGGCTTGCCACCGGCACTCAGTAGTTTTACCGATGCCTGCTCAGTCGTTTCCGTCTGCCGCACTCAGCAGTATTACGGATGCGCGCCCAGGCGTCCGGCGCGATCATCGACGCGGGCGCCCGACCCAATTCTGTTGTTGGTCACCAAGCTTCCGCTTGCTGATCGACCTCGCGAAGCTTAGGCCTCGGTGTCGGCGTTGCGAGGCAGCGCTTCGCAACGCGAGGGAACCATCGGAGCCTTGGGTCAGGCGGGCGTCCCGATCCACCGAATCGATATAGGCAAAATCAACGAGAGTACGGAGGCGGAGCATCATGACTGTGCGAGCTGTGTGGCGTCGTTTCATACTGCGGCCCTGGTATGCCGGGGCCATCGTCTGCTGTTGCGTGCTGGTCCTGAACCTGGCGCTGGGCCTTACCCTGGGGCGGGATTCACTGGCGGCGACGACCGCGACCGCGGCGGCTCCGACCGCCGGGCCTCTGACGGCGGCGACCGACGGCGTCCTGCGCGACCGCGTCACGCGCGATGGGTGGGTGAAGGTCAAGGTGGACTTGGTTCAGCCGAGCACCACCGGGGCGCCGCCGGACCCGGCCCTCCTGCAAGCCGACCTGGATCAGGCGGCAAAGGACCTGCTGTTCGCCTTGCCCCCCGGCGCCTATGACTCGTTGCTGCATGTGCCAGGTTCGGCCGGTCTTACCCTGCGGGTCGATGCCGCGGGGCTGGATGGGCTGCTGGCCTCGCCGTTGGTGGCGGCGGTGGCGGCGGCAGGGGATGCCGATATGCAGCGGATTGCGGCAGGTGATTACCACAACCTGGGTATCAAGTCCGACGGTAGCCTGTGGGCGTGGGGGTATAACGGGTATGGCCAGCTCGGCGACGGCACGAACACGAATCGCTGGAGTCCGGTGCAGGTACTGACTGGGGTCGGCGCAGTGGCGACCGGGGCGCATCACACTCTGGCCCTCAAGACTGACGGCACCCTCTGGGCGTCGGGGTCTAACATGAACGGCCGGCTCGGCGACGGCACAAACACCGATCGCTGGCGCCCAATCCCGGTTTCCGGGTTCGGTCCGCCTTCGACCTCGCCTTCGACCCCCGAGTTCGTTGTGACCAGCATAGTGCCGACACCGAACAGCCCAACCGTCAACGGTAGCTTCAGCGCCGCGGTCACGATCCAGAACCTGGGCGCGACAGCCGCGACCCCGTTAATTCTACTTCGTCACATTTAACGCTTTGAAATATAATCAAAAGTGGTATAAAATAGGAGCTTGATTCGAGTCCTTGAGAACGGCCACGCGGATGAACCGAGGCCCACCGGAACCAACTTCCCTTTAAGAGGATTCAAG
>CAILVI010000214.1 GCA_903837595.1 uncultured Thiodictyon sp.
CAAGCCCCGAAGGGGCGCAACATATCAGCCCAGGGCGACGCCCTGGGTGTGACGGGTCACAGACCCCCAGCCCTGAAAGGGCGTGACATAAGGAGCCCGACTGTTATGTCACGCCCTTTCAGGGCTAGGCCGAATAAACAATGCTGACCCAGGGCGTTGCCCTGGGCTGATATGTTCGACCCCGTTGGGGTCGATATCTAACATAGGGTGGAATGGGGTACTAGTTGCACCTCACACTTGTTTTACCGTTAGCTCAGGAACTTTGATGCGTATCGCTGTCACCAGCCAAAATTTCAAGTCCATCACCGGTCATGCCGGAAAGGCCCGGCGTTTCCTCGTCTATGAACTGGACGGGGCCGACGGCTCACCACAGGAAGTGGATCGGCTCGACCTGCCCAAGGAGTTGTCGGTCCATGAATATCATGGGGATGACCACCCGCTCTTTGGGCTCGGGCTCCAGGCCCTGGTGACCCAGGGGGCCGGGGAGGGTTTCGTTGCGCGTCTGGCGCGCCACGGTATCGTGGTCTACGCAACCAGCGAGGCGGACCCGCTGGTGGCCGTCGTGCAGGTGGCGACCGGGCAGCCGCTCGCGGCGGCGGCCCCGCATGAACACGACCACCACCACGACCAGTCGCCGGTGTTGGTGCAGATTCAGGAACCCTGATCCCCGCACAGCATCAGGCCCCTGCACCTGGCGATGCAGAGGCCCGAGATTGGCACCAGGCGCGGGGGTGCCGGGCCCTTGTGGATGCTTAGAACTTCCAGCCCACGCCGATCACGCCGGTGTAGTCGGTCGGCGAAATCTTGACCTGCTGGCTCCGGTTTTGGTTCACGACGCCGAGGGCCACGGCGTTGGCGTTGGGGACGCAACCGCCGCTGACGGTCTTGGTCTTGGAGCCCATGCCGGTCCACATGATTTCAGCGAAGAAATACAGATTGTCCGTCTGCAGGTGCCGGATACCGGCGCCGACCCCGAAGCCGTTCTGGTGGTTGGTGAACGAGTTGCCAGTGGCCGCAGTGGTGCCTGCCATACCGCACGAGTCCGCCGCGGTCGACACGCTATAGTCGGCCCAGTTGGCGGCGAATTTGGCGTAAGGGCTGGTCCGCCAATTGGGGCCGACATCCAGGCTGAGGCCGTAGCGGTTCTTCTCCTTCACCTGGATGGTGCTGTAGGTGAACCCGGAGGTTCCGGTAGGGGAGTTTGACCACGAACTGTTGAAGGTGGTCGATGCCTTGTTGGCGCTGGCCAAATCGGCGAACAGGCCGATGCCGACCACCACCGGCCCCGGGGCCCACCGCCAGCCGGCCGATATCTGACCCAGGAAATTAGAGGAGCCGAGATCACTGCTGCCGCTATTGGCGGTACTGTAGGTGCCGCCCAGGGTGTAGCTCTCTGAATACTGGGTAAAGTTCGTGACCTTATATTGGGTGTTGCGGAACCCGAGCGCGCCATCGACATAGAATCCGCCCCAGTTGGGGGCGGGTTCGGCGGCGACGGGGGCGGCCGCACCGACCAGCAGGCCGGAGATCAGGGTGGAGGTGACGATCAGTGGTTTTGCGCGCATGGTTTGGTGTCTCCGGCAATCTTTCGCCCGGTGGGCGTTCATCATTCGTTATTCGCTGAGGCTTGACTCACGGCCCTTCGTTGGTCCCGGCGCTGCGTCGTGACGCAAGCGGATCGGCGGACAAACGGGTATTGTGAAGCAACGAAGGAAAGATTAGCGGTCTGCCGTTGTGCTGTCAAGGCCACAAAGGACGGTATTGGTCTTTTTTTGGTCGCTCTGTTGTGGTTATGATACAAGTGTGCCACCACTGACCATGACCCCAGACCCCAGAGCCGAGATGAAATATCCCATCCGCCGCCGCAATGACCCCCAGTCCAGCCTCGGGCGCGTCATGCTGTTCGGGGCCTGGGTTGTGGGCATGGCGCTGCTGGTGTTCTTCTTCAAGGGTGTCATCGAGCGCCAGCGCAACCCTAACCCGCAGCCGGTGGCCGTCGCCGGTGCGGGGGCTGCGTCGTCAGTGGTCCTGCGGCGCAACCGGGCTGGTCACTATGTGGCCGGTGGGAGCATCAACGGGGAGCCCGTGGTCTTCATGCTGGACACCGGCGCCACGGACGTCGCCCTGCCGCTGGCGCTCGCCCGTCGTTTGGGTCTGCAGTTGCGCCCCGGGGGCCGCGCTCAGACGGCCAATGGGACGGTCGAAACCTGGGCGACGCGCCTCGACAGTGTGGATCTGGGCGGCTTGGTGGCCCGCGACGTCCGCGCCAGCGTCCTGCCGGCGATGTCCAGCGATGAGGTTCTGCTCGGCATGAGTTACCTTAAACAGTTTGAACTGATCCAGCAGGGTGACACCCTGACCTTGCGGCGCCATCGGTGAGCGTCTGACAGCGGTAAGCAGTATGTCTGAGACCCCAAACCCGATCCCGCCGGACCTGAAGGCCATCGTCGCTGGCTTCGCCGTCGGCGCGCCCCAGGGGACCATTGCGCCCCTCGGGCGAGGCCTGATCAACGATACCTTTGCGGTCACCACGGCCGCCGGGTGCTATGTCCTGCAGCGCGTCAATCAGCAGGTCTTTCCGGACCCCGAGCGGATCATGGCCAACCTGGCGTTGCTCGCCGCCCATGCGGCGGGCCGTGCGGGGCTGCGGGTGCCGGCCCTGATCCCGGCCCGGGACGGTCGCACATTTCTGCGCACCCCGGCGGGCGACCTGTGGCGGCTCATGGAGTTGATCCCGGATGCGGTGACCCTGGATCGGCTCGGGAGCGTCGAGCAGGCGCGCCAGGTGGGCCTGGCGCTGGGGCGCTTTCATCGCCTGACCCGCGACCTGGAGCCGACCCGGCTGGGGTTCACGCTGCCGGGTTTCCACCGCACGCCCGACTATCTCGCCCGCCACCTGGACTTGCGCGCGGCGCTGACCCCGCGCGATGCTGCGGAGTCGGCCTGCATGGCCTTTATTGATGAGCGCGTCGGGATGGTTGGGGTACTGGAGCAGGCCCTGGCCGGGGGTCTGATCCCGCTGCGGATCACCCACGGTGACCCGAAGATCGACAACATCCTGTTCCACGAGGCGGCCGGTCATGCCCTGGCTCTGATCGACCTGGATACGGTCCAACCCGGCTTGATCCAACACGACCTGGGGGACTGTCTGCGTTCCTGCTGCAACCGCCAGGGTGAGTCGGGTGAGGGGTGGCGGGTACGTTTCGACCTGGAGTTCTGCGCCCCGATCGTGTCCGCCTACGCCGATGAGACGCGCGACTTTCTGGCGAGCGCCGAGGTGGAGATGCTCTATGACGGTATCCGTCTGATGCCGTTCGAACTGGGTCTGCGTTTCCTCAATGACCACCTGGACGGCGACCGCTATTTCCGGGTCACCCACCGTGGCCAGAATCTGCACAAGGCTACCGTCCAGTTCGCCCTGGTCGCCGACATTGAGGCCCGCGAGTCTGATATCCGTACACTCATCGATCGAGCTTACTGCCGAGCGGGCTAGGCGCCGCCGTTCAGTCTCCGTTCAGCGACCAAGGCCTAGGATAGGCTCCGACGGTGAGGGCGCTGGGCCCTCGCCGACGTTCTGAGGGCAGTGACCATGAGTAAGAGACATACCCGGAGCACCTTGGCGCTGGCGGTCCTGCTGGCAGGGGCACTGGCCCTACCCGGGTTGGCGGCGGCCGATGGAGGCCGCGGTTGGGGCGATGGCGGGCGCGGCGGCGATCGTCACCACGATCGGGATGGGGGCCAAGGCAGCGAATGGCGCGGCGAGCGGCACGATCGGGGCGGCGACCGTGGTTGGGGTGAGCGGCGCCACCACGACCATCACCACGGGCACGGCTATGGGTACCGCGAGGAGCGACCGGCCTACCATCCTGAGCCTCCACGTCCCCCGCTGCCGTCCGGCCTCTCCGTCTTCTTCAACCGCTCCTGGTAGGGGCTGCTGGCCGGTTCCGTGCGGGGCGGCTGACCCCCTCCGGGGCGGTACGCCCCATCGCTGCCGTGTGCGCCCATGGTGGATGCGCCGCTATTGCCGGACCCTAATCTTTGAACCCGTGACGAAGCGATGCGGACCAGTGACATTGCGCTTCAGTGGGGATGAGGCAATAGGCTGTAGCCGACCGCCAATTTAATTGATAAGGCGATCAGAAGAACAAATAAACTGATCAAAAAGTTGAGGCCAATCAGCAGCAGAAGGGCAGTGATCGCATTGCCTTTGCGGGCCATGGGGTCGGCAAACTCAGTGCGGTCCCCGCCGCGGCGATCTTTGCCCACAAACAGGACTACATAAAATCGGTAGGCCAGCAGATCCACCCAAAATCGGAGATCGACCAGTTTCGCCGCGGGTCTGGGAATCGATGCCCCCAGTAGTTGCTTCACGGCGGCGATTTGCGGTTCCGTAAAGCTTGCCCGCAGCACCGGGTCCAGCGTCTGAAGGTAATACTCAGGCGTCCTTGCGCAATAGTGCTGGGGATCATCGGGTGCTTGCTTTAGCGAATTGTCACTCATGTCCGCCTCGCTTGCGGTCTTAGGTCATCGCGGCCGCGCCGGATGTCGTCCGATTGGCGGTCAGCTTGACTGGGGATGCCAGTGGATCGGGCGGTTATTCCAGATGTTTTCTATATTATTTGCTGCGGAATTAACGACGACTAGAAATAACAGTCCCCACAATATAGGTAGTGCGATGACTGCCAGGCTCGCCGACTGGGAGCGGGCGCTCAATTGCTGGATGGTCACCCCGGAAAAGGCCGCAAGGAGCAGAAACTCAAGCAAGATCAGCGGATAATAACTGCTCTGTACCATCTCGCGCAACCAGATCGGCCAGTCTCCCGCATTGGTCCAGAAAATGGGTTCTTCCCGCAAATATGAAAATGTCATCAGCACGATAAGGAACAAGAAATTGAGCGCTGCACCGGCGAACAGCAGCGGTGCATGCGTGGCAGCGCGACGGCGGGCGCGGGATTTGCGCAAAATAAAAAAGTCTCAAAAACCAAAAAATTATCGCTTCACTTTACTACAGCATGGTAGTCGCGGCAAGCGTGGCGCGGTGCTCGCCCGCGCGTGCGTCGGGTCCGGTCGAGGTCGGCGCAACCACGCACGGTTCCAGGCTTGACTCAGTCTGGCCGATGGTGTAAATGTCGCAGGCCTGCACTGGGTGTTTCAGACAATCGACGACGCCGTGCTGCAACCTGCCCGACCGATCGCTGACCCGCGGGGGTTCCCGGGAAGCAAGACGAGGAGTGACCTAAGTCCCATGACTCATCACCTAGCCCCGAAGATTTCGCTCGTCGTCTTCATCGACGCACTTGGCTGGGAGGTGTTGAAGGGGCGACACTTCATGGAGACGCAGTTGCCGTTTCGGCGCAAGCTGCGCTCCGTGTTCGGGTTCTCATCCGCGTGCATTCCCTCGATCCTCACCGGACTGATGCCGCGTGAGCATCGCCACTGGTCGTTCTTTTACTATTCGCCCAAGACCTCCCCGTTCAAGCCGTTGCGTCTGCTGGGACGGCTGCCACGCGCGCTTGTGGACCGCGGGCGAGTACGCAACCTGATCAGTAAACTGATTAAACGCCTGTATCGTTACACGGGCTATTTCCAGCTCTACAATATCCCGTTTAAGTACGTCGACAAGTTCGATTACTGCGAGAAAAAGGACCTGTTCGTGCCGGGCGGCATGAATCGCGGCCAGAATATCTTCGATTACCTGGAGCGCGCCGGGGTGCCTTACCACGTCTCCGACTGGCGGGTGTCCGAACAGACCAACCTGGATGCGCTTAAGGCCGATCTTACGCAGGGCAAGATTACGTTTGCGCTCCTGTATATGGCGTCCATGGACGCGCTGCTCCACGAGGTGGGCAAGGGCAGTCCCCAGGTCGATCAAAAGCTCGCCTGGTACGAGACCCAACTTGAAGAGGTGCTGCGTGTTGCCGGGGAGCATTACGCGCAGGTGCGTCTGTTCGTCTGCTCCGACCATGGCATGGCCACCATCCATACCCACTTCGACCTCATGAGCAAGATCGAGGGGCTGGGGCTTGAATTTGGCCGTGATTACACGGCGACTTACGATTCCACCATGGGGCGGTTCTGGTTCCATAACCCGGTTGCGCGCGAGCGCATCGTTGCGTTGCTGGAGCAGGTGCCGCAGGGACGTATCCTGCGGCAGCCGGAACTCGAACGATTGGGCTGCGACTTTGAGTGCGATCAGTTTGGGGAACTGATTTTTCTGGTCAACGCCGGGGTCTTGATCGTGCCCAGCCACATGGGGCTCAAGCCCATCACCGGGATGCATGGCTATCACCCGGACGATGCGGACTCGGATGCGTCCCTGCTCTGCAATGTCGAACCGCCGAACGATCCGCAGGCGATCACCGATGTGTTCCAGCTGATGCGCGCCGAGTCGGGCGCCTAGTTTCACCCAATCATGGCCGATCACATCCTGCTGGTGGGCGGGGACGATCGCTCCTGCCAGGAACTCTCCGCGAGCCTTGCGTGTCGCGGCTATCAGATCGCCAGCGCTGCCGATGGCCGGGCGGCCGCGCGCGCGCTGGTCGCGCAGCCGCCTGACCTCATCTTGTTGGAATCCCCCTGGCCCGAGGGTGTCGGCGGCACCCTGATTGAGCGCTGGGCGCAGGATTATCCGGTCCTGGTCCTGTGCAGCGAGGCCGGGATCGAGGCTGCGCTCCAGGCCCTGCGCCTGGGCGCGACCGAGTTTCTGGTCCGACCGGTAGATCAGGATGAACTGGCGGGGGCGGTGCGGCGGATCATCGACAACGCGTTGCTCTACCGGCGCGGTGAGTTTTACACAAGCGTGGTGCGGCAGGAGGCGCCGAGCCTGCTGGTGGGGGAGAGCGAGCCGCTGCGGCGACTGCTCGCCGACCTCCACGCCGTGGCAGCGACCGAGGCGACGGTGTTGATTCTGGGCGAAAGCGGGGTCGGCAAGGAGAAGGTGGCCCAGGAGATTCATCGGCTGAGCCAGCGGGCGGAGGGTCCGCTGGTGGCGGTGGATTGTTGTTCGCTGCCCGAAACGCTCTTCGAGTCGGAACTGTTCGGGCACGAGCGCGGGGCCTTCACCGGCGCCGCACAAAGAAAGCCCGGGCTGATCGAGCAGGCCAGCGGTGGCACCCTCTTTCTGGATGAGATCGGCGAGATCCCGGCCGTCATCCAGGCGAAGCTGTTGCGGGTACTGGAGACCAAGCGGTTCCGTCGCTTGGGTAGCGCGACGGATCTGCCGGCGGAGGTGCGCATCGTCGCCGCCACCAACCGGGATCTGGACGGCATGGCCAAACGGGGGGAATTCCGGCAGGACCTGCTGTATCGCCTCAACGCCTTTGTGGTCACGATGGCGCCACTACGGGAGCGCCGCGAGGACATTGCACCGCTGGTGCGGCACTTTCTAGCCCACCCGGGATTTTCCAAGCGGGTCGTCAAGCGGGTGAGTGAAGCGGCGATGCGGCAGTTAATGGACTATGCGTGGCCGGGCAATATCCGGGAATTACGCAACGTGGTCGAGCGCGCGATCATCCTGTCCGGCAACAAGCTGAAAATTGATCCGGAGCACCTGACCCTACCGCAGTCCGCCGCGCCGTCACCCGTCATCGGGGCCAGCGGGGCCGCCGCGGTGACGCTGGCGTTCGACCACGAACCGACCCTGGCTGAAATCGAGCAGCGCTATGTGCAATTGATCCTGGCCCGGCACCCCGGCCCCCGGGCCGCGGTGGCGCGGGTGCTGGGAATTGGCGAGCGGACGCTGTACCGGCTGCTGGCTGATCTCAAGGTGGCCCCATAAGGAGCGCCGGGATGGCGCACCGCATCGGCCGCCCCAACTCCTTGGGCGAGTTTCGGAAGACCTGGCACTAATACCGGCGGAAAAAAACGTAGGTGCGACCGAGGTCGCACCTACAATTGGGGGTCCATCTGTGGCTGGAAATCACCTCAGCTCAAGGCTGGAAGAGCAGCACCCCGACCATCTTGCTGACATACCAGTCGTTGTCGGTCGTGCCGCCACTGGCAGTCCACTTGACGAAGTTGGGGTAGGCCCCGGCGATGTTGTTCCATTCGGTCGGATGACGCCAGGTTTCCGGTACGTCAATGACCCAAGGCTCGTTGGCTGCGGTGCGGTAATAGCGGCCCTGGGCGGGATCGGACCTGTCATCCAGGGTGCCGAACAGTTTGCGGTCGGCCTTGGCGGTCGGCGGGTGATCGACCAGGTGCACCTCCAGCCCCCGCTGCGTGGTCCGATAGATGAACGGGTTGAAAGGGGCATCGCCGAGCTGCGCCGCGGTCAATGGCCGCTTGAAATGGATATTGAGCTCCATCGGCACCGGTGCGAGGTGTGGGCACTTGGCCACGCTATTCATCATTGAGCAGGGAAACGCCAGTCCGGTGTTGGTCAAGGCGGTGACATTCGGCGAGACGATGAGGACTGCCTCGGTCTGGCCGCTCTCCACCGGGGCCGCCACCGGGGCCTGATTATTGACGCTGACGGTCGTGCCCACCGGATCGATCGCATCCCGGCTCAGGCCTGGGAAATGGACGCCGAACCCGTTGTCGGCGCCGGCGCCGCGTGCCCTGATTTCATACATCAGCTTGAGGTCGACAATTTCGTTGTAAGCATTCAGGGTCTCGACGGCACGGTAGGCGACCACTAGGTCGTTCATGTCGAAGTCGCCCTTTCTTGGCCACAGGTCCTCGAACGCCAGCGAGCCATAACCGGTCGCGCTCGGATAAAAGCGCCGCGCGGCCCGTGTCGGGTCCTGGGGGAAGGCGTCCAGGGCGTCTGGAATGCCGTCGCCGTCGCTATCGAGCACCACCGTCTTCACCAGCGACTGCACCTTGCTGCGGTCGACGGCGGAAAAGGGCGTGACCTTGATGGCGATCAATACATCATTGAAATCGTGATCTGATACACCGCTGCGATTCTGATCCTCGAAGCCCAACACCAGCAGCCCGTCCTCCGGCTTCGACAGCAGTACCGTGTGCGCGTTGAGGTTCGGATCGGCGGTCGTCGGTTTCTCCGGGTTCAGCGCCTTGATCGTGGTGAAGATCGCGCTGGGCGACTGATTGGGATTGACCCCCTTGCCATTCCAGCCGTCGGAGACAATCGTGAACCCGACGGCCGAGCCGGCCTTGAACTTCCCCAGCGCGACCGCCTCACCAAACCGCATGGCGCCTTGCGGCGGCAAAGAGAAGTTTGGAAACAAGATCTTGGTATTCAGCTCGCTGAATGCTTTTGGCATATTGCCCGGGTCGTAGGTGAAATAGCCGACCGAATTGCGGTAGCCGGCCCCCTCATCGACGAAGGCCACCGTGATCTCCGCGTCCTCGAGCAGCACGATGTTCGCGCCCAGATCGTCGGTGATCAGCTTGGGATCGTTGGTGCGGATATCCTTGTATTCCGGCAGCCGTTTGTGGATGTCGGCCAGCAGGTTAACGGGCATTTCGGCGCTCAGATCGGTGAGCGTGGTGGGGACACCGATCCCATCGTAGGTGCCGAAGTACTGCCAGGTGATCGCCAGGCTGGGTTGGGCCACGGCGCCGAGCGCCAGGGCGGCCAGTGAGGTCGCAAGTGGATGACGGTAACTCATGGAGAAGGCCCTGTCGTTGAGAGTGAAACACCGGCGGTCGGCGACGTCACGCCGCATCCGGGCTACTGGGTGAACTGCACCAGTACCGTGTCGCTGCCGGAGGCGAGTGTAATGCTGGGGTTGCCGGTGTGCAGGCAGAGGCTGACGCCGCGTTCGCTGTAGAGCCACAGGTCATCGCTGCTGACCTCTGCGGGTGGCGCGCCGGCCAGTTCGGTGACAAAGGGGCCTTCGAGATCGGTGAGGTTGTTCAGGCCGTAGACCTCACCGGTGACGGCCACCTTGAGGCCCTTGGCGCCGCCGACGCCCAGCCCGTTCACGGTCACGTCGTAGGCCTGGCCCTGCGCGGTGAGGATCGCCTGCTCCAGCGGGGCGCCGCCGCTATCGGTCAAGGTGATGGCTGGAAAGGCGATCACGGCGGTGGGGGCGCCTGGTGCACTGTAGGCGCCGGCGCTCACCAGCAGCGCCAGGGCGGCGCCGCTCAACTGTTTGATGTATCTGTTGTTCAACATGGCACGCGTCTCCCGGTTGGTCGTTCGATTTACTCAGCGTAGGCGATCGATTGGTTGTTGATCAGCAGGGTGAGCGTATCCTGGCGCTCCGCGGTACGCACCACGACCACGACCTGCTTGAGGTGGGCCGGCAGGTGCATCTCGCCCACATAGCTGCCCTGGGCATCGGTGAATGCATTCTCCAGCAGGCGCAGCCCGTTGGTCCCCTCGCTGTAGAAGCTCAGCAGGGCGGGGCCGCCATCGGTCGCGGCCAGCGCGATGTCGACCGCCGTGGTGTGGCTGGTGTCGTAGCGGAATTCGGCGCCGGGGGCGCTGGTGGCCGACGCCGCCGCGCTGTAGCTGCCGGCGACCAACGCCAGCGCCGTCAGGATCGAGCAGACCAGGGAGGTACGAAAGGATTGACGATTGTACATGGTAGAGGTCCTGAGGCGGTGGTCTGGGAGGCACTTGCTGGAGTAAAGCAGAGAGCGTGCCAGGATTGCCATAGACCATATAACATGATGAGTAAAAAAGAGAAAAATGGATTTTGTCAGGTGGCTGGTGGGCCGCCGGACGGGGGCCTGACTGCCATTGCGGCAGTCATCTTGCGTTGGCGGCTGCCGCAATGGCAGCGGGCGCCTTCAGGCGACCGGACGTCAGCGAAACCCAGGCCAAGGCGCTGGCGGGAACGGATGGGTGACCTGCCAAATCGGCAGCGGGGTTGGTCCGACGCTCGCCCCTCGCGACACCGCTCGGGCGGTGTCGCGCATGTGTTGGGCGCTCTGCGCCCCGCCGCCTGCGGCCGGCGTTATGATCAAGGCCGTCCCAGCAACTCCTGCACGGTGCGGATGTCGTAACCGGCCTCCAGCAGATGCGTCGCAAAGGAATGACGCACCGCGTAGCTATTGACCCGCTTTGGCAGGCCGGCGCGTTGCCCGGCCGCCTTGATCTCCATCTGCAGCGACGACTCGTGCAGATGATGTCGGCGCACCTCACCGGATTTGGGGTCCTGCGACAGCCGGCTGCTCGGAAAGTCGAGGTCCGCCACCCACAGCCGCACGCACTCCATCAGCCGCATCCCGGTCCCGTACATCAGGCGCGCCATCAGACCGAAGGTCCCATCCATTGCCTCGCACGAGGCGCACCTCCTCCCGGGTCAGCACCACTGGTAGCCGCTGCTGGCGCGTGGGTCGCGCGAAACGCACGTCCTCCAGGGGCCGCTCCAACACCTGCTTGAACAGGAACGCCACGGCGTTACAGGCCAGGCGTTGCGTCTTGGCCGCCACGGACTTGTCCACCGCAAGATGTGTCAGGAACCGCTGTACGTCCTCGCCCCCCAGCGCCGCCGTGGGCGTATCGCCGCAAAACCCCAGAAAGCGGTGGCACCAATCCACATAGGCCTGCTAGGTGCGGATCGAGTACCGCATCGCCCGGATTGTCCGCACCAGGGTCTCCAGGAGCGGGAAGGCCGCCACCGCACTGGCGAACCGCGGACCCGCGCCCGGCGCCTGCGACTTCCCAAGGGTCGGATGGTCCGGTGCCAGGACCCGGCCGCCGGCCTTCCACCACTCCCAATCGATTCCCTTGCCGGCGGGGGCTTGACTTAGATCAACAAATAGCAGTTGCAAAGCGTCAACCAGTTGGCGAAACTGCCAGTCGGCAAGCTGCCCTTGGCTCGACCCATCTTGGAGGTAGCCGTTCACCTGCTCGGCCGTGAGCTGCGACAGGGATTTCGGGCGCACCGCCTTCAGGAATTCTTCGACCCGGCGGACGTACCAGGGGCGTATGTTTTCCGGCACCGCGCGGTGGATCAGGAGATTCAGGTAGCGGCCCCAGTCGGACGGAGTGCCGTCTTGGCGGCGCGTTGCGGTAGCCATGGCTGGGGGACTAGGATGCTTGGGTACTAGACGGGATTCAGTCTAGTACATTAGTATCCTAGTGCAACCTAGCACGCAAGCGGCCCGCGGCAGCCTAGACCGGCGGCGGCCCGTCTCGAGCTAGAACACGTTAGGCTTATCAACGAGTAAGTATTTGGCGAGGGCCACAAAATGTCACTAATCGAGCAAATTTTGCAAGCCTTAGAGTCAGGAGACCTAACGCAGCCGCTTACAACTGAGCAAATTAAGCTCTGGGTCGCCGCTCATAATATAAAGAAGAGCGATGGTGCCGCATATGCAGACAATACGTTAGAAAGCATCTTGTCCAACTCAGATGAGGCTAATTCTGAATCAACTCTAAACCAGAAGCCACTGTTTAGCCGAATAAATGCAGAAGGCAAGAAAGAATACTGGCTCAGATAGTCAACTGAATGTCATCCTACTTTCCATCCTCGATCAGTGAAGCCGGACAACTAATATGGCATTGCCTGTTGCTGTAATACAAACCCTGCCTATTCTTCATAGAATGTGGCTCCCGTTATTGAATTTAGCAGGAAGGAAATGCGAATATCGAATAATAATATCATCTCCCGGCTACATTGAGTTTCGGGTCTTGTGGGGACTGATCAGTTTCGAGAAAGGCGAAAAACGGGAGTTTGTCGTACGAGGAACCGAAGCATATATTGCCTCAATAATTTCATCGCTGGAAGCTAGGCGTCTGAATGCAAGATCCCTTCTCAGGTAAGGGCCGTAGGTTGGGGTGAGGAACGAACCCCAAGAGCTAATAGGGGAAAGACCACGGTTTCCCCCTGAATCCCTTGTCCCGGCAACAATGAAGACAAAGAATCGCCTAACTTTGGCCTCAAAAGCGAGCGCGCGCCACGGGCGTTGTGCTAATTCTCAGCCTCATCAGGGGCGCGCGCCGCTTTAGGCGTTATATAGTTGCTCCGACTGGAGTGCAGTATTCATAATGTGTTGTTGCGGATCGGCGCCTGTCGTTGGCGTCGGTCCACCGAGTCCCGACTGGAGTGCAGTATTCATAATGTGTTGTTGCGGATCGGCGCCTGTCGTTGGCGTCGGTCCACCGAGTCCGCCCGCTGTGCTATATCTAGCACGACGGGCTGACAACGCCACCGGG
>CAILVI010000215.1 GCA_903837595.1 uncultured Thiodictyon sp.
GGCGGGAAATTCGGCGTCGATCTTGAGCTGGACCCGGGCGGCGAGGAAGGCAAAACCCTCCAGCAGACGTTCCACATAGGGGTCCGCGCACTCGAAGCTCTCCAACCCAAGTCGGGCAGCGATCTTGGGGAATTCGGCGGCCAGTTCGCCGCCCATCTCGCGCATGAAGCGCAGTTCGCGGTTGTAATACTCCAAGAAGCGGGGGTCCATCGCTGTGCCCCTAGCCCGCGTAAGAACTGACCGTGACGTCGCCCATTTCGAGGTCGATTTCAGTCTTGAGATAGAGGCGCAGCGGGACCGGCTGTGCCCACAGGTCGCCCTCGATGAGAAAGGTCATGGCGTTGTGGCTCATTTGGGTCTCGTTGATTTCCAGCCGCACCTTCAGTGTCTGGCCGATGATCCGCGGTTCGAAATCCGCGACGGCCTGACGCAGGGTGCGCTCGAGCGCCGCCGCGTCGGTGCCGGAGAGGGTCGTGCCGGAAAGGTCCGGTATACCGAAATTGACCACGGAGCTGGCGGCATCGGGGTAGGCGCTCAGGTCTTGCGCCGCCGCAAGATTGGTCGTGTTGAGCAACCAGGCCAGATCGCGCAGGACGGTCTCGCGCAGCCGGCCCAAGGAGAAGTCGCGCTGCTCGCGCGACTCCTGTGGATTGCCTGGCTCATAATCGGTGAGCCGATCGAGCAGCGAGGGCTGCAAGCGCTCCCGGTGGGTCAGCTCAGCCAATGGTTTCGCCGCTGTCGGACGAGGTTTCAGGCGCCGATGCGGCTTGCCCCTCGTCGGGGTTGCTGTCAAAGTCGATGCGGCGGATATCCATCAGTGGGTATTCGCCAGTATCGGTGAAGAACATCCGTTGGCCCAGGCCGATATAGGTCTCACCCGCCTGCTCCAGCCATTCGGTACGGCGGCTGCGGCGCAACTCGATGTCCGCCGCTGCCTCCGAACCCGGGTAGCGGGTCGGAATGAGACCCACCGACTCGCCGCCATTGGCCCAGGTAAAGTGCGCCGGCATCCACACCAGATCGCGCAGGTCTTGCGGCTCTTCCAACTGCATCGAGCCGATGCGGTTGAACGGAATCCAGTAATAGCGTCCATTCACGATTGCCTCCAGGACGGGTCCCAGGCGGTTATCGCCGTCCATGATCCACTCGAAGCGGGTGCCATCCAAGGTGCCGGGCGTGGTAGGGGCCGCCTCCAAGGCACGCTCGCGTATTGCCCGCGCCTGCTCTCCCGCCCCCTGCGCGACCAAGCGCTGGGCCTCCAGCAGCAGTGCGAACCATTCATCGGGCTGACCGAACACCAGGGGTGAGCGCTTGCCGGCGAAGATCTCGGTGCGTAACCCCTCGCAGCGCAGCGCCTCGCGGTACGTCTGTACCATGGCCAGGTTGCCGGCGTCCAATTCGCCGGCCACGGTCAACTGATTGAGTGCCCGCTCCCATTGTCCCAGCAGCGCCAGCAGCTGAAAGAGAAAGACGCGCAGGCTCGCCTTCGCGGGCTCCTTGCGCACCTGCTCCTGCAGCTGTCGCAATGACTCTTCCGGGTCGCCCTCGCGCCACCGGTCTTCGGCTAACATGATGTTGTCTCCCGGCAGGTGCGGCAGCGCTGGATCAATCATCCGCGCCCGCGCAGCTGCGCGGACGCGGCACCGATCGCCGCATAGGGCATGCCGTGCCCCGCGGTTAGAGCTTGACGTTCTTCGCGATGTCCCAGCCGTACTTGACGGGGCCGCCGTCCTTGCTGCCGTCCTGCTTCTGCGGCTGATAGTCCACCTTGACCGAGGCGAAGTTGAGGCTCACGTTCTCGGTCAGCCGATCCTCACCACCCGAGCCACCGGTGCTCAGTGACGTGACGATCACGTCCTTCATGGTGATGATGAGATATTCCAAGGGGGTGGCGCCGCCGGCCTTGCGCACCGTCAGCTTGGCCTCTTTGAACTGGTTGCCCTGCGAGCAATAGGTCATCAGGGTCGGCGAGGACTTGTCGACATACTTGGTAATGGACAGGTCGTGTACCGAGACCTTGCCGCCGCCGCCACCACCACCGGTATGCATGGTGCCGGATTGACTCATGCCCCAAGACCAGGCAAGGACATCGATCTCGTCCTTGTGGCTCTTGTCTTGGGCCTCGCCCTTGACGTCATCGAGCTTGA
>CAILVI010000216.1 GCA_903837595.1 uncultured Thiodictyon sp.
ACCAAAACCAACCCTGCGATTTGCCTTCGTAAAACCCATCGAGCCCGGCGCTGGCCGCGCCGGCGATGTCCAGTCCAAGCCCGACGAGAGACCATCTATACGCGCGCATACAGTGAACACAGTGGACAGGTTGAACCGATATTTCCCGCCCGCATGACGAGAAACCCCACCTCGCAGGCCGGGCAGTGCTGCAAGTCAGCCTGGCCGCTGCGCAAGTCACGCGCGGTGGCCCAGGCCAGATTGATGTCGATGAGTGGTGGCTTGCGCCGTGGGATCAGCGCCAGGTACATCTCGAAGGCGTCGAGCAAGGCGGTGTAGTTGATGGCCTGGTAGAGCCCCCGCCCATCGAGCCGCAGATACAAGGCGGCGAACAGGGATGCATGGGCCTGTTGCGGGCGGGTCTTGATGACGGTGCCCACGCTCGTGACCAGCGGTCCTCCGCGCGGTGAGCGGCCGTGGATCTCGCGGTACAGATTGCGCAGGTATTCGCGTGCCACCCCGGTGCCGGAATACACGATGGAGAGTTTGACGCCGTGTCTGACCAGGCGGATGGCCAACTGCAAGGCGGTGTAGCGATCAACTGCGCTCACTGGCGGCTCCGACGGCCATCAGCGCCGTGTGCATCGCCACCACCGGGCAATCCGTCTCAACGGGAACCCGGCCTCCCGGCAGGCAGACGGTCGCCATCGCCCGGGTGGGCAACCGGACCTCGAACGTGCAGACCGGGAGCTGCGCCAGCGCCAGGACCTGATCGGGGCCGGCCGTCAGCAACCATTCCGCCAGGACTTGGGGGACGCCGAAGGCGGCCATCGCGAACGGCACGCTCTCCCGGGCTGCGTCACGCGCGGCCAGGAAGAACGCGGCGTTGAGCCGCAGGATCGTCTCCGCGTGGTTCGGTGCGTTCAACGTCAGGGTTGAAACCACAGTTGCTCCCGCGTCGCGAGTACCCGCGGCACATACGCTTGCGTTTCCCGATAGGGGGGAACGCGCCAGCCGTGCTTGACGACGGCGTGCTCCCCCGCGTTATAGGCCGCCGCCACCAGTGCCGCGTCACCGCCAAACAACTCCGCCAGGTCGCGCAGATACCGCACCCCGGCATCGATGTTCTGCCCCAGGTCGTGCGGGTCGGCGCCGTAGCGCGACGCCGTACCCGGCATCAATTGCATGACCCCGCGCGCCCCTTTCGGGCTCAGGGCCGATTGGCGGAAGCCGCTCTCGTTCTTGGCGATGGCCAGCGCAAAGGCGGGGTCCACCCCGTGGCGCGCGGCCGCCGTCTTGATCAGGTGAACCACGAACGGCTGGTCGGCGGGCTCGGCATGGCCGGGCCCGGCGGGGGCGCGCGGCGCCGTCACCGGTGGCTTGCCGACGCAGCGGATCGTCGGTGCCGCCGCGCCGCTGGGCGCGCCGTCCAGGGCCGTCGCGACGGCCAGGACATGCCGGCCCAAGGCGCGTGCCGCGGTGGGATCAGCGGGATAAGCGACGCGGCCGATCGCCAGCGCCGGATCATTCGGGGTCCTGCGTAGACCCTCAGCCAGGACCTCGGCGGCCAGCCGCAGGTTGGTCGCCGGGTCCAGCAGGTCCGACGCCACGTCGACGTGATCACCAAAGCGAGCGATGTTGATACCCGTCATACCGACGTCCATGGTGTTCTGTGTTGACCCAAAGTCGGGTGTCAGGAGTGCCTGTGCGGCATGGAACCGGTCCTGGTAGTGGTGGGGGCGTCCCCGGGTGATCA
>CAILVI010000217.1 GCA_903837595.1 uncultured Thiodictyon sp.
CCTAACCCGGCGTAGCCGGAACCAAAAAGGGGCCGAGGGTCTATCCTTATCCGTAGGTCCAGAACACAGGAGGCGCGACGATGAACCCGTTTGTCGAACGTCACCAAGCAGAGGTCTCCGGAGTGCTGTCGTGCTTTGATCGGGTGGTGATCACCGGCACCCTGCCCGAGATCGGATACGCGGCGGCCATGACCCAGTTGCTCGCCTCGCGCGGTATCCGCGTGTTTGACTACACCCAGTGGGCCGAACCGTTGCGCGAGGAGTTGCGTCAGAACGCCGAGCGGTTGGCGGCGGAGGCGGGGCTGGAGATTGAGTTCATCCGCCGTCACGGGGACTTCCGCAAGGAAGCGCGCATCCAGGACATCATCGCCCAGCGTGGGGATCATCCCGGCTTGGTCCATGTCTTCTCGGCCATGGAGCCCTGTGCGTCCTATCGCCCGTGGTACGACAAGCCGACCCACACGGCATCCCTCAAGTCGACCCCCGGCAAGTGTCTGCATTACTATTTCTACTTCATCGACCCGGAGTTCGGCCTGTGCTACGTGCGCGTGCCCACCTGGGCGCCGTTTCGCCTCCAAGTCTACTTCAACGGCCACTCCTGGCTAGCCCGTCAGTTGACCGCGGCGCACATCGCCTTCGCGCAGGCCGATAACGCCTTTCTGTCCATCGCCGATCCGGTGGCGGCCCAGCGCCTCGCCGAGGGTTTGGATGCCGCCGTGCTGCACGAGCACCTCGACCAGTGGGCACAACGCTTCTGCCCGGTGCTGCGGCAGTTTCGCGCCGGCTACCACTGGAGCCTGATGCAGGTGGAGTTCGCCACCGATGTGGTGTTCCGCCGCCAGGCCCAGTTCCAGCCGCTCTACGCGGCCATCGTGCGCACGGCCGTGCATGTCATCCAGGCTGAGCAAGTGGCGATGTTCCTCGGTCACAAGCTCACCGGCAATTTCCAGGACGAGGTCGGCAACGACCTCTCCACGCGCATCCAAGGCACCCGCATCCGTCATCATATGGGTCCGGCCAGCATCAAACTCTACGACAAGGCCGGGCTCATCGCCCGCGTCGAGTGTACGGTCAACGACGTCACCTTCTTAAAGCACCACCGGTGGGTGGAACAGCGCGACGGCAAGTCCGTGTTCAAGCTTGCCCCCTTGCGCAAGAGTATCTACAGTCTCCATGATCTGCGCACCCTGATGCAGGCCGCCAACGACCGTTATTTCGCCTTCATGGCCTGCCTCGACAACCCGGATGCCGGCCAACAGGCGCTGGCCAAGATGGCCGCACCGGTGAAGACCAAGGACCGCTCGCTGCGTGGCTTCAACCTGTTCCTCGAACCCGATTACCGTCTGTTCCTGACGCTCGGACGCGGGGAGTGGAGCATCAGCGGCTTTCGCGCCGCCGATCTGCGCGCCCACTTACCCGACCTCTCCGCCAGTCGCGCTTCCTACCTCTTGAAGCGCCTGCGCGTCCACGGGCTCATCAAGAAGATCGGCCACTGCTACAAGTACTACCTGACCAAACTCGGGCGCCGTGTCCTGGCTACCGCACTGGTCATCCGCGAGTACTTCGTCCAACCGACGCTGGTGTCTAATGCGCAATAAATTTCGCATCCTTTTGTATAAGATCTTGGGGGTAAGGGACTAGAGTAGTCTTTCACGCTACCTGTAGCGGCCTGCAAACATCCGGGCTCCGCTGGTACCACCCGGTATTGGGGTTGGTAGATCCCGGACGGTTCATTCCCCTGGCCGAGTCGACCGGGCTGGCGCCGATGTTTGCGGGCTGTTTGCAAATAATCTGGGCTCATTTGCAAATAATCTGGGTCCGGGACCCCCGTTATTTGCAGTCAATCTGGGCTGAAAATCGCGATGTTTGTGGGTCGGAGCCCGGATGTTTGTGGGCCGCTACACCTAGCCGTACCCGCGGAGGGGTGGCGCGCGCCGGCGCGTTGTTCTGCGGATTGTCTGTCCGAGAACCTTTACCTGATCGGACGGCGAGATTCAGTCGTTGTGACCCTTTTACCTCAAGC
>CAILVI010000218.1 GCA_903837595.1 uncultured Thiodictyon sp.
CGGCCGGCGACTTCATGGAGGAGGAGATCGATTCCGAGCTGTTCGGGCGCATCGCTGCCCAGACCGCCAAACAGGTCATCGTGCAGAAGGTGCGCGAGGCCGAGCGCACCAAGATTGTCGATGCCTTCATGGAGCGCAAGGGCGAGTTGGTCACCGGGATCGTCAAGAAGGCCGACCGCGGCAGCATCCTGCTGGACCTGGGCAACAATGCCGAGGCCCTGATCCCCCGCGAGCATGTCATCCCACGTGAATCGGTCCGCTCCGGCGATCGGCTGCGTGGCTATCTCTTCGATGTGCGCGCCGAGGCCAAGGGTCCGCAGCTGTTTGTCAGCCGCACGGCCCCCGAGCTCCTGATCGAGCTCTTCAAGCTCGAGGTCCCGGAGGTCGGCGAGGGCATGATTCAGATCCTGGGTGCCGCCCGGGACCCCGGAGCGCGGGCCAAGATCGCCGTGCGCACCAAGGACCCACGCATTGATCCGGTGGGCGCCTGTGTCGGCATGCGCGGCTCGCGCGTCCAGGCAGTCTCCAATGAACTCAATGGCGAGCGGGTGGACATTATTCTTTACGACGACAACCCGGCCCAATACGTAATCAACGCCATGTCACCGGCGGACGTGGTCTCCATCGTCATCGACGAGGAGGCGCGCAGCATGGACGTGGCAGTCAAGGAGGAGAACCTGTCCCAGGCGATCGGCCGCAACGGTCAGAACGTGCGTCTGGCCAGCCAGCTGACCGGCTGGGAGTTGAACGTGATGAACGAGGAGGCGGCGGCCGCCAAGAGCGAGCAGGAGGCGCACCGCTCGGTCCGCAGCTTTATGGATCAGCTCGGGGTGGATGAGAATCTGGCCGCCATCTTGGTCGAAGAGGGATTCACCAGCGTCGACGAGGTGGCCTATGTGCCGCTCGCGGAGATGCAGGCGATCGATGAGCTCGATGAGGCCACGATCAATGAACTGCGCGAACGCGCCAAGGACGTGCTGCTCACCCGCGCCATCGCCACCGAGGAGGTGGTCGGGGGCGAGCCCGCGGCGGACCTGCTCGACATGGACGGTATGGACGAGGGCCTGGTCTTGGCCCTGGCCGCCCGCGGGGTGGCGACCATGGAAGACCTGGCCGAACAGGCGGTCGATGAATTGATGGAGATCGAGGGCATGGATGCGGAGCGGGCGGCGCGCCTTATCATGAAGGCACGTGAGCCCTGGTTTGCCGATGCGGGCGGGGAATCCCGTTAGGAGGTCCGTTACATGAGTGAAGTGACAGTCAAACAACTCGCCTCCACGGTCGGCATTCCAGTCGAACGTTTACTGACCCAACTCGGGGAGGCCGGTATCAGCGCCAGTGACGCCGATTCCACCCTGACCGAACAGGAGAAGCTCAAGCTGTTGAGCTATCTGCGACGCAGCCACGGTAAAGGCGGGTCCGAGGGCGGGGCCGATCCCAGCCAGGTGACGCTTAAGCGCAAGAGCGTGAGCGAGTTGCGCCAACCTGCCGTCACCCCGCGGGTGCCCGGCACCAGTACGGGCGGTGCGGGCGGCGCGGGCGGTTCCCGGCCGACCCCGACCACGCGGGCCAAGACCATCAGCGTCGAGGTCCGCCGTAAACGGACCTATGTGAAACGCGGCGATGAGCCGGCGGCTGCGGAAGCGTCGGCGCCGACTGACGAGAAGGCGCAGACCGTGGCCCCCACCCCTGCACCAGTGGCCCGGCCCGCGCCGCCGGCGCCGCGTCGCCCTGAGCCGCCGCGCCCGCCGCGCGAGCGCCAGACCCTGCGCAGCGCGCCCATCGATGGCGGCCGTCGCCGCACCGAATTGGAGGCCATGCGTGCCGAGCAGGAGGCGCGCCGACTGGGCGAATTGGAAGATCACGAGCGCAAGACCCGCGAGGAGGCCGAGCGTCGCCGCGAGGCCGATGAGGCGCGGCGCCGTGCCGAGGCGGAGGCCGAGGTGCAACGCCTGGCCGAGGAGGCGGCGCGTCCAGTCGCGGAGCCTGAACCCGTTGAGGCCGTGGACGAGACCGTTCCCCCGGCGGCGGTAGCGGCGGCGGTCGCGCCGGTCATCGTCGCCGATGAGGTGGAAGAGGTGGTCGTGCGTCGGCGAGGCGAGCCCGCCAAGCCTGCCAGCAAGAAACCGGCGGTGGTCGTTGCCGCCAAGAAGCCGGCCGAACTCTCCGAGAAGGAGAAATCAGTCAAGAAGGCCGGGCGCAAGGACACGGCGCGCGGCGGCCGGGAGCTGGAGGCCCCGCGGGTCGAATATGAAGAGGTGGATGGTGATGTGAGTGGCGGGCGTCCGCGCCGCAAGCGCAAGACCCAAAAGCCCGGGCTGCAGGACAAGCACACCTTCCAGCGGCCCACCACGCCGGTGATTCGTGAGGTGGCGCTGCCGGAGACCATCTCGGTGGGCGAACTGGCGAGCCGCATGTCGGTCAAGGCGGGTGATGTGGTCAAGGCCCTGTTCAAGCAGGGAATGATGGTCACCATCAATCAGATGCTGGATCGCGACACCGCGGTCCTGATCGTCGAGGAGATGGGACACACGGCCGTCATCGCGGATCTCCGCACCGCCGAGGACACCCTGATCGAGGAGGCCGACGAGCAGAGCGGTTTGGCCGAGTCGCAGCCACGTGCCCCGGTGGTCACCATCATGGGTCACGTCGACCATGGCAAGACCTCGCTCCTGGACTACATCCGGCGCACCCGGGTCGCCTCCGGCGAGGCCGGCGGCATCACCCAGCACATCGGTGCCTATCATGTGGAGACCAGCCGCGGGGTCATCTCCTTCCTGGACACCCCGGGCCATGCCGCCTTCTCGGCGATGCGTGCCCGTGGGGCCAAGGTGACCGACATCGTGGTGCTGGTGGTGGCGGCGGACGACGGCGTCATGCCCCAGACCATTGAGGCGATCCAACACGCCAAGGCCTCCGGGGTGCCGATCGTGGTGGCCGTCAACAAGATGGACAAGCCCGACGCCAATCCTGACCGGGTCATGCAGGAACTCTCCCAGCACGACGTGCTGACCGAGGCCTGGGGTGGCGACACCCAGTTGATCAAGGTGTCCGCCAAGACCGGCGACGGCATCGACGACCTGCTCGACGCCATCCTGTTGCAGGCCGAGGTGCTGGAGCTCAAGGCCCCGGTGGACGGTCCGGCCCGCGGGACCATCGTGGAGTCCAGCCTGGACAAGGGGCGTGGCCCGGTGGCTACCATCCTGGTGCAGTCCGGTACGCTGCGTCGTGGCGATATGATCGTGAGCGGCGGCGAATATGGCCGGGTGCGCGCCATGTTCGACGAGGCCGGCAAGTCCATTGAGTCCGCCGGCCCCTCGATCCCGGTGCAGGTGCTGGGTCTGTCCGCGCCTCCCGACGCCGGTGACGATGTACTGGCGGTGGTCGATGAACGGCGCGCCCGTGAGGTGGCTGAGCTGCGTTCCACCCGCATGCGTCGCTCCAAGCTGGACGAGAACCGGGGCGTGAGCCTGGATCAGATCTTCTCCCAGCTCAAGGACGGGGCGTTGAAGTCGGTCAATCTCATCGTCAAGGCCGACGTACAGGGCAGTCTGGAGGCCCTGCGCGAGAGCCTGCTCAAGCTCACCAATGACGAGGTCAAGGTCATCCTGGTGGCGACCGGGGTCGGTGGGATCACCGAGTCCGACGCCAACCTGGCGGTGACCTCCAATGCGATCATCCTGGGCTTCAATGTCCGGGCGGATGCGGCGGCACGGCGGGTGGTGGATGAGAAGGCGATCGATCTGCGTTACTACAGCATCATCTACGAGCTGATCGATGACGTGAAGAAGGCGATCTCGGGTCTGCTCAGGCCGGTGATCACCGAGGAGATCATCGGCATGGTGGAGGTGCGCGACGTCTTCCGCTCATCCAAGTTCGGCGCCATCGCCGGCTGTATGGTGGTCGACGGGTTGATCAAGCGCAACAACCCGATCCGCGTCCTGCGTAATCACGTCGTGATCTACGAGGGCACGCTGGAGTCACTGCGTCGCTTCAAGGACGACGTGGCCGAGGTACGGGCCGGCACCGATTGCGGTATCGGCGTGAAGAACTACAACGATGTTCAGGTCGGTGACCACATTGAGGTATTCGAACGGACCGAACGGGCGCGGGTGCTGTAACGCATGAAGGAATTCGATCGTACGGAGCGGATCGGCGCTGAACTCAAGCGTGAGCTCTATGAGGTGTTGCGCGACGAGGTGCGGGATCCGCGCCTCGCCGACCTCACCATCCATGAGGTACGCGTGGTCAAGGACCTGTCTCACGCCAAGGTCTTCTTTACCTGCCTGCCCACGGTCGGGGAGGAGGCAGGGATCAGCACCGACGATGAGCACGGGGTCGCACAGACGCGGCTGCTCAATGGTCGTTTGGCCGGCTTCCTGCGCCACGCCCTGTCCCAGCGGGTGCGGCTGCGCACCATGCCGGAACTGCACTTCGTCTATGACACCTCCATCGGTGCGGGGATGCACCTGTCCGCCCTCATCGACCGTGCAGTCGAGGGGATTGTGGACCGGGAGCCTGAGGATGGCGAGGATGCCGCACCCGGGAACGCACAGGAGCGGCCCACATGAAGGGCGTCCAACGGCGTAACCCCCCGGGACGTAATGTCACCGGTATCCTGTTGCTGGACAAGCCGCTTGGGCTCACGTCCAACGACGCACTGCAACGAGTCAAGCGACTGTATCGCGCCGCCAAAGCCGGGCACACGGGCAGTCTGGACCCGCTGGCCACCGGGCTCTTGCCGGTGTGCCTGGGCGCGGCCACCAAGTTTTCCGCCTTTCTGCTGGACGCGGACAAGCGCTACCGGGTGCGGGTGCGCCTGGGTGTCACCACCACCACGGCCGACGCCGAGGGCGAGGTATTGGAGACCAAGCCCGTGGAGGGCGTCGATGCGCAGCGCGTGCGCGCGGTGCTGGCGGGTTTCCTGGGCCTGATCGACCAGCTCCCGCCCATGTACTCGGCGATCAAGCTGGGGGGCGAGCGGCTCTACAAGCTGGCCCGCCAGGGTGTGGAGGTCGAGCGCGCCACGCGTCCGATCCATATCTTCTCCCTGGACTTACTGTCCTGCGACCTGCCTGAGATCGAGCTCGAGGTCCACTGCTCCAAGGGCACCTATGTGCGTACCCTGGCCGAGGACATCGGCCGTGAGTTGGGCTGCGGCGGGCATGTGAGCCAGTTGCGCCGCACCGGGGTCGGACCCTACGCGGAGAACGTGGTCGAGTTCATCACGCTCGAGCAGATCCGCGACCTGGCCGAGTTGGAGGGTGCGGCGGCGCGGCTCGACGCCCTGCTGCTGCCGCTCGACTCCGCCCTGGGCCATTGGCCTGCGGTGCGTCTGTCGGCCGACGCTGCCTTCTATTTGCAGCAGGGACAGGCCGTGCTGGTCCCCCAAGCACCCACCGAAGGGTTGGTGCGGCTGTACGACCTGTCCAAGCACTTCCTGGGCGTCGGTGAGATCCAGGACGACGGCAAGGTGCAGCCCAAGCGTCTGGTATGAGTGATCAGAGTGATGGGTTTCGCTGCGCTCTACCCATCCTACCGAGCAAACACTAACAATTAACCAGTATGGTCCGATCCCCTGATGTCATTGTCGGGGCGATCAGCGGCGGCGGGTGCCGTCGCTTAAGGGCCTTTTAATCCCCCTCCCCAGTCTATTAGGAGACCGCCAATGACCATGACCGCTGCCCAGAAAAAAGAGGTCGTCACGGCCTATGCCCGTGCTGAAAACGACACCGGTTCCCCCGAGGTGCAGGTCGCACTCTTGACCGCCCGCATCCAGGGCCTGACCGATCACTTCAGCGCGCACAAGCACGACCACCACTCACGCCGCGGCCTGGTCCGGATGGTCAACTCCCGGCGCAAGCTGCTCGACTATCTCAAGCGTGAGGACGTGGACCGCTATCGTGCGCTGATCGCGCGTCTGGGTCTGCGTCGCTGACGTCCGCCCAGGGGCCGGCGACAGCGGTCGCACGGTCCCGGGTCCCCGTGGCGGCCGTGCGCGCCGCCCGGGTTCCCATATCCAAGGTGCCGGCCGCCTGGCGGCGGCACCCCCGAGATCCCGAAGCACCAGGACGCTTGAGGCTGCGGCGACTCAAAACCCGAGGCCCGAACCTGCGATCGCAGCTGTTCATCCGCACCAGCGATCCAGGCCCGCGACTCAGACCCGAGGCATGACCCGTGATTCCAGTGATTCCCACTCCAATCGTTAAGCAGTTCCAGTTCGGCGACCAGACCATGACGCTGGAGACCGGCGAGATCGCCCGCCAGGCGGACGGCGCTGTCATGGTCAACATGGGCGGTACCGTGGTGCTGGTCACCGTGGTGGTGCAGAAGAAGGCCGGCCCGGAGCGTGACTTCCTGCCGCTCACCGTGGACTACCAGGAAAAGACCTACGCCGCCGGCCGCATCCCCGGCGGCTTCTTCCGTCGCGAGGGCCGCCCGAGCGAGACCGAGATCCTGACCTCGCGTCTGATCGACCGTCCGATCCGCCCCCTGTTTGCCGATGGCTTCACCAACGAAGTCCAGATCATCGCCACGGTCAAATCGCTGAACCCGGCCGTGAATCCTGAGGTCCCGGCGCTCATCGGTGCCTCCGCCGCGCTGGCCGTCTCTGGGGCGCCCTTCAACGGCCCCATCGCCGCCGCCCGGGTCGGCTACAAGGACGGTCAGTACATCCTCAATCCCGCCGTCGTCGGTCTGGGGCCGGACAGCGACCTGGACCTGGTGGTCGCCGGCACCGAGCACGCCGTGCTGATGGTGGAATCCGAGGCGCGGGGGCTGTCCGAGGAGATCATGCTTGGCGCCGTGCTGTTCGGCCACGAACAGATGCAGGTCGTCATCCAGGCGATCCGCGAACTGGCGGCGGCGGTCCACAAGGCCCCCATCACCTTCAAGCCGGTCCAACCCGACCCGCAGTTGGAAGAGTCGGTCGCCCATTACGGTGCCAATCCGATCGCCGAGGTCTACACCATCAAGGACAAGATGGCGCGCTATAACGTCCTTGACGCGGTGCGTGCCGATGTCATCGAGCGCATCCGCACCATTGAGGGCAACACCTGGAGCGAGCAGCAGATCCAGGCGTCCATCGAGCGCCTGGAGAGCCGCATCGTGCGCGGCAGCATCCTCGAAGGCCGGCCGCGTATCGACGGGCGCGACACCACCACCGTGCGTCCCATCACCATCCGTACCGGCGTGTTGCCGCGCACCCACGGGTCCGCGCTCTTCACCCGCGGTGAGACCCAGGCGTTGGTCATCACCACGCTCGGTACCGAGCGTGATAGCCAGATCATCGACGCACTGGAAGGGGAGCGGCGCGAGCCCTTCATGCTCCACTACAACTTCCCGCCCTTCTGCGTCGGTGAGATCGGCCGCGTCGGCAGCCCCAAGCGCCGCGAGATCGGCCACGGGCGCCTGGCCAAGCGCGGCGTGCTGGCCGTCATGCCCGGCATTGAGGCCTTCCCCTATTCGGTGCGGGTTGTCTCCGAGATCACCGAGTCCAACGGCTCCAGCTCCATGGCCAGCGTCTGTGGCACCAGTTTGTCGCTGATGGACGCCGGCGTCCCGATCAAGGCCCCGGTGGCCGGCGTCGCGATGGGCCTGATCAAGGAAGGGGACAAGTTCGTCGTCCTCACCGACATCATGGGTGACGAGGACCATCTCGGTGACATGGACTTCAAGGTCGCCGGTACCGCCGAGGGCATCAACGCCCTGCAGATGGACATCAAGATCGAGGGCATCACCCGCGAGATCATGGAGGTCGCGCTGGCCCAGGCGAAGGTCGGGCGGCTGCACATCCTGGGCGAGATGAGCAAGGTCATCAATGTCCACCGCTCCGAGATGTCCGAGCACGCGCCGCGCATCATCGAGATCAAGATCCACCCGGAGAAGATCCGCGACGTCATCGGCAAGGGCGGCTCGGTCATCCGTGCCATCACCGAGGAGACCGGCGCCACCATCGACATCACCGACGACGGCGTGGTCAAGATCTTCTCGGTCGAGAAGGCCGCCGGCGAAGAGGCCAAGCGCCGCATTCGCCTGATCACCGCCGATGTCGAGGTGGGCAAGGTCTATGAGGGCAAGGTCGCCCGCATCATGGACTTCGGTGCCTTCGTCACCATCCTCCCCGGTCGTGACGGCCTGGTGCATATCTCGCAGATCTGCGAGGAGCGCGTCCAGTCAGTGACCGACAAGCTCAAGGAAGGCGACCAGGTCCGCGTCAAGGTGCTGGAGGTCGACAAGCAGGGGCGGATTCGCTTGAGCATGAAGGCGGTGGAATTGGGCGAATAAGGCGGCTGCGCCCCCGCAAACGCTCTCGTGACACCGCTGTGGCGGTGTCACGCCTGGGTCGGGCGCTGTGCGCCTCGAGGGTTTCTACGCACCACGATTGATAACCCCGTCTCATTCGGCGGGCAGGGTCTGGTTGATAGCCGGGCCAGAAAAGGGGGCCGGACGGCCCCTTTTTCTTTGGGCGGTGGCGACAAGTTGCGGCTGCGCCATGACTGATGGAGACTTCCCCCGCATTCACCCCGGCGAGATCCTGCTTGCGGAGTTTCTTGAACCGATGGGGATTGCCCAGGACCGGCTGGCTGAAGACATCAGCGTCTCCCCGCGCCTGATTGCTGAGATCGTCCGGGGAGCGCGCGCCATCTCGGCGGATAGCGCCCTACGTCTCGGGAGGTATTTCGGCATCGAGCCCGTGTTCTGGCTGAACCTGCAAGATCGCTATGACCTGATCGTCGCCGAGCAGTACCTGAGTACTCGACTGGATCGGGAGGTTCGTCCCTATGCCGCGTGAGTCCCAGCCGGCTGGGATGACGATGCGTTCTGCTCGTTCCAAGGTGCCCTTGGGAACCCTGTCTGCGAAGCTCCCCTTCGCGGATCGCCGGGACTCTGGAAGCGTAGCTTCCCGGGCCGGGTTCCCAATTGGAACTTGGGAATCAGCGCAAAAGGTTAGGCTTTTATTTGTTATTCC
>CAILVI010000219.1 GCA_903837595.1 uncultured Thiodictyon sp.
ACACGGGTACAGCGTGGTTTCCCGGCAACGGATTCAGGTCTCTTCTGCCCTGCACATCATTACCTATCACACCCGCTTTGAGTTCGTCTTCGGCGCCGCGATCGGCACGCAACTGCAACTGTTCCTGGCCCTCTATGGCCGACATTCCGAGAACGCCGATGCCCAGGAGGCCGCATGAACACTACCGCACCCGTCCCAGCCGCCCACTGGCGCCAGGCCCTGCGCGGCCGGGCCTCGCTCGGGAGCCAGGCCAAACGCCCAGGGTCACTCGCTGGACTGCACGCGGCCCGCTTGGCGCACCTTGGCCAGTTCTTCACCCCAGACGCCCTCGCCGCCTGGATCTGGCGCATGGTCGCCCCCGCGGTGGAGCGCGCCCTGTCCAGCGACGGTGAAGGCGTCCGGGTGCCCCTGATCGACACCAGTTGCGGCACCGGCGCCCTGCTTCAGTTCGCCGATCCGGCCCGCCACACGCTGGCCGGGACCGATATTCACGGTCCCAGCGTGACGGCGCTCGCTGAGGCTGCCAGGGTGGCCGGGTTCCAGCGCCACTTCTCGACCGTGGGCATGGAGCAGATCGACCCGACCGGCTTCGGGGTCGCCCTGATCAACCCGCCCTTCTCGCTCCATCTGGAGGCACCGACCCTGGTTGCCGGCCCGGCCACGCACTACGGGCGCTTCGGGCCGGATACCTCGACCCTGTCGCACGCCTACGCCGTGCAGCAGGCACTGGCGGCGGCCGACCTGGTGGCGGCGATCCTGCCCCGGTCCTATACCGACACCATGCTGGCCGACCCCGGGGCCTGGCCGCGACTGGTGGCCGCATTCCACGCCCCCGCCTGGTGCTTCCGCGAGCAGGGGGCCGAGGTGCGGGTGTCCGTGCTGTTCTTTGCCAAGGACCCACGGGCGCCCGGTGTCGCTGTCCGCGTCGAGACCCTGGACGACGCGCTGACCCTGGCGCCGGACTTGGGCTTGTCGTGCCGCACCACGCGCCACCTGAACCCCCGGCTGCGCGAGACGGGGATCGTCGACGAAGGACCGACCATCACCCGCCCGGTCACGGGTAACCCCAAAGTCCGACTCGGCCACTCGGGGCGCAAGCTGACCCTGGGCTTTGGCTGCGGCCTGATCGAGGCCAAGGTCCGCAACGCCGTCCTGCGCGAGCGGCTCACCGCCCCGGTCATTGATGGCCACCGCTACCCCAAGGGGGTGAAGTACACCGGCCAGGGTGCGCTGGATATCGAGGTTCATCTGACCCAGGTGGACCCGTTGGCGTCGATTGAGGCCCTGTGCGACCTGATCCGCGCCGCGGGCGCCGACCTGGAGGTCGATCCGGGGTTGTTGCGGTACCTGCACAAACGCACCCGCCGGCTGCGCATCGAGCGCACCCCCTTCCGGCATACCATCCTGGTCAAGGCCGACATGGCGCATGGCCCGGCCGGCGCGGTCGTCGGCAAGGCGCGCACCACGCATCTGGTGGACCCCGACACCTGGGGCTCACCGGTCATCAAGGCGGGGGCGGAGGTGGCCTTCGCACCCGACGGCCCCGGGTCCTACCGGTACCGGATCGGCGGGCGCGACTTCGGATTGGCGGAAGAGGAACTCAACCGCCGCTTCGCCGTCGTCACCGGACAGACAGAGGACCACTGGGAGACGGTCCATCCCGGACGGCTGATGGCCTTCCCCGAACGGGCGACTGAACTGCGCCGCCGTGGGCAGGCGCTGGGCCTGGATGGGTTCCTGTCCTGGGACTACCAGTTCGAGGACCTGCTGGAATTGTCGATGACCCGCGGCGCCATCGCCGCCTGGGCGGTCGGGCTCGGCAAGGCGCGGCTCGCCGCCGGGTTGATCCTGCTGTCCGGCTGCACCGCCGGGCTGATCTGCACCGAGGCGTACCTGATCGACGAGCTGCGCACCGAGTTGGCCAAGCTCCCGATCCCGGCCACGGACTGGCAGGTGATCCAAAGTCCGCGGGACCTCGACCGGCTGCGGCGGATCAACGTGATCAGTTACCACCGGCTGCGGGGGCCGATCCACGGCGCCCACCAGCGGCGCACCTACGCGAGCCGACTGCGGCACCGCATTGGCTGCCTGGTCGCCGACGAGGGCGACCTGTTACGCAACAAGGGGACGGCCCAGAGCGCGGCCTTGCGGATGCTGGCAGCCAAGCGGCGCTTTGCACTCTCTGGGACGCCGCTTGGGAACTACCCGCGCGATGCCTTCTCCGTGCTCGCCTTCACCGGGGGCGATGCGACGGCCGCCCAGGTATACGGAATGCACCGTTGGTATCTGGACCCAGCGCTGCGGCAATCGACCCGCGACTGCGTGCCCGGGATTGACCGGGTGCGCGAGCAGTTCGTCACCCTGGAGTGGGTCACAAACCAGTTTCGGCAGGATATGACGACCGGCGCCAAGCGCGAGGTGCCGAAGCTGCGCAATCTGTCGGCCTACCGGGCGGCCCTCGCCCACCACGTCAAGCGACGCGTGGCCCAGGAGCCCGATGTGGCGCGGCACTTCCAGATCCCGGTACCGGAGCACCGCGTGACCACCCTGGACTGGGACCCCGCCCACCTGGCCCACTATCTGCGGGTCGCCGAGGACTTCCGTCAGTGGTATCTGAAGGGCCAGGCCAATTCCCGCGAGCGTAACCTGATCGCCCTGCTGGCGCGCATCCAGGCGGTGCAGATCGCGGCGGCGATCCCGCAACGCCGCTCGGACAAATCCCCGTTCGTCTACGACCGCGGACTCACCAGCAAACAACGGTACGTGGTGGACCGGTTGGCCGGGCTGATGGAGAACGGCCACAAGGTCATCGCCTATGCCGAATGGCCGGAGTTGCTGGAGGTCATCGGGCAGGCGTTGGACCGACGCGGGGTCGAGCACGTGACCATCCATGGCGGCAAGCCCATCGCGGAGCGGGTGCGGGAGCTGAACACGCGCTTTCGCGCCGGCCCCGCCCCGGTCCTCTTGGCGAGTCTGGGGGTGGCGCAGAAGGGGCTGAACATCCCGGAGGCGGATCGGGTGCTGTTCCTCACCCGCTCCTGGACCGCCAAGACCGAGGACCAAGCCGAGGGCCGGGTCCTGCGGCCCCAGCAGACCCGGGCCGTCACGACGGAGTTCGTCCACTTGAGGGGGTCGATCGACGACTACCAGGGGCAGATGGTCACGCACAAGCGTAGCGCGATCAGTGCAGGACTCGACTGGTGTACGCCGGAGTTGGACGACGTGGAGTTCCTGCACCTGGATACCATTCTGGGGCGGTTCGTCGAGGACTTGGCGGGGCTGATGGGATGCCGGACCCATGAAGTCCGGGACCGACTGGCGGCATAGGGGAAGATGATGAGTGATATCGAGATTGTCATTGGTGAGGGGTCAGTCACCATCCGGCGCTCCGGCCGTTCGGCGCCCATCCTGGCGCAGGTTTTGGGGCTCGATCGGAACCCCGACGGTGAAGTCACCCGTCTATGGCTCGATCGCCTGGTGCATCGGCCGGGGGAGGCATGGACGGGCGACTGGTCCGTCCGTGGGGCGGTGAGCTCGATCATCGAGCGCGTTAGCATCGGCGCCGTTGGCGCGTTCGACCACCCACCGGAATCACCATGAGCGCCCATGGAGCGACCCGCCAACGCGCCTTCGAGACCGCCTGTACCCTCGCCGCCGCCGGCAGGCGCCCGACGATCGCCGCCGTCCGCGAGGGACTGGGTGGTAAAGGCTCCCAGCAGGCGATCGGCGCCGGGATCGACGACTGGCTCGACGAGGCCGCCCGGCGGTTTCAGATCCCCGGCATTCCCGAGGCGCTGCGCACGCAGGTGGTCGAGGTCTGGGACCAGGCGTGCCGGTTGGCCGGCGAACAGTGGGACGGCGCGAAGACGGCGCTTGAGGCCCAGGTTTCGGGGCTGGATGCCCAGGTAGCGGCGGTCGCTGGGGAGCGTGACGCGGCCAGGACCGAGATCGAGCGACTGGCCGCCGAGATGAACAGCCAGGGCATCACGCTGCGGGAAACGCAGGACGCCCTGGACCTGGCCGGCAACACGCTCGCCGCCCGCACCGAGGCCCTTGCGGAGACGGCCGCGGCCATGGCGCAGGCCCGCGAGCAGGGCGAGGACCAGTCCCGCCAGCGTGACCATGCCGAGCGGGTTGCCGCCGCGTCGGCGGAAAGCCTCAACGCGGCCCAAGCGCGCATCGCCCGGCTCCAGGTGGAGCAGGAGGTCGCGACGGCGCGGGCCGAGTTGCTGGAGCGCGCGGAGGCGACCGCCAGGGACGCGGCGGCACAGACGCGGGCGGACTTTGCAGCCGCCCAGGCGTTGGCGGAGCAGCTGCGCGGCTCGGTGTCCGAACGCGACGGCCAGCTTGCCACGTTAACGGCCACGGTCCAGGCCGAACAGCAGTCGCGGGATGCGGACACACAGCATTGGCTCAGCCGCCTCGCCGAGCATCAGGCAGCAGTGACGGAGGCCCGATCCCGGGAAGCGGCACTGACCGAGGAGAAGAAGGCCCTGAACCTGGAGGCGCAACGTTTGCGGCAGGACCTTCGGAAGGTGCCGTCCGGGATCGCTGGCCGCTTCGCAAGCCCGGACAGCAGCCAGACGCCTACAACGCCCGTTAACCTATAGAATGAACCGGCACCGTCCTCATTCCCACGGAGCGATCCATGCACACGGGTGCTTTTGCATTGAGCTTGATGCCCCGGAATTGCGACATGCTGACCCCGCGCCAAGGTGTGAGGACATCTGGGTGTCGGTGCCGCTGCTCTTGAGCCTATTGGACGATGCGGAACACCCCCCAAGCAATCTGCTGCGCGTTCGAGCCCCACGCCAAGGACACCCGATGTGGCGATCCCCGCACGTTCGGGATAATATTCCAGCCAGCAGAGATGGCATTCCTCCCCCAAACGCAGGCCCAGCCGGCTGATGATGCCTACTCACCATGCCCGGGGCAGCAGGGATAGGCATCGTCATATGATCCCAGCCCCTCAAGCCGTCCGGCCGTTGCTTCAACGGGGGAATATGAACATCTGCGCGGTCGTTGCCGTCGTCATCGGTGCGGCCCTGCCGCGCTGGGGCTTCGATTTCCGTCTCAATCCCATCGTTCCCACCCTGTCCTTGGTCTTCCCGACCGTCAACCTGTTGGACGGCCTGCCGATGGGACGTGCTCTGACCTGGCTCGATCAGCCGCCAAGCCATCGTTTACGCTCCATGCACGGCGACAGTGGCCCGGCTGAGCGCCCGATCACCCTACTTCACGTCGCTATTCCGGGCGACGACTCCCGGTACCATGTGCGGCTCATCGCCAGCCTGCGAGTGTGAGCATGACCATGTTCCGAGCTATCCTCTCTTTGCCCCGCACCGTCTGGCTGATCGGCTTGATCAGCCTGCTCAACGACTCGGCCTCGGAGATGGTCTATCCGTTGGTGCCGCTCTATCTGACCGCGGTCCTGATGGCAGGGCCGCGCGCCCTGGGGCTGATCGAGGGCATCGCGGAGGCCACTGCCAGCCTGTTGAAGCTCTTCTCCGGCGTGATCGTGGATCGCACCCAACGCGCCAAGCCCTGGGTGGTGGGGGGCTATGCCCTGGCCGGCTTCGCTCGACCCTTGATCGCGTTCGCAACCAGCTGGCCCGCGGTGGCACTGCTGCGCTTCGGTGACCGAGTCGGCAAGGGCCTGCGCAGCTCCCCGCGGGATTCGCTGCTCGCCGCCAGTGTGGACCCTGGCGTGCGCGGACTGGCCTTCGGTCTGCACCGCGCCATGGACAACGCGGGCGCCGTGGTGGGGCCTTTGTTGGCGGCCCTGTTGCTGGGTCTTGGGTGGGAGCTCCGGGAGGTCATCCTGTTTGCTGCCGCCCCCGCCGTCGCCTGCCTGATCATGGCCCTGCTGCTGCGCGAGCCGGCACCGAACGGGGCACGCCCCACACCGCCCGCCTTCTCCTGGCGGCTGGCCGGGCTCCCGCCCGCTTTCAAACGCTATCTGGTGGTGTTGGGCCTGTTCACCTTGGGCAACTCGTCAAATATGTTCCTGCTGCTACGCGCCCAGGAGCTGGGCCTGCCGCAGGCCCAGGTCCCGCTGGCCTGGGCGGCCATGTCGCTCGTCGCCACGCTGTTCTCGACCCCCTTGTCGGCCCTGTCCGACCGGGTGGGACGGGTACGTTTGATCGTCGCCGGCTGGCTGGCCTACGGGGCCTTCTATCTTGGCCTGGGGTTACTGCCACCCGGAACGCCGCTCGCCCTGTTCGGCCTGTTCGCCTTCTACGGCACCTTCATGGCCGCAACCGAGGGCGTGGAAAAAGCGCTGGTCGCAGACCTGGCGCCGGCGGCGCTGCGCGGTACCGCCTTCGGCTGGTTCAACCTGATCGCGGGACTGGTGCTCCTGCCGGCCTCGCTGCTGTTCGGCGCGCTGTACCAAGGCGTCGGGGCGCTCGCCGCCTTCGGTTTCTCGGCCGCCTGTGCCTTCGCCGCAGCGCTGTTGCTGCCAATCTGGGCCTTACGCGTGACCCAACCTGCTCCATACTGAGGCCACTTCACCCTGACGAGGAGTTGATCGATGAAAACGACCATCCAAGCCCTGCACGCCCGCGAGATCCTGGACTCCCGCGGAAATCCCACCGTCGAGGTGGAAGTGACCCTGGACGACGGCGCCTTCGGCCGCGCGGCGGTGCCGTCGGGAGCCTCGACCGGCATTCACGAGGCCCTGGAGTTGCGCGATGGGGACCCCGCCCGCTATGGCGGCAAGGGGGTGCAACAGGCCCTCGGTCACGTCAACGGCGAGCTTGCCGCGGCCCTGGTCGGCATGGACGCGCTGGATCAGGGCGGGGTGGACCGCACCATGCTGGCGCTCGACGGCACACCGCTCAAGTCCAAACTCGGGGCCAACGCCATCCTGGGGGTCAGCCTGGCGGTGGCCCGTGCCGGTGCTGCGGCCTGCCGCTCTTCCGCTACCTGGGCGGGTCGGCGGCCTGTCGCCTCCCGGTACCCATGTTCAACATCCTGAACGGCGGCGTCCATGCCAACTGGCAGGGCACCGACTTTCAAGAGTTCATGATCGCCCCGGTGGGCGCCGGCAACTTCGCCGAGGCGCTGCGCTGGGGAGCCGAGGTGTACCACACCCTGAAGAAGGTGCTCAAGGACGTCGGTCACTCCACCGGTGTCGGCGACGAGGGCGGCTTCGCCCCGGCCCTGAAGCGCAACGCCGAGGCGGTGGAGGTGATCCTCAAGGCGATCGAGGGTGCGGGGTATCGGCCGGGCGAGGACATCGTGATCGCCTTGGACCCGGCTTCCAGCGGCTTCTATGAGGACGGTCTCTACAACCTGCGCACTGAAGGTCGCAAGGTGGACGCCGCCGAGATGGTGGCCATCTATGCCGATTGGGTCGCCAAATATCCCATCGCCGTGCTCGAAGACGGGCTGGCCGAGGATGATTGGGCGGGCTGGAAGATCCTGAACCAGGCACTGGGCGACAAGATCGAGTTGGTCGGGGATGACTTGTTCGTCACCAACGTGGAACGTATCGCCCGCGGCATCGCGGAGGGCGTCGCCAACGCCGTGCTGATCAAGCTCAACCAGATCGGCAGTCTCACTGAGACCGTGGCCGCGGTGCATCTGGCCTACAGTGCCAACTGGGGGGCGATGGTGTCACATCGTAGCGGCGAGACGGTGGACAGCTTCATCGCCGATCTGACGGTGGCCCTGGGCACCGGGCATCTGAAGACCGGCGCGCCCTGCCGCGGCGAGCGGGTCGAGAAGTACAATCAGTTGCTGCGCATTGAGGAGGCGCTGGGGGCTTCTGCCGTCTATGCGGGACGGGGGGCCTTCGTGCGTGGCGGATAAGGGTTAAGGGGGGCGACAGCGCGGCGCTACTGGTCCCGGGTCTGCGGGTTGGTCTGTCGGCTCGGGCTCTTGCTCAATGCAACACCGCGTCCAGGGTGTCGGCGGTGAGGATGCGCTCGGACCATGAGAGCAGGGTTTCGGGGTCGGCGCTGGCGATCCGCGCACGGACCGACTCGCTTGGCGGGCCGAACTTGCGCTCGATCTGCCGCAGAAGGACGTTGCTTACACCCTCTTGCCGCCCTTTTTGCCACCCCTGTTGCCGGCCTTGCTCAATGTAGCGATCGATAAAGGTTTGCATGATGGCGTCTCCGCTCGGGGTCTCTTTCAACAGCGTCCGGACCGTCTCCTCGTCCAGGCGGGTATTGGCTTGGACATAATAGCGCAGGAGGGTGGACAGGATTTCAGTCGCGGTGGTCTGGTCCGCGATCTGCCGCATCAGGGCCAACAGCTCGCGCAGCGGCCCCGTCGGCTCCCTACTGTAGATATGTCGCAACGCCAACTGCACCAACCGGGTCAGTACCTCGCCCTTGATCTCCGCGTTCGTCCGCACGGAGATGTCGTGCAGGGCATAACGGAACTGCGGGACGTAGGGGACTAATGCCTCCGGCAACGGCTCGACCAGATCTTGGAAACTGGCCGGCACCCGCCACTGGCGACTACCGTGGTAAAGCACCAGCGGGTAGACGGGCGGCAGGCGGCGCGCCTGCGGGTGCTGTTTGCGGTACTCCTCCCCGGAAGCGACCACGTAACGCAGCAGTTGGAGCAGTACCCAGTGCTCCGGCCGGCTCTTGTGCTCAAACAGCAGATAGACTTGGAGTTCGGCACCACGACAGGCCACCCGATACACGAGGTCCGAGCAGTCTTCGCTCAGGTCCTCGCCGACATAGGTATCCTTGGAGATCTCCAGGGTGGTGAGGTCGATCTCAGCCAGGAGCGCCGCAGGAAGGTTCTGGAACAGAAAATCCCGGGCAATCTCCAACCGTCCGAAGCTCTCCCGGAAGTAACGGTCGTGGGGTGTGCCGAGTTCATCCATGGCGGTGCAGGCTAGTCCGTCTGTGTTCGCGGGGCAAGTGTCCCAGCCATCAACCTGGCATGTTGCACAGATGGCTCCCAGGAAGGCACAACTGAGTGACGACGGTTCCAGGTAGCACCTGCTGGGCCAGGCCAGCGATCCGAACGCCTCCTGCGACGCGCTGACCTGGCCGCAGCCCCGGCTGGCCTCATGATGACTGCAACCGACCACCGAGTAACCCGTACGATGAAGACCCCGAGCGACCCCTGGAGCTTCCGCCCTCGCTGGCGCGCCCGCGCCTTCGGCTGGCGCGGCTCCAGTCTGGCGATCCAGCGGTTGAAAGAGGCCGTCGCCGAGATCAAGGCGGCCCACCGCAGCGAGCCTGCACGCGCGGCCGAGGGGGCGATCCTGCTGCTGGAGCGGCTCTGGCCGGCGCTCCAGCAGGTGGATAGTTCCTCTGGGGCCTTGGGCAATGGCGTCAACAAAACGGTGCATGACCTGTTGGACCTGCTGGTGGCCGTAACGGCGGACGAGACAACGCGGGAGCGGTGGCTCGCCCGGCTCTGGACGGCCATCGAAGCGGACGGGGTGGACTTCCTCTCGCAGATCGGTGATCGCTGGGGCGATCTGTGCGGTACACCGCAGCGCGCATCCAGGGCCGCCGACGAGCTGGTACCCGCGGTGCGGCTGAGCTGGGCGCCGGAGCGGCATGACTATTTCCGCGGCACCACGGCCTGTCTCTCCTGCCTGCTCACCGCCGGGCGTCACCAGGAACTCCTGGACCTGATCGAAATCGCGCCCTTTCTCTGGTGGCACTACCGCCGCTACGGGGTCCGGGCGCTGGCCGCCCAGGGCCAGACCGATGCGGCCATCGCCTACGCCGAGGCTTCACGCGGACGCAACGACAACCCCGTGGCCATCGCGCGGGCGTGCGAGGAGGTCCTGCTGGCCGCCGGGCAGTCGGATGAGGCGTATCGACGCTATGCCATCGCCGCCAACCAGGCCGGAACCCATCTGGCCACCTATCGGGCGATCAAGAAGAAATACCCGGACATGGCGCCCCGCACGGTCCTCGACGACCTGATTGCATCCACCCCGGACGACCCGGGGCGCTGGTTCGCCACCGCCAAGGCGCTCGGATTCCTCGACCTGGCCGCCGATCTGGCACGCCGCTCGGCCGTGGATATCGGCACCCTGCTGCGTGCCGCGCGGGATCATCTCGGCACCCATCCAGCCTTCGCCCTGGAGGCCGCAACGGCGGCATTGCATTGGATGACCAACGGGCAGTTCTACGAGATCAAGGCCGGGGATGTGTGGCAGGCCGCGAGCGTTGCCGTGCAGGCCGCCGCGCTCACGGGCGCTCTGGAGCCGACGCAGGCGCTAATCAGCCGACTGGCCGTCCATGCCGACACCGGCCCCTTCGTCCGCAAGCATCGGCTCGCCCCCTTGTGAACGATTTCGGCTAGACTTCGCCTATGCGTACAACATAGGCGAGAGGTGATTCCATGATCGAGACCCAGCCTCGGGCATCCGCCCCGGATCCTGCCCACGTGCGTACCGCGCGGCTCTTCCGCAACGGGAGCAACCAGGCGGTGCGGCTACCCCGCGACCTCGAGATCGATGCCGACGAGGTGCTGATTCATCGCGAGGGCGACAGCATCGTCCTGACGCCCAAACCGCGCTCCTGGGATGACTACTTCGCGCGGGGGCAGCGGCTCACCGAGGATTTTCCCGACGCCATCGACGCGCCCCCACCCCAGGCCCGGGAAGCCCTCTGATGCGTTGGATGCTCGACACCAATACCTGCATCTACACTATGAAGCACCATCCACCGCAGGTGCGGGCACGCCTGCGGCGGCTCGCCATCGGGGAGGTCGGTATCTCCGCCATCGTCTTGGCCGAGCTTCAATTCGGGATCCAGAAGAGCCAGCGACGGGCGGAGAACGCAGCCGCCCTGGCGGACTTTCTGCCCTATTGTCTGGTGTTGGACTGGCCGCACGAGGCATCCGGAGTCTATGCGGAAATCCGCGCCGAGTTGGAGGCCCAAGGGACCCCCATCGGCGCCAACGACCTGCTGATTGCAGCACACGCGATGCACCTGGGCTGCACATTGGTCACGAATAACGTTGAAGAATTCAAGCGGGTCCGCGGGTTGCTTAGGGACAACTGGGTCTGACGCCGCACGATATGCCGCCCCTGCCAGCCCCGGTCGGCGCGCCTGCCCTCAGGCGAGGAGACCGCCCGCGGCTGCGCCGTTTCTGTACCGGCTGAGTCGTCATCGGGATGGCGCGCATCCACATCACCCCGGCGCATCCCGACTCAGTCGCAGCGAGACCCCTTTGTTCAGGATCAACTCCACCGCCCGTCCCGCATCGACTTCGAGCACCGGAAAGGTCTGATCGGCCATCTTCATGTAGAAGTCGGCGAGCTTCTCCATCGACCCACCCACCCCACCGGCAACCGCGGATTCGGCCGCCTGGGGCGAGAACATCGACTGGTAC
>CAILVI010000220.1 GCA_903837595.1 uncultured Thiodictyon sp.
AGGGCAACGTCGAGTACCCAGGCCAGGACGCGTTTGAGGCGTTCCGAGCCTTCATCGGGCTGGTCAAGTCGGACCTGCTGTCCGCCGCGGACGCCTTCCGGACCTTTGGCCTGCTGCCGTCCTGCGCCTACTTCGTCCGGGCCTTCGAACTCTTTGAAAAGGCCCGCGAGCGTGCCGGCCTGCGGTTCTTTGCCGACCTGCTGTCGGACCCCGTGGCGGTGATGCGCGCCAACCCCAAAGCGCTCGCGCTGGTCACGAACAAGCTGGACCTGGTGGTGGTCGATGAGTTCCAGGATCTGAGTCGCGTCCAGGTGGAGCTGCTGATCCAACTGGTGGGCACCCGGGCGTACCTGAACGCGGTAGGCGATGATTCGCAGTGCATCTACGCCTGGCGCGGCGCGCGGCCGGAGGTCATGGGTGCTGAGTTCGCCCGGCACTTCCCCGGAGCGACCCGTTACACCCTGTCCCGGACCTTCCGCTTCGGCCACCGGGTGTCGCTGGCCGCAGCCCAGTTGATCGGCCACAACCGCAACCGCATGGACACCCTGTGCGTCTCGGCGCCGTCCACGCCGGACACCGGCATCGACGTGATCCGCGCCACCTCGGCCGGCGACCAGTCCGCGGTGGTGGCGGCCATCGACGGCTGGCGCCGCGCCGGGCGGTCGCTGCGCGAGGTCGCGGTCCTCGCCCGGCTTTGGGCGCAGACGCTGAGCCTGGAACTGGCCCTGTTGGAGCGCGATATCCCCTATGTGAAGGCGAAGGACGACCTCTTCCGGGTCCCCGAGATCGCCGGACTCCTGGGCTACCTGCGCCTGGCCGCCGGCACCCTCTTCGCCGAACCGCGCGCACGCGAGATCGTCCGGCACATGCTCGCGACACCCACCCTGTGGCTCACCGCGGCCACGCTCGATACCCTGGCGGATGCGATTGTCCGCACCCCCGCGCAGGCCCCGGCCCTGCTGATGGAGACCGCCCGCAACGCCAAGAAGCCCTATCACGAAACGCGGATCGCCGACCGTGCGCAACTGTGGCACGAGGCTCTGGGCTGGGCCGATCGGCCGGCGGCCGAGGCGCTGCGGTGCTATGCCGGCACCACCGATCTGGTGAGCGCCTTAGCCACCTCCGCCACCAGTGAGGCGGCGGCCGAAAAGGAGTTGGCCTATCAGACCCTCCTGGACTGGGCGGTGCGCACCCGCACCACGGTGGGTGAGTTCGTCGCCCGCATGGACGCGCTGCGGCGGTCCCGTGAACGCTATGAGGCCGGCGGTGACGCGGTGCTGCTGTCGTCGATCCACCAGGTGAAGGGGCGCGAGTTCCCGCTGGTCATCGTCACCGGACTGGAGGACGGGCTGTTCCCGTCGCGCCGATCCAGTGCGGAGGAGGAGCGGCGGCTCGCCTATGTGGCGATGACCCGTGTCCAGGAACAACTCCTGCTGGTCGTGCCGCCGGATGCGCGGTTCGATGCGGTGTGGCTCGGCATCCCCACCCGGGGTCCCGGTTCGGCGAAGACCGCCGCCAGTCCCTTCGCCTTCGAGGCCAATCTGCGCACCAGTTCGGCACTCGGTGAGGCGATCACCCGTCGGCTGTCCGGCGGAGACCCCGGCGCGGACTTGCCGGAGGCGGCGCTCCAGGTGGCACCGGTGCTCAACCGCTATCTGGGGGAAGTGGGACTTGAGGAACGCTACCAACCGCCCGCGCAGCCGCCGACGGCGCCGGTTCCCCCCGGCGACTGGGGCATCAACGACCGGGTGCGACACCCCTTCTTCGGCGATGGCCTGGTGGTCGGCATTCGCGACCAGGACATCCTGGACATCAACTTCGGCGGGACCCGCCGGTCCATCAAGTCGGGCGTCGTGGCCATGGAGCGGGTGTGACTGCACTTGAACCCTGCGGGCGCTTCGATCCCGCCCTCGGCCGTCTGCCGGGCGCGGTCGCCCATGCGCTCTTCCGCGGTGACGATTGGCTGGCGACCTCGAGCCTCTCCATCACCACCGCACTGGAGGCCGCCGCGCCGAACACCCGCATCGCCTGGGCCTGCGATTGGGCGGTCTTCCGAACCTGGGCACTGGGTCGGGCGGCGGCCTGGTATCCGGACGAGCGCGACCGCATCCGCCTCCCGACCCGGCCGGAACTGCTGGTGCGGTTCGTGACCGATAGGCTCGGCGGCTATGACGGTGAGCCGGCCCGCGCCCGCGCCACGGTACTGCGCTACCTGAGCACCCTGAGCACGCTGCATCGCCTCCTGGATGCGCCCGATCCGACCAAGGTGCCCATGGTGCGCAACACCGTCAAGGCCAAGACGCGCGGCAGCGGTGGCCAGGACCAGGCGGCGCCGTTCCGCTGGGCCGATGTGCTGGACGCCCTGGCGGTGCTGACTCGCGACCCCGGGGACCTGAAGGGGCTGCGGGATGCCGCCCTGCTGGCGGTCGGCCACAACACCATGGCGCGGCGTGCCGAGTTGGTGGCCATTGATGTGGCGGACCTGGAGTTCGCTCACGGCGACGGTGCCCTGGTGCTGCTGCGGCCGACCAAGCAGCGGCTGGAGGCGGAGCCCGAGCCCCGGTATCTGGCGCCGCTGACCGCGGACCTGCTGCGCACCTGGATGGCGCGCGGCAACATTCAGTCGGGACCGGTGTTCACCTGCTTGCGCAGCAACGGCGGGCGTGGCCCAGCCGCGGTGCTGCTGATCACCGCACAGCGCCTGAGCGCGCCGGAGGTCAACACGGTGGTCAAACTCGCCGTGGCGCGGATCGCCATGGTGAACGGCACCTTGGATGTGACGGGCAGCGAACGGCGGGAGGTCAGGCGGGCGATGCTGCGGTATGCGGCGGCCTTCTCCGGACACTCGCTACGGGTCGGCGCGGCCCAGGACCTGGAGGCGGCCGGCGTCTCGACGGCGGGGATTCTCCAGGCCGGGGGCTGGAAGGATGAGCGGATGATCCGGCGGTACCTGCGCAAGCTGCGGGCACGGGAGGGCGGGATGGCGCAGTTCTTTGGGTCTGTGGCGCCAGCGTGACGGAAGCAGGGTTCTTTCCTTGGTCTCTTCCAAGGTTCCTTGGAGACAAGGAAGTGAGGAAGGTAGGAAGCCGGGAAGTTGAGAAGGAAGGATGCGCAGAAGCAACTCCTTCAAGAGTATTTGAACCAAAGTTGATTCGATTCTGTGTCTCGAATTCGCGGGATTGCCGTGCTCGCGCATCCGCATAGGCCGCAGATTCCTGGCGAGTTTACGAAAGTCGAGGGTTGGGCCAGGCGGGCGGCCTGGCAAGAACGCAGGAGTTGTCTGGCGACGGGTTTCGGCCAGAAGCGGTCGCCCGTGCCTGCGTTTCGAGCGGCAGCAGCAGGACTGGCAGCGGACGCGTGTCCGCATGACAGCCCTCCCGTACACTGCAAACTTGGCCTGCGTACACTCAAGC
>CAILVI010000221.1 GCA_903837595.1 uncultured Thiodictyon sp.
CTGGACTTCCAACCGGTCGCCCTGGACATCGACCCCGGCGGTCAGCACCCGCACCCCCGCAGGCAGGCGTGGCCCCCAGTCTTCGCGGCGGGCCAGCAGCGGGTTGTCGTCGACGGTCTCGCCGGGGTGTGAACCAAAGTTGTGTGCTCATGCGGTTCGGCGGTGGTATCCATCGCGGGCGTTGTCATTGACGGCGGCAGGTTTTTGCTTGAGGTTGCGCCAATATGCTTCCCAATCACCGTTTATCCGCACAATCCGCAAGGCGAGCATGTGCTCGGCATGCTCGATGCGCCACCACGCGCCGGGCCGCTTTAACCGCTGCTGCGCTATATAGCGATGCGCGCTCTCAATCTCGCCCGATCCGATCGGCAGGCCGCCAGCCAAAGCCGCACGATAATCCAACTGGGCCTTTCGTTCGCTCAAATAGCGATGACAGCGACGCACAGGCGCTTTCTCGTCGCAGACTTCAGGCGCCTCGCAATGGCCGACCAATGCGTTCAAGGTCGCTTCGAGACGGCCGGTTTTGAGCGCCTCTTTTTGCGCTTCGACCCAGGCTTCCTTCGCCGCCTCGTCGGACGTGACCCCCTCTGTGCCAATGATCGTGAGACAGGTTGCCCTGAAGAGTTTAACGTTGAGGGCGCCGATGGAGAACTCACGTGGTCATGCCTGCCCAACCTGTTCCGACACCGACCGCCGCCCCTGCCGCGCAGAGCATCAGCCCTGCCGCCAGGCCAGCCCCGGTGCCAGCCCCGTCCGCGGCGAACCCGGAACTGGGCACTCGGCCGCAACGGCGGCACTTTTCAGCCAAGGACAAGCTTCGCATCCTGACCGAGGCCGATCACGCGTCGGCCAGTGGCGAACCCGGCGCGATCGGGGCGATCCTGCGCCGGGAGGGCATCTATTCCTCGATGTTGAGCGCCTGGCGGCGCCAGCGTGACCAGGGCGCCCTGACCGCTTTGGCCCCGCACAAACGCGGCCCGGTTCCTGACCCGGTCAATCCGCTCGACGGAGAGCTGACCCGCCTGCGCCGCGAGAATGCCGGCCTGATCGCTCGCCTGTCCCGTGCCGAGCAGATCATCGACATCCAAAAAAAACTTTCCGAGATGTTGGCGATCCCGCTGCCGCCGCTGACCGACCCCGAGACCGTCTGATGGCCGCCGCCTTGGCCCTGACCGACAACCATTCGGTGACAGTGGTGTGCGCCGCGCTGGGCATTGCTCGCGCCGGCTTCTACCGCTGGTGCTATCAGCCGTTGCCGACACCGCGCCCAGCCCCGCCGCGAACCCTGTCGTCGGACGAACGCCGCGCAGTGCTGGCGATGCTCGACTCTGAACGCTTCGCCGATCAGGCGCCGGCGGAAATCTATGCCACCCTGCTCGATGAAGGCCTCTACCTGTGCTCGATCCGAACCCTGTATCGCATCCTGGCCGAGCATGTTGAGTTGCGCGAACGTCGTGACCTCACCCGCCACGGCACCGATCAAAAGCCTGAATTGCTGGCCACCGGCCCCAACCAGGTCTGGTCGTGGGACATCACCAAACTGATGGGGCCGGCCAAATGGACCTATTTCTACCTGTACGTGATCATCGATATCTTCAGCCGACGAGTGGTCGGCTGGTGCGTTGCCGACCGCGAGAGCGCCCGACTGTTCCAGGTCCTGTTTGAAGAAACCCTGCTCAAGCACGACGTGCCCGCCGGCCAGCTCACCCTCCATGCCGACCGCGGCGGCCCGATGACGGCCAAAACCACCGCCCAGTTGATGGCCGATCTCGGCGTCACCAAGACCCACAGCCGACCCCACACCTCCAACGACAATCCCTTCTCCGAAGCCGCGTTCAAGACCCTCAAATATCAGCCGGAATTTCCGAAAAACTTCGGCTGCCAACAGGACGCGACAAATTTCTGCCGGGCGTATTTCACTTGGTACAACCAGGAGCACCACCACAGTGCTCTGGGGCTGATGACCCCAGACCAGATCCACTACGGCCAAGCCGACGCCATCACCGCCGCCCGGCAAGTTGTCCTTGATCAGGTCTACGCCCGCCACCCCGAACGCTTCGTCGCCAAGCCGCCCACGCCACCAGAAAAACCGGTCGCCGTCTGGATCAATCCACCACCCAAGGCCAAAAGCGGACCAAACCAGCCGCTCCGCGAGCAAGCCGAGCAAAACCGCCTGACCCACAGCCCGTCCCCGGACCCCATGGCGGCAACCATCGTATCACAACCGTAATACGCGGGTTACGCCACGCCGACCGGCTGGAGCCGCGACCAACCGCGCCGGCCGACGGTCACAACCAGGCCTTCCAAACCTGACCAACAACCGGCTTGGAGCTTAAAGTCCGAACCAGACTGTCTCAATGTCATTGACACGTTCCGGCTCGGCCAACCGCCTGATCCGGCCGAGCTATGCGCGGGACCGACAACCAGGTTGTGCGTCGGCGCATGGCTCACCGCTTGCGTTCGAGCCACAGCACCAGGGCTTCCCTGACCACGACTGATCGGTTCGGGCTGTCCAACCGCCCCGCAATCACCTTGTCGACCGCTTCCAACAGTGGCGTAGGCACCCGCACCACGAGCTGGGCACCGTGATCAGCCTTCGGTGGACGGCCCGTCTTGCCCTTCACAGGTGTTACAGCGGGCACCAGATCGGCACCCAGGGCGAACCGCTCGACCGCCTGTTCATAGGTCGGATCGGGTTCCGCTGGCTTGGGGCGAGACATGCTCGGCCTGATTTTTTGCATTGCGAATCCCTACGTTTGCGGTGTTAATGCGTGCATAACGCATAATATTTGCAATGCAAAAATCATACAATATTCAGTTCTGCGATGAGGGCGCGGAACTCATTGCCGGCGGCATCCTTGACCACGGGATCGGTGACGACATAGCCGGCACCGACCGAGCGGGCATAGGCCAGACGATCAACCAGGACGGCCCTGCAGACGTTCGCTGACAGTTCGGCGACCTTCGGATTGACCGCCAAGGCGTCGCGCGCGTCCTTCAGATCACCGCCCCGAGCGGGCACCCGGTTGAAGACGATGTGCAGCTTGAAGTCATGCA
>CAILVI010000222.1 GCA_903837595.1 uncultured Thiodictyon sp.
CAAGATGGACCTCTTCGCGTTTGGCTTTTCCATCGTCGCCATCGGGTTGTTACATTGCGGACTGATGTACACCAAGGTCGGCACGGCCATCCGCGCCGCATCTCACGACATGGAGATGGTCTCGGTGCTGGGAGTGAACCTGGACATCCTGGTGGCGGTGCTGTTCCTGATTGCCGGCGGGCTGGGCGGCATGGCGGGCGTGTTCATGGGGGTCAAGTACATGGTGTATCCCAGCATGGGGTGGATCACCAACAAGGCCTACATCGGCGCGGTGATCGGAGGGCTGGGCAGCCTGCCCGGGGCCATCGTCGGGGGCATTCTACTGGGCCTCCTGGAATCCCTGGTTTCTGTCACGGTGATCGGCTCGGTTCACCTTTCGACGTATCGCGACGTGTTCAGCTTCGGGATGCTGGCCATCCTCCTCATCGTGCGCCCGACGGGACTGTTCGGGCGGCTGGTCGAAGAGAAGCTCTAGGGGGATGCATGGCCTACGCCCAGGCGATCTTCACCAATTCGGCCATCTACATCATCGCTGCGATGGGCCTGGCGATCTTTACCGGGTACACCGGGCTGTTTAGCCTGGGGCACGCGGCCTTCATGGCCGTCGGCGCCTACACGGCCGCCATCCTCACATATTTCTATCACTGGCCGTTGGTCCCGGCGCTGCTGGTGGGCATGGTCGTCTCGGTGCTGGTCAGCCTCGTGGTGGGCTATCCCGCCTTGCGCGCCAAGCTGCGCTCCGACCATTTCGCGATTGCCACGCTTGGCTTTGGCGAGGCGCTGAAAGTCATCCTGGAGAATCTGGAGATCACGCAGGGAGCGCGCGGTCTGCCCGGAATCCAAAAGCTCGCCGGTCCGTTCAACACCGCCGTGTTCATGGTGTTGGCGGTATGGCTGTGCCGGAACTTCCTGCGCAGCACCTATGGGCGCAAGATCATCGCCATCGGCCAAGACCCCGTGGCCGCCGAAATGATCGGCATCCGGCTCTTGCCGAACCAGATGCTCTCGCTGGCGATCAGCGCGGCGCTTGCCGGACTGTCGGGAGGTTTGCTCGCACACTATATCACCTTCATCCAGCCGGCAATTTTCAGCATGGACCTCTCGAGCTTGTTGACGGCTGGCGTTGTGTGCGGCGGCATGGGCAGCCTGACCGGCCCCTTTGTGGCAACGGCATTGTTCGTCGTCGTGCCGGAACTGTTTCGAGGGCTGGCGATGTGGCGGTTGGTCATGTATGGCGTCCTCCTCGTGGTCATCATGAACTTGCGGCCCAAGGGCCTGTATGGCCACGAAGAGTTGAGCCTGAGCAATTTGCCCAAGTTATTCATCATCATCGGCCTCACCGTGGGCCTGACGATCGGCTCCGGATTCTATAATGGCTATTCACCAGCCTGGGGAGAGATCCCGGCGCTGCTGTTGGCGGCCGTGGTCGCCCTGGGTGTGACGGTTGCGATCGGCTTTGCGGGCCGTGGATTGGCATGGCTGTTGAAACCGCTCCTGCCTCGCCTCGGGGAGACGTGGGATCGCGGGTTCAACCGCGTCGTTCATCTCTTTGATGGACTCCTGACACCA
>CAILVI010000223.1 GCA_903837595.1 uncultured Thiodictyon sp.
CGATTTGGAAAATGCGGTCGTCAATTAAAAACTCCTCATCGTTTTTGCCGAGCAAATTTAATATCCGCCGCGTGTATTTTCGCGCCCTGAAGACGGTTTTCAAGTCCAGCATGCTGCCTTTGGTGAGGCCCTCCATTTTGGCGGACAATAGCCGCGAGAGTACTGATTTATCCCCCATCTGACTTGTGACCGTTTCCCGATTAGGCTGCTGCGAGCATAGCCGGGGCTGGGTTGCCCTTGCGGCGCTCGGCGATCACCTGGGCCAAGTACGGCCAGGGCAGGTGCTTTCGTTTGCGGCAGGTTTCGATCACGCTGATCAGCAAGGCCAATGCGCGGCTTCCCTGCTCCGTCCGGGTGCCGTGCGTGATGCGCCGGAGGATGACCCAGTGGCGCAGGGCGCGCTCGGCTTCGTTGTTGGTCAACGGCAAATACGGGTGGGCCAGGACGACCCACACCGCCTCCCAGTCGTTGAGGAACTCGCACGCCAAGGCGCGGGTCTTCTCATGCCTGGAATCCCGATGCCGCTCGCACATAAGGCGAAATCCCTCCAGCCGGTCCCGGTAGCGATCGGCCGGCGAGGCCGGCGGGCCTTCCCTTGCCTGGTAGACGGCATCCATCAGTTCCGTCAGCAAGGCGTGGCTGTGCTCGCCGAAGAGCCGCGCTTCGCCTGACAGGCTTTCCTGGAGCCCTTTGGCTTTGCGCAGCAGGTGCGCCCAACAGCGCAGGCGCTTGTGGAACTGGCGGTAGACTTTGTAGCCGTCCGTCATCAGCCAGCCCGCAAAGTCTTCCCCCAGGGCGTTGGTGATCAGCTCGGCGCTGCGGTAGCCGATCAGGTACAGGCTGACGGTGGCGGTGCTGACCACCCACAGCCACAGCAGTTTCCCCCATTCCTTCCATGAGGTCTCGTCGGCATAGGCCAGCGATGCCTGCCTCACTTCGTCCACCAACTGTCCCTCCAGCGGTTCCACCGCCCGCCCGGCCTCGTGAATGCAGCGGTTGACCGTGCTCGTCGACAGGAATACGCCCAGCCAATCCTGCATAAACTCTTGGATGTTCCGGCGCGACAGCCGCATCCGCAGCGAGAGGCACACGATGAAACTCGTCAAAAACGGCCCGACGAGGCTCCATTCGCTTAAACCCACCTTCCACATCGGTTCTTCCGGGCAGCGCCCGGGTTCGGTGCGCGTCACATGCCCGCAGGCGCATCTGCTCTCGCCATACAGGTGCTTGTCGTGGCGCACCGCCAGCCCCCGCAGGCCGGGGCCGTCCCCGGCCACCAACTCCAACACGTAAAGGCCGGTGCGCGCCTTGAACGCGTCGCCGCCCAAAACCCGGTCACACACCGCGCAGTGCGTGGGCGCATGGAGGATCGTCCCCGTCACCGGGAGCGTGAGCATGCGGCTGTGGCCGGGAGCACCCGGCTGGCGGCCCGGTTTCTTCTTTGGCCCGATGCCCGGTGGCTTGCCGTCCGGGCAGGCGGCCATGGCGGGAGCGTCTGGTGGAGCGGACGGCCCGGTTTCCGCCAAAGGCATCTCATCTTCTTTCGCCCTCGCGCCTTGAGTGGCGGTCTCTTCTGCCTCGGCATCGACGTGCGGACCCGACCAGGGCGGGTCACTGCTCGGGGGACGCGAACTGGTCGATGAATTGGCCGCAAGGCGCTCACGGGCTTCGATCAAGTCCCTCAGCAAACTTTCCAGTAGCCGGTCTTTCACGGCAACAGGCAATTCTTCCAGATTTCTGGCTTCAAGTTGCCGAAGGTCAAAGTCGCTGAGATGCACGGTC
>CAILVI010000224.1 GCA_903837595.1 uncultured Thiodictyon sp.
CCGACTGGAGTGCAGTATTCATAATGTGTTGTTGCGGATCGGCGCCTGTCGTTGGCGTCGGTCCACCGAGTCCGCCCGCTGTGCTATATCTAGCACGACGGGCTGACAACGCCACCGGGCTACGAATATTTGGCTTCTAGCGTGTGACGCTTGTAACGTTTCTTTCGAGTCCGGCGGTGTGTGTCGTTTCGCTAACGAATTCTCAGAGGTCGTCGCCGACGGCTGTCTATATGGCATTCGCAGAAACGGCTCGCATTGCAGCGTGTGCTCCCGTCGCTATCCGAATTGAAACCTTTCGGTTGGAGGGTATCATGACACGAGACACGGCGAACTATGCGGCACTGGTCGGCATCGACTGGGCCGACCGCAAGCATGATCTTTGCCTTCAGGCCGCCGGCAGCGAGCGGCGCGAGCGCTTGGTGCTGGAGCATCGCCCGGAGGCCATCGACGAATGGGCGTGCGCCCTGCGCGTGCGCTTCGGCGGACAGCCAGTAGCGATTTGTTTGGAGCAGCACAAGGGGCCGTTGATGGCCGCCCTCGCCAAGTACGACCATCTGGTGCTCTATCCGGTCAACCCGCTGTTGGTCGCCACCCGTCGGCGGGGCTTGAAGCCGAGCGGCGCCAAGAGCGATATCGCAGATGCGGAGCTCATTCTCGATCTTCTGAGCGAGAACACAGCGAAGCTGCGCGCGTGGCATCCGGACGACGTGCGTACCCGCCAATTGCAGGCGCTGGTCGAGGCGCGCCGGACCCTAGTGGAGAGCCGCGTGCGCACCACCAATGCGCTGACCGCAAACCTGAAGTTGTATTTCCCGCAAGCACTTGATCTTTTTGACGATCTTGCATGCGGGATGGCGTGCGATCTGCTAACGCAATGGCCCTCTTTGGGCCAAGTGCAACGCGTCCGCGAGGCCACGCTCACGACCTTTTTCCACCAGCATGGGGTGCGCAACGAGGAGCTGATTGCGAAGCGTATCGCGGCGCTGCGTGCGGCCATGCCCCTCACCACCGACAGCGGCATCCTGGTACCGGCGCTGTTGCGCACGAAGACCCTGGTGGCCGTGCTGCGTGCCCAGCTCGACGGCATCAGCGAATACGACGCGGCGATCACCAAGGCGTTCGAGTCGCATCCCGACGCTGACGTGTTTGCGAGCTTCCCCGGGGCCGGGTCAACCTTCGCCCCGCGCCTTCTCGCCGCCTTCGGAGCCGACCGCGAGCGATTTGCCTCAGCCCGCGCGATCCAAGAATACGCGGGGGTTGCGCCCGTCACCGAAGCCAGCGGACAATCGCACTGGGTGCATTGGCGCTTCGCCTGTCCGCGGTTCGTGCGGCAAAGTATCGTCGAGTGGGCCGGCATGTCCATCCGTTACTCGTTCTGGGCGCGGACCTATTACCAGGAGTTACGCGAGCGCGGGAAGGGCCACAATGCCGCGGTGCGGGCGCTCGCGTTCAAATGGTTGCGGATCGTCTTTCGGTGTTGGCAGGACCGCAAGCCGTACGATGAGGCGAAGTATCTCTTGGGCTTGCAGAAGCGGCAATCGCCGCTCCTGCAGGCCGCGGCGAAACCCCTCCCGCAACTCGCCTGAGGGCATCTCGCTGACCGCCCACAACGCGCTCGTGCGTTGTGGATAACTTGTGGGCAACCTGTTGGCACCCGGTGGGCTTTTTTGTCGAAATTGCTTGACAGGGGCGCTCAG
>CAILVI010000225.1 GCA_903837595.1 uncultured Thiodictyon sp.
GTCCGCCGTTCCGACCATCTGCCCGGTGCACCGATGTGCAGCCCATGCGCTCAAGGACAGGAGCCGGGAATAGCATCGCCGGAATGACGGTCAAGGCCCCAGATCAAAAGTAGGAAACTTCAGCTGCAAATAGCTGACCGGAAACCCATGAACGGAAAAAATATCAAGGGATTTAATGCCATAGCGTCATAGCGGCAGAGCATATTCTGATAGCGCAGCAGATCGGACAGGTTGGTTGCTAGCGCTCTGCGCACCCGACGGTCTTTCACGCCGGAAATAAACTGCGCACTTGTTTCCAGCGCGAGTAACTGCCGGTCGCTAAACAGCTCGCTGAATCGCTCGTAGCCCCAGCGGTGCAGGCGCGAACTTTCGTCCCCGTCGGGTATTGTGTCATCCGGCACGTATGATGGGCGCATCCGTTTCCATGCCGCACTCGCCGCCGCGACGCGAGCCAGGTCGTCGGCGTCTGGTTTCTTGAACAACCGACCGGGCCGCTTTTTGAGCTCAGGATTGTGATACTCAATGGCAAATAGCCGGTGCGTGGGCGGGCCTGCGCCATGAAAGGGTGTCGCGTTGATATGGCCGCAAAACGGGCACGCGCATTTGTTGCGCTTGACCGTGCCCTCGGTTCTGAGCGTTACTCCACAGGCGCACTTGCCCGGATTTTTCGGGTCTGCCACCTCGTTGAGGTCGCCGCAGCCGGGGCAAATGAGCACATAGGTTGGATGCCGGGCGTCCTCGGCCAGCGTATACCCGGGGAACAGGTCGAACCCCTGACCACAGGCGACGCACGTGCCCGTTTTCACCCACATGAAATACTTCACGTCGGCATCGTCGCGGCCTGTTACCGGACAGCGGGTCTTGTAGAAATCCCCGAGGACTTGGGCCAGATGCTCAGCCAGTCGCGCGGCCGTTTCGGCATAGGCGGTCAGGTCAAGGGCGTCGATTTCCTCGTGTACCACCCATGCTGCCATCGGGTTGATATCGGCGCCGATGACGTTACAGCCGATGCGGTTAGCTTCCAAAAGAGGCGTTCCGCCACCCATGAACGGGTCCGCTATGGTGACACCGACGAAGCTGTGGGGCTTGAAGTAAGTGGATTCGATAGGGCCCTTGGCAAATTCCGAAAGTAACAGCCCGCGGAACAGAGTGCCGGGGCGTCGGGCAAACCACTTGTGAACGGCAATGATGGGGCGATAATTTTGCTGAATCTGTTTCTCTCGCAGAGCGAGCGCAGCAATGAAGCCAATGTTGTAGTTTTCTTCGATACTCATGGGTTTAACCTACTGCGCGTCCTAAGTCTTGTCGTTGCGCAGATTGGAGATTATCTAGCTGTAAAGGAATCCATCGAGTGCCAGGACCTTTCAACGGGGCCGGGCTGGCGGCAGCATAACGGACGGGGTGCTGAATATTGCGATGACGCAAATGATCCCGAATCAGGCGCGTATCTTCGCATTTGCCGAGGGTAAGCTCGTGCAGGGTGTAAAGCGTCCCGCGGTCAGGGTCAAAATGGCGCTCCGGCCTTACGGTTCGCACTCGGTTGGCGGAATGCTTTGCGAAATTCCGGGCTACGCGCATTCCAAGCCCGATAGGCGTAACGTGGGGCGGTCCGCGGGGGGCGAGGGCAGCGGTAGTGGTTTGCGGGCATCGACGTAGAATGACAGCGCCGACTCCAAGGCGTCGATCGCGTAGAGCAGGGCCTCCTCAATGTCCTCGCCTTGAGTGGTTGCCTCCGGAACGTCGGGGAAGGTGACGACAAAGCTGCCTTCCAGTTGCGCTTCAAGAATAACGGGATAGTCGAACATCGTTGATATCCCCTGTGGTCTTGATCATCACGCGGGCCGCGGGCCGCGGGCCTCGGGGCGCTGAGCGCCCAACACATGCGTGACACCGCTCGAGCGGTGTCACGCGGGGGTAGACTAACGGCTCGCGGTCAACAGCAGCCAGGCCCCGCCCAGATACGCCCCACCCACCAGCCCCAAGGCCAACTCCGGTGCCAGCCACTGCCCTGGGCCCAGGAGCAGCATCAGGGTACCGCAGACGGCCAGCGTGGCGCCGGCCAGGGCACGGGCGGACAGGCCGCCGGTGCCGGACTCCTCGCCCCGCTGCTTGCCATTGGTCCCGCTGCGGGCGACGAATGAGCGGCGTGCCTCCATGTCCGCGGCGAGCAGGATACGGTGGGCGATCAGCGGCAGGTCGGGCAACTGATCGGCGATGGTCAGCAGGTTGCGCCGGGTCTTCTTGACCAGGCCCTTGATGCCGATCTGGTCGCGCATCCAGCGTTCCATATAGGGCTTGGCGGTGGTCCACAGGTCCAGCTCCGGGTAGAGCATCCGGCCCAGACCCTCGATGTTGAGCAGGGTCTTCTCCAACAGGACGAGTTGGGGCTGGACCTCCATGTCGAAGCGCCGCGCGGTCTGGAACAGCCGCACCAGGAAGTGCCCGAATGAGATCTCCGCGAGTGGCTTCTCGAAGATCGGCTCGCAGACGGTACGGATGGCCGACTCGAATTCATCCACCCGGGTCTCCGGCGGCACCCAGCCGGACTCCACATGCAGTTCGGCGACGCGCCGGTAGTCGCGCTCGAAGAAGGCGAGCAGGTTTTCCGCCAAGTAGCGCTGATCGTCACTGGTCAAGGTGCCAACGATGCCGAAATCCACCGCGATATAACGCCCGCTGGGCTCGACGAAGATATTGCCCGGGTGCATGTCGGCGTGGAAGAAATTATCCCGGAACACCTGGGTGAAAAAGATCTCCACCCCGCGTTCGCCCAGGAGCTTCATGCTCACGCCCTGGGCCTTGAGCCGCTCGACGTCGTTGACCGGGGCGCCGTAGATGCGCTCCATCACCAGCACCGAGGCGCGGGTCCAGTCCCAATAGACCTCCGGGATGTAGATCAGCTCGCTATTCAACCAGTTGCGCCGCAGCTGGGAGCAGTTGGCCGCCTCGCGTTGCAGGTCCAGCTCGTCGAAGATGGTCTTCTCGTACTCGCGCACCACCTCCACCGGACGCATGCGCCGGCCGTCCGGCCAGTAGCGCTCCGCCATGCGAGCGATCGTGTAGAGCAGGTCGATGTCCTGGCGGATGGTCTTCTCGATCCCCGGGCGCAGGACCTTTACCACCACCTGGGTGCCGTCCTTGAGCCGCCCGGTATGGACCTGGGCGACGGAGGCGGAGGCGAGCGGGCGTTGGTCGAATTCGTCCAGCACCTCGCCGACCTGGCAGCCCCAGGCCTTCTCGATCAGTGCCTGGGCCTGCTCGCCGGGAAAGGGTGGCACCCGGTCCTGGAGCTTGGCCAGTTCCACCGCGACGTCGTCGGGGAGCAGGTCGCGGCGGGTGGACAGTATCTGGCCGAACTTGACGAAGATCGGGCCCAGGTCCTCCAGCACCAGGCGCATCCGTACCGGGTAGCTGGGAAGCTCCCCGCGCAGCCAGTACCAGGGGGTGAGATAGAGTATCCAGCGCAGCGGGCGGAACAGATGGGTGGCGAGGATGACCTCGTCCAGCCCGTGGCGCAGCAGTACCCGGTTTATGCGGAACAGGCGCAGTGCCTGACGCGGGCCGATCATCGGCGGCCGCCGGGCTCCGCGCCCGCCAGCGTCGTCAGTTGCTCGATGCGGGCGGCCAGGCGCTCCACGTCGTCGCGCACGAGGTCGACCTGACCGATGAAGGAGTCGACCTCGTAGCGGGTGGGCAGCAGGCGGGACTCCTCCTCCAGATACTCCTTGAGATTGGCCCGCAGGGTCTCCCCCGTCTGGCTACTCCAGTCGCCGGCGGCACGCCAGCCGCGGCCGATCTGGTTGGCGATGGGGTCACCGAGTACCCGCGCCAGTTGCTCCTCCCAGTCGACATCGAGCCCCGCCATGGCGTTGCTCAAACCGTGGGCGAGCGTGGTATCGCCCTCGATCTGTACCGCGCCGGAGGCCAGTTGCGACTCCTTGCGCTCTGCGGTCACCAGTCGCAGCAGGGCGAGCGGGGTGCCGCGGATCTGGCAGTCCGGGATGGCGTCATAGGCGCCGAAGACCTGTATCCGATCGGGTCCCGGGATAAGGGTCAGCCGGGCACCGATGCCCTCGACGGTGATGGCGATGATGCGGCCATACAGCGGTTCGAAGCCCCGGGCGCCCTCGGGGTCGAGGGCGATGTAGTGATTCAGGGTCGCCTCGAGCGCGGCCAGCACGGCGGCGGGGATCGCGAAGCCCGCCCCCGGCCGGGAGCCTTGGGTGTCGTCGTCGGTCATCACAGCTTGTACCCCCGGTGGATGGCGACCACCCCGCCGGTCAGGTTGAAGAAGGCGCAGCGCTCAAACCGGGCACCGACCATCATCGCCCGCAGGGTCTCCTGGTCCGGATGCATGCGGATGGACTCGGCCAGGTAGCGGTAGCTCTCCGCGTCGTTGGTCACCAACCCGCCCAGGAACGGCAGTACGTTGAAGGAGTAGAGATCGTAGACGCGGCTGAAGGCCTTGCTCGTGGGGTGTGAGAACTCCAGGATCAGGAGGCGCCCGCCGGGGCGCAAGACCCGATACATCTCCTCGATGGCCCACTCCTTGTGGGTCACGTTGCGCAGCCCGAAGCTGATGGTCACGCAGTCGAAGGTGTCGGAGGTGAAGGGCAGTTTCTCGGCGTTGGCCAGGGAGTAGTTCAGGTTGCCCACCCGCCCCTTGTCCAGCAGCCGCTCCCGGCCGCGCGAGAGCATGGCCTCGTTGATGTCGGTCATCACCACCTGGCCGCTGGCCCCGACGATCTCGGCGAAGCGTTCCGCCAGGTCGCCGGTGCCGGAGGCGAGATCCAGCACCCGCTGGCCGCGCCGCACCCCGGCGAGCGCGATGGCGTGCCGCTTCCAGAGCCGGTGGATGCCCAGCGACATCAGGTCGTTCATGAGGTCGTAGCGGGAGGCGACGGAGTCGAAGACCTCCCGTACCCGCGCCGCCTTCTCCTCGACCGGCACCTGTTGGTAGCCGAAATGGGTTGTCTCTTTGTCCGCCATAGCCTGATCTCTGCGCTCGTCGTAGGGGGGCGATTCTACATGATGGCGGGGGTACCTGCCGGTTCCGGGAGCAGCGGCCGGGCTTGTGGTCGGTCCGGCAGGGGGTTAGAGTCTTGTGTACTCGGTGCCGGTCCGCGACGCTGAGAACCGTCCCTTCAAGGATCAAGTGCCCATGAGACCCCTGCCGTTGCGACTCCTCCCCGTCCTGTGCCTGTTGGTCGTCGGTGTCGCGCCGGCCGCGCAGAGCGGGACGGGTTCTGCCGCCACGACCACTCCCAAGACGATCATGGCGCCACTCTGGGAGTTCGGTCTCTACAACTTCGTGGCGAGCATCCCGCATTACCCCGGGTCCGACCAGTCCCAGGTCTATGCCTTTCCGACCCCGTTTTTCACCTATCGCGGCAAGTACCTGCGGGCTACCCGCGAAGGGGTGCGCGGGATCTTCTACCAGGGGCCGTATCTGGAGACCAGCCTCTCGCTCTCCGGCAACCCTCCCGTGCCCAAGTCCAATCGGGCGCGGGCCGGGATGCCCAGGCTGGATGCCATCGGCGAGATCGGCCCCTCGGTGAAGTGGTTTTTCCTCGGGCGCCACCCGCTGGATCAGCTCTATCTCCAGGCGTCCGTGCGGGCCGCCGCGTCGCTGGGCTTCTCCGGCGGTCCGCAGATGCACTACCAAGGTCTGACGGGGGGGCTCGGTGCGGTCTATTTCAACCGCAGCCGCTTCCTCGATCAGCATGTCCGGTTCCATTTCGGTGCCGGCATCAACTTCGGGGACCGCGACTATAACGGCTATTTCTATAACGTGGCCCCCGCCTATGCCACGCCCGAGCGCCCGGCCTATCGCTCCGCGGCCGGCGTGAGCGATGCCTATCTGTCTGCTTCCGCTCAATACGACCTGAACCCGCGGGTTTCGTTCGGTACCTACGCCCGCTGGGATACAGTCGCCGACGCGGTCTTTGCCGATAGCCCATTGGTCAAGCAAAAGAACAATTTTGTGGTCGGGGCGGTGGTGATCCTGCGGGTGTTTCGCTCATCGACCGTGGTGTCGTCCGATGAATTCGATTGAGCTGGAGCGCCCGGTGGTGAGGGTGCGCCCGCGTACCGCAGCCCGTCTGAGTCCAGGTAGACGGATGCAGTGCCCGTAGGGGCGGGTTTCAATCCCGCCCCTACATAAGGAAAAATCCACGCCTGCGTTCCTTCGTCTCGTGTCCGAACTGGCTGGCCCCATGCTCGGTGTCCATGATCCCATGCCCATGGTAGGACGATCGATGCTGGACATCCATCGTCCGATGTGGACGAATGATGCGATGGCTGTCGGACATCGAAAATCTAATCTCCGCGATAGACACGCCGATGCCGGCGCATGACGCGAGATGCGCCAGAGATGGCGCGACATGCACAAGAGATGTCGCGCCATGTCGCGGCATCCACGCGTCTATGTCCAGACCCGGATCGATCGATGTCCGACCGTCGCGGTTCGATCGCCAAGATCGGCGATCGATGTAACGACAGGCGGCGTCCACGTCGCGGCATCCGTCGTTCCATGGTCCGACATGGATCGGCGGATGCCGAACCTTCGCTGCTGTATCTCCAGCATCCATCGGCCAATCTCTGGGGGGGCTCGGCTGTATCTCCAGCATGGATCGTCCATGCCCGGCCATGCGTTGTTGCCTGTCCGGCATCGAACGATCCATGTTCAGGACCATCGTCCCGGTCAGCGATACTCGCAGCGCAGAGCGCCCGCTACGATCCTGGCCGACCCGCGGCACATCTGTTCGCTGACGCGAAATAAGTCACTGTAAGTCAGTGTCTTGGCTGATGCGGGTCCAGTGTGCCAGTCAAGTCAAGGGGTGAGTATAGCCAAAAAAACTGGCCCGGGGTCAGTGAATGCCCTTATCGACGCTCGCCGTGACCCGTGTGCGGTCCAGCCCCTTCTTAGAGGGTCTCTGGGCCTCGGCCTCAATGCGGCGGCGCGTCGGTTCGGGGAAGTCCAGGGTCTCCTGTCACTGCGCCGCGGCCTCACCCGGGAAGCTGACGATGATGTTGGTGGTGTGCTTCGGCCCCAGCCCGGCCAGAGGGGCGAACTCGGCGCCCTTGCAGCGTCTGGCCAGTTACTCAGTGGCTTGCGTCGACGCTCGGTCCTGACCCGCGGTTGAAGTGTGCGTCAATCGCGCGTACATTTTAGTCGGTATCAATTTTCGGAGATCCCCGCCATGCCCAGGGTTGCGCAACGCCAGGAGCGTCTCAGCCTGCGTCCGCGTCCACAGTCCAAGCAGACCCTGGAGCGTGCTGCGGCCTATCTCGATAAGACCTTGACGGACTTTGTTATTGATGTCGCCTTGCGGCAGGCTGAGCAGGTTGTGCGGACGTATGACGCCATCGTGCTGACGAGCGAGGAATGGGCGTGCTTTCAGGCGATGCTGCTCGACCCGCCGCAGCCCAACGACCGGCTGCAACAGGCGCTCGATGAGCATGCGCGTATTATCCGACCTTGAATTGGGCTGCGGGGTCACTGCGCATTGCGGCGCTGGGGCCGAATCATGACCGTCAAGCATTTGATTGCCGTGTGGTCTCGCTGAACCGCTATCTTCGCGAGCAATCCTCTTCGGATGTTTCTGACGCTTCCATGTTCAGCGGGACAACCCTGACACCGAGCCGGAACTACTTGGCGTTCGAGGGGGCCTGGACCCCGAGGGCCAGCAGGGCAGTCACTGTCTTCCTGAAAAAGAGTCGCTGTTCCAGATGCTGCCTGTCTGCTTCCTCCGGCCCCCCGAAAAAGCAGAATATCCGCCCGTTTTCACGTAGTAGGCCACTGCCACGCGCTGCTGGCTCGACCGTCAATGATGAATAGGCTGCCCGCTTGCCCCCGGAATGCTCACGCTCGACCTCATCCGGTCTGAATCGACAGGGGAGATAATTTCTATTGTTATCCATCGCCATCAGGAAACGCAATGCAGCATCCCGCGGGAGATGATCGGCCGCCGCTTGCGACAGGTCCAGGTCTGAAATCGCCGGCGTGCAACCCAGCAGCGCCAAGTTCAGAAAGGCAATAGGCAATAGCCGCAGGTTGTGTTTCGATATCATCTCTGCACTCTTCTATCAAAGCCGGGCTGGAGTCCAAGGCTTCAGCCTTGGATGGATAGGACCAAGGTTGAAGCCTTGGACTCCAGAACATGGCCGCTGGCCGGAGCGATGATCAAGGCCCCTCCCGCCAACGGCCTCTGTGCGCACAGCGCCCAACACATGCGTGACACCGCCGCAGCGGTGTCACGAGAGGGTGTGGCCGGAGTTATGATCGACGCCAATCCGCGCCGCGGCGGCCATCCTCACACCTGCGCAATGATCTTGTTGCGACCGCCTTCCTTGGCCTGATAGAGCAACCGGTCGGCACGCTTAATGGCCGCGTCGATGGGCTCGCCGTCCTGAATCATGACCAGGCCCCCGCTCAGCGTGATCGGAAGGTCATCCGGTGGTATGCGTGTGCGCTGTGCTTCCTGCCGAAAGCGTTCAGCGACCGCAACCGCTGGGGTGGCGTCATCGAGCACCAGGACCAGGATGAACTCTTCACCGCCCCAGCGGCAGAATAAATCGAAGGGCCGGCGCGCGTCGTTCAGATAGCCTCCCAACTGCTTGAGCACCGTGTCCCCGGCGGCATGGCCATGGTTATCGTTGATTCTCTTGAAGTGATCGATGTCCATGATGATCAGCGCCAGGGGCAGTTGCTTGCGCTTTGCGAGTGCCAGGGTGGTTTGCGCCTGCGCATAGAAGCCGCGGCGGTTCAGTGCCTGCGTCAAGGGGTCGACATGGGTCAGTTGCGTGACTTGGGCGAGCGCGGTTCTCAGGCGCCAGGCCATGACGCCAAGTACTCCGAGCATCACGATCACCAGCCAGGTGGCCGCGCTTTCGCGGGCCGCCGCCCAATAGAGCTGACGGCGGCTGACGCGGTGCACTAACCAGAGCTCATCCTTGATCACCGGACTGCTAAGCCACCAGCCGTTGGCATCGTCCTCATGCCAGTCGATGAGCTTATCGCTGAGCCGTGGCTGCAGTTGGACATCTGGCGCGAATCCGCCCGGTCGGGCAATCAGGCGTTCGTTCTCGCCGATCATGATGGTCTCGCCCGTGCTCTGACCGATCTTGGTGAGTTGCTCCAGGGTCTGGATACGCAGGTCCAGTGCAACCACGCCCAAAAACGTGTTGTCGACATAGACTGGCTCGGCAAATGTCATCACCCATCCCTTGCCACCCAAGTCCTTGAGGGGGCCGTTGAGGATCATACGCCGCTGCGGGTTCCGCTCCGGCACGGCCTCCAGCCAATAGCCGCGCTGATAGAGCTCGGGGGTAAAGTGGAATTGCTCCACCGGGGTCTGTGGCGCCAGATAAATGAACTGGTTGGCCGACACGTAGTAGAGCCATGCCACCTCCTTGTCGAACTTAAGCGCTGCACGGACCTGCGCCTCTATGCCCATTGCGGCAGCGATTTCACGCCGCTGCTGCGGGGAGAGAGGAAGCGGGCCGTCTCCCGTGACGGTGCCGGCCACTGGCACTTCGGGAGTCAGGACCTCCCACCCATTGAGCTCGGGGTGTTCACGGATTTGCAGCCCGCTGACAGCGGGCTCGGCGGCGGTACGGTAGCGCTCTACTACCAGGTTACGCATGACGGTGACCTGGTCCCGGTGCAAGGCAACGAAGGTGCTCAGCAGTTCGTTGCGGCTGAGAAAGGTGCTCTCGATCTCAGCGCGCAGGAGCTTGACGTGCCTCACGTAGGTGCCAACGCCCGTCACGATCGCCAGGGCAAATAGCGTTGCGATCCAGTATGAAACGTGCTTTTTCATATCGCCCCTTATCCGATCTGGTCGCGGAGACACCCGCGTAACGTCGCCCCATCCGGATCGATACCGCGAATGGTCACGTCCATCACCTCGCCGACCGCTGCCGCGTCCGGGTGCGCATCAATGCGCACCGGCAGGTAATTCGGGGTATAGCCGAACAGGTCCCCCAGCTGGCCCGCGCGGGGCTGCCCTTCGCGCAGGACCTGCGAGTCCCGTCCGACCTGCGCGGCGAACATCTGCTGCTGCAACCGATCCGCCAGTGCCTTCAGCTCCAGCACCCGCTGCCGCTTGGTCTGTGCATCCACCTGCCCGGGCAGGCTTGCCGCGCGGGTGCCGGCGCGCGGTGAATAGCTGAAGCAATGGACCTGGCCGAATGCCATGGCGGCGACGAAGGCCAGGGTCTCCTGCCACTCGGCGTCGCTCTCGCCCGGGAAGCCGACGATGATGTCGGTGGTGAGGTTGAGCTGCGGCACTGCGCTCCGTCCCAGTCCGGCCAGACGGGCGAATTCGTCACTCTTGCAGCGCCTGGCCATACGCCGCAGCATCGCGTCCGAGCCGCTCTGCATCGGCAGGTGCAGGTGGGGCATGAGCCGCGGGTCGGCGAACAGCTCCCAGAAGTCCGCCGGCAGGTCCCAGGGCTCCAGCGAGCCCAGACGCGCGCGCGGGATCGCCGTCTCACGCAGCACCGCCCGCACCAGTGCGCTAAGGTCGGCCCCGGTGGTGTCGCTGTAACCGCCCAGATGTACCCCAGTGAGCAGCACCTCGCGCACCCCGCTGGCGCTGTAATGATTGATGGCCTCAATGATCTCCGGGAGCGGGCGGCTGCGTTCCGTGCCGCGGGCAAGCGTGGTCACGCAGAAGGTGCAGGCGTGGCGGCAGCCGTCCTGCACCTTGATGAAGGCGCGCTGACGACCGCGGGCGAACAGTGGGTTGGCCGACCCTACGATGGCCAACTCGGGCATGATCGGTAGGCTCAGGGCGGCCGCGGCGATCTCGACCAGCCGGTCCTTGTCCTGGTTGCCGACCACCAGGTCCACCCCGGACTCCCGCGCCAGGTCGGCCGCCTCCAGTGAAGCCAGACACCCGCTTACCACCAGCCGCGCCAGCGGGTTGGCGCGGTGCGCGCGGCGCAACCACTGACGTGACTTGCGTGTGGCCTCCGCGGTCACGGCACAGGTGTTGATGACGATGAGGTCGGCCGGCTCATCGTCTCCGGCGAGCACGAAGCCGCGCGCGCGAAAGCCCGCGGCCCAGTCCTCCAGTTCGGCCTCGTTCAGGCGGCAGCCCAGCGCCTTGAGCAGGACCCGGGGGCGGGTGCCCGTGGGTGGCGCGGTCAGGTGCGTAGCGCCCACGTCGGCTGGTCCTGGTCGTCGGTCAGTCCGTGCTCGCGCAGCCACAGGCGGGCATCCTGCGCGTCCTGCTCGAACCAGGCGCGGGCCGAGCCGAGCCGGAAGGTGTAGCCCCAGGCGTCCATATCGGCGAACATACGCTCCCGCCCGAAGCCCGGGATGGCGTCCGCCAGCAGGATCTGCAGGTAGCACACCCCATTCTCCTCCGGAAAGTCGCCGCCCGCGTCGGTGTGCAGGGTCGCGCGCCGCTGCGCGTCCATGCAAATATAGTGGCAGCCCTCGTGCAGCATCGAGTGCAGCGGGGTGTCGGGGCGCAGATAGAGTCGGTTGCCGATCAGGCCCGCCTCGGCGTCGCCAAAATAGCTGCCGGGGAGGGTGGCGCCCGGATCGCACAGGACGATCTCCATGCCGTAGCGCTGCGGCACCGCGCCCGCATGCAGCGGGTCCAGGTCGGACCAGGTGAGACAGCTGGCGGCGTTGGCGGCTGGCGGTACCGGGTGTTCGGAAATGGGCAATGACTGACTGAGCGACATAGCGTAGCGTGGATGGCGACGATGAAAGGGTGAGGATGTTAACCGGTTTTGACGCGCCTCTTGCGTGCGAAGTGATCCGGCCGTCGGTAGGGTGGATAAGCGTAGCGCATCCACCAAGGCGCTCGCCTCGGCTGGTGGATGCGGCGCGAGCGGCCGCTGTGCCAGACCCGCGGCACCCTACCGCGGGCCTTATCCACCCTACGCACGGCGGGCTATTCTTCGCGGCCGGCGGCCCAAACCATCCCCCGAACCCCCAGAGGTGATTGTGTCTTCCAGTCCCGAGCTGACCGTCGTCGTCCCGACCTTCAATGCGTGCGGGGAGATCGAGCCATTGGTGGAGCGGCTCGCCGCCGTCCTGGACGGGATCGCCTGGGAGGTCATCGTGGTCGATGACGACTCACCCGATGGCACGGCCGCCGCGGTGCGGCTGCTGGCCCGGGATGACCCACGGGTGCGGGTGGTGCAGCGGATCGGCCGGCGCGGGCTCGCCAGCGCGTGCGTGGAGGGGATGTTGGCCTCCGCCGCGCCCTACCTGGCGGTGCTGGAGACCGACCTGGCGCCGGCCGCGGTACACCTGCCCGCCATGCTGCACGCGGTGCGGGCGCAGCACCTCGATCTTGCCGTGGGGAGCCGCTATACGCACGATGCGGCGGCCGGGCCTGAACTGGTCCACCGGGTTGCGACCCGCTTATCGCGGCTGGTGCTGAAGGCTACCCTAACCGACCCCATGAGCGGATTCTTCGTTCTCACCCGCGAGGTCTTGGAGGGTGCGCTGGGCGGACTCTCGGGGATCAGCCTTAAGGTCCTGCCTGACCTCTTCGCCTCCAACCGGCGGCCACTGCGATTTATCGAGATCCCCTATCAGATTGACACCCGGGGGACCGACACCCGGCCGGCGGGCGAGGGCGGGCGCGACACCACCGCGATCTGGGACTATCTGATGATGTTCCTGGACAAGACCCTGGGGCGCTATGTGCCGATCCGCTTCATCCCCTTCGCCCTGGTCGGCGGGACCGGGGTCTTTGTCCATCTGTTGGTACTGTGGTTGGTCTACGATCTCGGTGGATCCGGGTTCGCCGCCGGTCAGACTGCCGCGGCGTCGGTGGCCATGACCTTCAATTTCTTCATCAACAACGCCTTCACCTACCGCGATCGGCAACTGCGCGGCTGGGGTCTGCTGCGCGGCTGGTTCTCCTACACCCTGGCCTGCTCGCTGGGCGCCATCGCCAATGTCGGGATCGCCACCTACGCCTTCGAGACCCACTTGGTCGGTGAGACCGCCTGGGTCCTCTCGGCCATCGCCGGGATACTCGTGGGGGCGGTGTGGAACTATGCCGTGACCTCCGTGTATACGTGGAACAAGGTGAAGGGGGATTGAGCATGCTCGAGATCCATCACAGCAACCGCCTCGAGGTCCTGCTCGACCACCTGGTCGAGGTGCTCGACCAGCCGCTCGCCGACCCCTTTGGCGAGGAGTTTCTGGTCGCCCAGAATCAGGGGATGGCCCGCTGGCTGGCCCAGGGGTTGGCGCAGCAGTCCGGGGTCGCCGCCAATCTGCGCTTTCCGCTGCCGGCGCGGCTGGTGTGGGACCTGCTCGGCTGCTGGTTTGCGGACCTGCCGCCCCAATCGGAGTGGGACAAGGATCGGCTGGTGTGGCGGGTCTTCGCCCGCCTGCCGGCGCTCATCGCCGACCCGGCCTTTGCGGAGCCGGCGCGCTACCTCGTGGGCGAGCCGCAGGAGCTCAAGACCTACCAGTTGGCGCGTCGCGTCGCCGACCTGTTCGACCAATACCTGGTCTACCGTCCGGATGTGGTCCTGGAGTGGGAACAGGGCCCGGCGCCCGCTCACGACCACTGGCAGGCCCGGCTGTGGCGGCAGCTCGCCGCCGAGATCGAGACCCCCCACCGTGCCGCGCTCTTCTCCCGGCTCGACCGCGCACTCACCGATGGTGTCGCGCCCCACTCGCCCCTGCCCGAGCGGGTCCTGGTGTTCGCGCCCACCGCGCTGCCGCCCATCTATTGCCGGGTCCTCACCGGGCTCGCCGGGCTGATCCCGGTGCATCTGTTCGTCCTCAACCCCTGCCAGGAGTATTGGGCGGACATCGTGGACGAGGGGCGGCGGGCGCGCCGGCGTGCCCGCGCACTGCTGACCGGGACCCCGGACAGTTCCGCACTGCTGGATCTGGGCAATCCGCTGCTCGCCTCCTGGGGTCACGGCGGCATGGGTTTTCAGGACCAACTGCTGGACATGGGGGGCGATTGGCTGCCCGACTTTCGCGAGCCGGACCCCGCCAGTCTGCTTGGGCTGATCCAAGGCGACATCCTGGATCTGCGCGATCGGCGCCGCGCCGACCCGGCGGATCGCACCCCCCTGGACCCGGCGGACGACTCCATCCAGGTCCAGGCGTGTCACGGGCGCCACCGCGAGGTCCAGGTCCTGCACGACCGGCTGCTGCGGTTCTTTGCGACCCTGCCGGGACTCAAGCCCCGGGAGGTCATCTGCATGGCTCCGGACATCGACAGCTATGCCGCCCACATCGACGCGGTGTTCGGTGCCGCACCGGCGCAGCAGCGCATCCCCTGGTCGATCGCCGACCGGCGTCTGTCGGCGGAGCAGCCGATCCTGGGCGCGGTTGCCGAGCTGCTCGGGTTGCCGCACTCGCGCCTGGGGGCGGCGCAGGTGCTGGCCTGGCTGGAGGTCCCTGCCATCGCCCGGCGCTTCGGTATCGATGCCGATGCCTTGGAGCGCGTCCACACCTGGGTCACCGAAACCGGCGTGCGCTGGGGCCTGGACGCGACCATGCGTGCGGACCTGGAGCTGCCGGGCGAGGACGCCAACTCCTGGGCCTTCGGGCTGCGCCGGCTCTTTCTGGGGCTCGCCCTGCCGCCGGGTGACAGCCTCTACCACGGGGTGCTGCCCTATCCGGACCTGGAGGGTCCGGAGACGGTCGCGCTGGGTGGGCTCCAGGAGTTCATCGACGCACTGGGGCGCTGGCGTTCGGCCCTGGCGCAGTCCTATCTGCTGGCCGACTGGGCCGGGCTCGTCAACCGGTTGCTCGGCGACCTGTTCGACCCGGACGAGGACGAGGCGCAACTGCTCCAACCCCCTGCGCGCCGCGCTGGACCAGCTCGGCCTGAATGGGGCCGCCGCCGGCCTGACGGCGCCGGTCGGGCTCGATATCCTGCGTGCCGAGGTGGGCGCCGTGCTGGATGCCGCCGCCCCCGCCCAGCGCTTCCTGACCGGCCGGGTCACCTTCTGCAACATGGTCCCCATGCGCAGCATCCCGGCGCGGGTCCTGTGTCTGCTCGGCATGAACGGGATCGACTTCCCGCGCGACCAGCGCCCGCTGAGCTTCGACCTGATGGCCGCCGCCCCGCGTCGCGGCGACCGCGCCCGCCGGGAGGACGACCGGCACCTGTTCCTGGAGGCCCTGCTGTCCGCCCGGGAGCGTTTCTACTGCTCCTATGTCGGCAGCGACCAGCGCGACAACGCGGTGCGGATCCCCTCGGTGCTGGTGGACGAGTTGCTGGACTACTGCCGCGGCGCCTTCTGCTTCACCGACGGCGTCGACCTGATGGAGCGGCTGCTGGTGCGCCACCCGCTCCAGCCCTTCTCCCGGCGCTATTTCGACGGCGCGGACGTGCGCCTGTGGAGCTACCGCGACGACTGGTGTCGGGCCGCCCGTGCCGGTCGCGCGGCCGGGGCGGAGTGCTTTGCCGCGCAGGCGCTCACGCCGGCCGCGGCGCCGGAGCCGGTTGCGGACGCCCCCCTGCAAGAGTTGGAACTCGATGACCTGATCCGCTTCCTGCGCCTGCCCGCCGAGTGGTTCCTCACCCGCACCCTGGGCCTGCGCCCACCGCAGGAGTCCGCCGCCTTGGCCGAGGTGGAGCCCTTCGTGCTCGACGGGCTGACCGGCTGGGGCCTGCGCCAGCGACTGTTCGTGCTGGCGGGGGAGGGTTGCCCCGAGGCCGAGGCCCACGCGCTGGTCCGGGCGGCCGGCGACCTACCGCATGGGGCTGCGGCTGAGCTGATCCTGGACGCCCAGTCCGCGCGGGTGACAGCCTTTCGGGATGGGCTCGCGCCCTATCTCACCGATGCGTGTCCGCCGCTGGAGCTGGACCTGCCGCTCGGGGGTGTGAGGCTCGTCGGCTGGGTGGACGGCGTGACGGCCGCAGGGCGGGTCGCGTATCGGCTGGGCCGGCGGCGCGCCCAGGACCTGCTGGGTCTGTGGGTGCGGCACCTGGTGCTGAACCACCTGGCGCCCGTCGGGGTGGACTGTCGCAGCCGGCTGCTGACCGAAGTGGAGAACAAGCGGAGCCACAGCTTCAGCCTGGAAGTCCTGGAACTGGCACCGGTTGCGGGTGCGGTGGGGTACCTGGCTGATCTGGTCGAGCTGTTCCGCCAGGGCCAGTTGGCGCCCTTGCCGCTCTTTCCCGAGACCTCCGCAGCCTTCGCCCGCGTCGGCTGGGAAGGCGAGACCTGGCATGCCTGGCAGGGCGGCTTCGGTGGCTGGTCGGGCGAGTCGCCACAGTGGGCCATCCGCACCGCCTTTCGGGGGCGCGACCCCATCGACGCCGACTTCGAGTCCCTGGCGCGGCGGGTCTTCGCTCCGGTGTTGGCGGCGCATGTCCGCCCGTAGGAGGGGCCCCCAGGCCGCGACGCAGGCAGGCACGATGCCCTGCCGCGGCGGGGACCGTTCATGCCGTGTCGCGGCTGGTGCTTGCGCTGGCTCCACCGGCTAACGGCCATGGCAGCAAGACCAGCCACCCCGGACGATGAAAGTCACCGTGGGAGCGGCTTTAGCCGCGACGAGACCACGGCAGCTTGCGAGGTCCCGTCGCGGCTAAAGCCGCTCCCACCGGGCCCCGGCCTGACTTTCACGGTAAGGCATTGGACTCCAGTTCCTTTCCAC
>CAILVI010000226.1 GCA_903837595.1 uncultured Thiodictyon sp.
GGGGCGCTTTGGGCCGCTGGAGCGGCCAAGACTGCATTCCCACGCTGGAGCGTGGGAACGAGGCAACGGGCCTCAGGGCGCCGGGCGCCCGACACATGCGTAACACCGCCGGAGCGGTGTCATGAGGAGAGAAAAGAAAATCGTCGCGCGCCGCGACGGGCCGCGGGGGTGGCCAGAACTGCATTGCCATGCTTGAGCGATTGGGCAAGTATTCAACGCCGCGACTTGCCGTGGCCGTAGCCCGGATGGAGCGCAGCGGAATCCAGGATGCTCCGGCAAGCCAGTGATCCGGTTTCCCGCGAACTCGTCCCCGGATTCCGCTGCGCTTCATCCGGGCTACGCCAGGCACGCTCCGAATACATTTACCCTTTCCGGAGCCTGGGGCCGAGATAGATATTTCTTGGCGTGCTTGGCGGCTTGGCGTGAGGCTCATCTTAATAGCGCCTCTGCCAAGATGCCTTTCAGTTGGTCGCGCAACTCGGCGGCCCTTTGTTCGTCCTGCTCCAGCTTGGCCAGCAGTTCCTCCGGGTCGCCGTGGTCGTCGGCGACGGTGTGCGGGTTCTTGCAGTCCAGGTTGTAGCCGCGCGCCTTGATCGCGTCTATATCGACCCGCCAGGCCTGCTCGGTCTCCTGCCGGCCCTGTCGTTCGGGTCCGCCCCACCAGTCCACGCAGCCTTGGAAGTGCTCGACCCGAATGGGGCGCGTCATGGAGTAGGCCTTCTGGCCCGCGGGGATCGGGTGCTCGTAGAACCAGACGTCCCGCGTCGGCTCGCCCTTCTCGAAGAAGAGCAGGTTGGTACCGATGCTGGCGTAGGGTTTGAAGACGCTGTTGGGCAGACGCACGATGGTGTGCAGGTTGCACTCCTCCAGCAGATGTTCCTTGAGCCGGGTCTTCACCCCCTCGCCGAACAAGCTGCCGTCGGGCAACACGATGCCGGCGCGACCGCCGGGTTTGAGCAGCCGGATGAAGAGTGCCAGGAACAGGTCCGCGGTCTCTTTGGTACGGAACTGGGCCGGGAAGTTGGACTCGATGCCGTCCTCCTCTTTGCCGCCGAACGGGGAATTGGAGACGATGATGTCCACCCGGTCGCCCTGGCCATAGCTGATATAGGGCCGGGCCAGGGTGTTGTCGTGGCGCACGAAGCTCGGGTCTTCGATACCGTGCAGCAGCATGTTGGTGACGCAGAGCATGTGCGGCAGTTGCTTCTTCTCCATTGCACGCAACCCGGCCTGCAACGCCTGCTCGTCCTCGGGCCGTTTCACATAGTGCTCGCGCATGTGGCGGATTGAGCAGGTGAGGAAGCCGCCGGTGCCGCAGGCGGGGTCATAGAGAATCTCGCCCGGCTTGGGGTCGATGCGATCGACGACGAAGCCGGTGACGGCGCGGGGGGTGTAATACTCACCGGCGTTGCCGGCGCTTTGCAGGTCGTTGAGCAGTTGCTCGTAGATGTCGCCGAAATGGCGGCGGGAGGACAGGTCGTTGAAGTCCACGCCGCTGATCTTGTTGACCACCTGGCGCAGGAGCTGGCCCGACTTCATGTAGTTGTAGGCGTCCTCGAAGACGGCCCGCACGACCCGGGCGCGGTTGGCATAGGCGCCCAGCGCGGGGAGGCCCTTGAGGGCGGGAAAGAGGTCGTCGTTGATGAAGTCGAGCAGCGTATCGCCGGTCAGGCCTTCCGGGTCAGCCGCCCAGGCGCGCCATTGCAGACGATCGGGGATGGGCGAACGGTAGTCGTCGCGCATGACCTCCAGTTCCTGGTCCTGGTCGTCGATGATCTTGAGGAAGAACATCCAGCAGAGCTGGGAGAGGCGCTGGGCGTCGCCGTCGACGCCGACATCCTGGCGCATGATGTCCTGGATGGATTTTACGGTCGTTCTTGCTGACATTAATCGACCTTATTTGAGCAGGCTGCCGCCGAGTTCCGGATAGTGGACAAAAAGCCCATCGACGCTGGCGAGCATGGCGCCATATTCTAAGGCCGTAGCGATAATCATTCGATCGAAGGGGTCACGATGGGCCGGGGTGAGATGAACTGCGCGCGTCGCTATGGCGGGCGTCAAAGAAAAGAGCTCAACCCCGGCCGGCTCCAATGCATCTGAGAACCACTCAGTCATCGGACACTTCAAGCTGATCCGGCCGCGGCTCTCCGCCAGGGCAATCTCAAAGCAAGAGACGGGCGAGACGGCTACTCGCGTAGCCGTGGCGATACGTTCGATCCATGCCGCGGGATATTTCCCCGTATTGCCGTTAACATACCAAAGCCAGACATGGGTATCCAGGACAATTATTTCAGACATTCCCAATCCTCCTCATCTACCAGAGGAGAAAGGATGTCGCCAAGGATTTCAACTTTTCCGGCCAGGGATGCGGGAGGAGAACGGCGTCTCGTCTTGGTACTGTTATCAAACATAATCGTGACGATAACCCGGGCCGACTCGACATTCGGTTGCTCATCGAGCCAATTCAAGTGCCCTTTTTCATAGATGGCCTCATAGCTCTTCAGCATATCTTTCACCTCTTTGGTGTTTATCGTCAGACGGGTCAGCATTTTCCTGCGCCTGCGCCTGAGCATGATGACTGATATTCATGCCACATCCTCATAGAGCGCCGCCTGAAGCTCATGCACGGCTTGCTCGAAGCCGGCCTTGGTGCCGAATGGCTTGATGAGTTGGAACGGCGTGCCCATGGCGCTGAAGGGCGGAATCTCCAGTACGCGGACGTTGTCCAGACCGGCGACGATGCCTTCGTCCTGGTACTTGGCGAGCAGCGTCTCCAGGACGGCGCGGGCCTGGGGACCGTACTTGGCGAAGACCGTGCCCTGGTTGAGCTTGCCGGCGCGCTCGCGGCGGGTGAGCGGGGGCTGGTCGAAGGCGATGTGACAGATCAGGTCGAAGGGGTCCAGGTCCTTGCCAACCTCATCCAACAGGGGGGCGAGCAGCAGCCCTTCTTCGGCCAGTTCCGCGATGATGACCTCCTTGCGCTCGGTGGAGCGCCAGCGCCGCAGAAATTGGTCAAGACTCGCGTACTGGCCGCGGATGGCGCGCCGCGAGTAGTCGCGCAGGCTCTCGGTGACGAGTTTACCGTCTTCGTCGAGATACTCGACACGCTCGGTGAGGACCGTGACCGGTTGGCCCTTGATGTAGTACTTGGCGGGCGCTTCAGCGACTCCGGGCGGCAGGCCGATGTCCGGCGGTTGCGGGTCATCGACGATCGTCTCGTCCGGGCCTGGCTCCACCGGGATGGGCTCCTCGCCCTCGTCGACCAACGGCACATCATCCGGCGGGATCGGGGGATCGCCCTCACCGGGCTCGTAGATTTGCACCGGCTCGCCGTCGAAGTCCGGGTCGGCGAAGTGGTTGGTAGCCTTGCGGAAATCGACCAGGGTGAAGTAATACTTGTTGGTGTCCTCGTGTACCCGCGTCCCGCGCCCGACGATCTGCTTGAACTCGATCATGGAGCCGGCTTCGCGATCCAGCACGATCAGGCGACAGGTCTGAGCATCCACCCCGGTGGAGAGCAGGCGCGAGGTGGTGACGATCACCGGATATCTGGACTCCGGGTCGATGAAGTTGCCGAGCTGGGCCTGGCCGTCGGGGTCGTTGCCGGTGATGCGCATGACATACCGGTTGTTCTGCTGGGCCAGGTCGGCGTTCTCGTTGATCAGGGCCTGACGCATACGGGCGGCGTGCTCGGTGTCGACGCAGAAGACGATGGTCTTCTGGAAACGGTCGCCGCTTTGCTTCAAATAGTCCGAGACCCACTTGGCGACGCGCTTGGTACGCTCGTCGATGACCAGGACCCGGTCGAAGTCCTTCTGGTTGTAGTGGCGGTCGTCGATCCGGTGGCCGTTCAGGTCGTGCTCGTCGGGCGTCGGGCGGTACCCCTCCACATCGACGTCCAGGTGCACCTTGATGACCTTGTAGGGGGCCAGGAAGCCGTCGCGGATGCCCTGCTTGAGGGAGTAGCAGAAGAGCGGTTCACCGAAGTAGTGGATGTTGGAGACATACTCCGTCTCCTTGGGCGTGGCGGTGAGGCCGATCTGGGTGGCGCTACTGAAGTAGTCGAGGATCTCGCGCCAGGCGGAATCCTCCGCGGCACTGCCCCGATGGCACTCGTCGATGACGATGAGATCGAAGAACCCGGGCGAGAACTCGCGGAAGAGTTTCTGCCGCTCCTCGGGGCCGGTGATCGCCTGATAGAGGCCCAGATAGATCTCGTAGGCGGTGTCGATGCGCCGGGGCTCGTTGCTGCCGCAGGAGCGCTCCAGGGCCGTGGTCAGCTCGGAGGTCGTGCCATCGGCGCGTTCGATCGTCCGGGCAGAGGTGCTGAGCTTCGCCATGGCGGCCCCGAAGGGCCGGAAGTCGTTGACCATGGTCTGGTCGATCAAGACGTTGCGGTCGGCGAGGAAGAGAATGCGCTTCTTGCGCCCGGCCTTCCACAGCCGCCAGATGATCTGGAAGGCGGTGTAGGTCTTGCCGGTGCCGGTGGCCATCACCAGCAGGATGCGGTCCTGGCCCTTGACGATGGCCTCGACCGTCGCATTGACGGCGTTGCGCTGGTAGTACCGCGGCTCTTTGCCGCTGCCGTCGTCGTAGTAGGGTTGCAGGACGATGGCCTGCTGGGCGGGGGCCAGGCCCTTCCAGGTGCAGTACTGCGCCCATAGGCTGAAGGGGCTGGGGAAGGCGTCCAGGGCGAGCCGGGTCTCCAACCGGGCACTCTGGCCGGTGCGGTCGTGGAAGACGAAGGCGTCGCCGTTGGTGGCGAAGACGAAGGGCACGTCGAGCGTGAGCGCGTAGTCGAGCGCCTGCTGCATTCCGGCGGCCACGGGGTAGCTATTGTCCTTGACCTCGATCACCGCGATCGGGATGCCGCAGTAGTAGAGGATGTAGTCAGCGCGCTTGCCCTTGCCGCGGGTCACCAGCTTGCCGCGCACGATGATGCGGCCCTTGGTGAAGTAGACCTGCCGGCGAATGTGGGTGATCTCATCCCAGCCGGCCAGGAGCAGGGCCGGATTGATGAACTTGACGCTGATGTCGTCTTCGCTCAGGGTCTTCTTGTTGACGGCCATACGACTCCGACACCCTTGTGGATTTCAGTCACCAGACGGCGAAGCGCGATTCTCCCACAAATGCGAGGGCAAGACCTATCAGAGTTGAGCTCGGCCGCTCGGACTAGGGGTGGAAGGCCCAAGCGCTGTCGGCCCAATGGCCGGCCTGACGGACTGACTGACGCCGTCCTCTACCGGTAGGCCAGGCCCCGCCCGCTTCCGCGGCCTTGGTCTGCGAATGGGTTGGAGGACCTTGAGGGCGCCCGCAAGGGCCTGGTCGAGCCGGGCCAGGACGACGAGCGCACCTTATGGTCGGGGCTGTCGCTGTCCGGCTTGGCAGGGGCCTATGGCGATGATGAACCGGACTATGGCCCGGCCGATGTGAGGCCAGCGGTTCACTCTGAAAATTCGATGGTCAGATTTTTGAGATCGAGAACGGCTCCAGCACGAAGCAATGCATCCAACCCTAATATCCCATTCATTCTTAAACCATAATACCAAGAGGGGCGACAGAATCAATGGACAGCAGCGTGGTGGCCGAACCGGTATCGACCAAGATATCATCGATCTCAAGTCTGACGCCGCGATAAACCAAGGTCACCGGCACAAACAGCAAAGCTTCGCGGAGTACCAACTTCATGCGCCTGTCCTGATACCAATCCAGCGCCGCTCCTCGATCCGTAAATCTTGGCGACTAGTGTGTACGAACACAAACTCCCGGGCGGGATAGGACCGATGAAGACGCCGGTAGGCGGCAAAGGCGGCGGCGCCATCGGGACATTTTTCAACCACGGTCATGTCATCGGCGACGAATACGTCTCCCTCCTCATGGAATTGAATCGCCTCGACGACCAGCCAGTCATTTGGATGCTCGGCTTGCACCTCTGTCCACTTCATTTCTAGCTCCGGGCGCTACAGAAAAGTGTCGATCTTTTTGGTCTCATTCTGCGGATGTCCGTGCACGGAAGTTAGGGAGATGATTTTTCCAGCGAAGTCGGGGGTTCCACCTTAAGCGACGAGCGACGAGGGGTCACGAGCGACGAGGGGTCAGGTCTTGCAATCCAACAGCGATGAGACAATGGAGGATGTATGATTGGAAGACCTGACCCTGCCCGCTTAAGGACCCGGCGCGGTTCGCCAGTGCTGACCACCCCCCGGTTATGGCACTGGCGCAGGACGGCAGCGCGGACTTGGCCCCGGAGTTCCTCACGGACCTGCTGCACGAGCGAGCCGTGAACGCCACGAATTGTAATGCGGCGCATCGGGAACACCCAGCAAGCCAGCACAAGGGTCTGTGGCATGTGTTTGCTCTGGATGACGGCCAGAGAAATCGTGTTTCCAGGTTCCGTCGCATGCCAGGCAAGATTTGCTTGAGCGAATCAGAGTCGCTGTGCATTAGCAAAGCACTCGACATTCCAATGCGCCCCTCCAAATGGCTTGCGTAGCCGTATAGTACCGAAGCCGGGGTTAATTTGGCTGAGATTCTTACAGCGGTCTGCAAGTCGCTTCACCTGAGTGCTATTCATTTTCGGCTTGCGAGTTACACCGGAACTAATATATCCGTGGGGTGTGCAGTTCCGAATTCTCGCTTTGTCATCATCCGTCGGAAGTTTATGTCGCCCGAGGTTAAAAGGAGTAAGGGCAGCAATTGGCAAAGGCTGCAAAAGCGTCGTCCAGATCCTCTCCATATCTCCGGTATAGGAGCCATGATGAGAAACCTTGTATGCAGTGGCCTGTTTTCGATTACTACACCATTTATCAGCAACCACTGCCGACCACCCTAAAGCATCGTGCTCCTCAAGATCTGAGCCGAGTAAAATCGCATCATCGCCAAGATCAATATGAGTGGCTATTGCTTCGATATTTGGATCAAGTTCCGGCGCATGGCTAATCGGAGTTCCACCACTTTTCCGCGGCAAATAATGCGCCATATGCGCAATAAATTGACTATGGGCGGCTTGTACGGGTGACAACGCGGTCGCCCTAATCGTTCTGCCCAACATCGGCACCTCAAGAATAATTGAGCGCTGATGCACATAAAAAACATTTTCACGCTGCTGAATGACTTGGTAAAGCTCGGTAGTGCCGCGAGCCTGTCCCGGAGCAACGCTGCCGCTATAGGCGGCCAGAAACGACGTAGCTTCTTTGTCGTTAAAAACGGATGAAATAATAAAATCCGCTAGCGGGTATCGCGCTGCGAGTTGGGAAATACCTCGAACATGATCATCGTGCCAATGCGAAGCTACGATGGCGCGAACGTGATGCGGGGATACACCCAGAGCCTCAAGGTAAGCGGCAGACGCTGGCGCGCATGAATGGTCAGCATCAATACAAGAATCAACCAGCATCCAGTTATTTTCACCAACGTGGATGGCGACTGCCTCCCCAAAGCCTGGGCCGAAGAGCGTGACCTCTACCTCGTTGACGGCAGGCCCCTTCCCATAGTCCGTCATTCGGCGAGTGGTCGTCCCTTCATTTTCGAAAGCATCAACTGAGCCTCGCACTCAATTTGCCGAACTTGCTGTCTGCTCCAAGAAGGCAGCCGACGGAACCGCAATTCTTGCGCGTTTTCGATGCTTCCGCTTTTTGTCTTCCTATAAAGAGTTAGATAAAATATTGCTCCTGGAACAACAAGTTCCCGATCCTGCTCATGCACCCACTGCAATTCAATTTCACCGGTATGGGCTGGCAAGCTACCGATCTTTGCATTTAGCAAAACGTCCATGACCCCCTCATGGAGACGCACACGGATGACCCTTCCTTCCCATAATTGAATTACAGTAGAATCCAAGGAGGCGGTAAGTTGCTTTGCGGCAATTACCGAAGGAGCGGAGATGGGTTTATCCGGTACGTCAGTTCTTGCTAGCAGCGCGTGTGGCGTCTGCTTTTCCGTGAGGTAAAGATCGAAATCAGTGGTCGTTACTTGACCACGCGCCGCATCGAAGCGCCGAAAAGACTTGCCCCGGCGGTGGAGCGGTATGGGGGCAGTCCCCCTGTTCGCCTCATTCGTAGTCAGAGGAAACTGCGTTAGAGTGTTCACTTACTACTCCTCTGGACTCGCAAGCGCTTTGGATATCACTCCATCAAAGACACGTAAAGCATCCTTCCATGATGACTCCCAGTCTAGGGTAACGATCTCTACAGCGCGCTCTGCGGATGTCTGATTATTGCTTTCATTAGCACTAACTTCATGGTGGTCGTTATATGACATAAGCACGCCAAACTTGATGCGCTCAGATGGCTGAACGGTTATGGCCTTCGCGTCGCCTGTCTGAGGCAGCTTTCCACGTTTCGTCTGCCGAATCAGAATTGTTAAATTACTAAGTCCAGCAGAACTGTTCTCGTCCGGGTAGAGTTCATTCCAAATGGTCTTGGGGGCCAGCACATCGCCGACGCGGTGATAGTCATTCTCGGTTTGAAGCCGGTAGTGCCCTACGTAATTTAATCCAATGGCGGTTATGGGCGTATGGGGCAATAGCGTCAATGTACCTGCCGCCAGATCAGTGAAAGCTGGAGACAGGGCGCCCTTACTTTGAAGTACAAACTGATTCTCCAGAACCTGTATCGTAAACCAATCCGTTTCAAACACCGATATCTGGTGAGAAACCATCATTGATGGCGCCTGACGAGCCGCAGACGAATCCTCAGCGCCTAAAAGCCCGTTATTCTCCAGCCAGTCGGGGGAGAATATTGCTGGGTTGAAGGCGCCGCGGGCGACGATCGTCGAACCAAAGATTTCAGGTGTGAGTGCCACTTCCTGTCCAAAACACGGCGTAAAGGGATTATCTTAATGTTAAGCCCGATTATTACCAGAAATGACTCAACCAAAACGGCAAATTTTAGAGGAAATTCGGCGCAGCTTATGCTCGAAAAAAGCGTGGGGCAATGTTACCCCCGAAGAGTGAACAATCAAGGCGCATGACAGATAATTCAAGGCTAGGAGCCTCCCGGACTCGCGGAGGCCCTTCACACGCTAAATTTGAGACGTTCGATCTGCGCGCGGAAGCCCCAAATTTCCCTTAGGACCACCAGAATCGATCACCGATTGACCCGATCAGCGGGATCGCCCCGAAAGTCCGACAGGCTGCTAGCATTGTTACCCGGTACCAAGGGATTAACCATCATAGTTTGTGTTACCTAAAGTGCATGTATTAAAAGGCTTAAAAGATTGCGCCACGGGTCCGTGGCGCACTCACGGCGCAGTTGAGAAAAAAAGGGGGTCAAAACCGGGCCGGGTTGCCAGTCTTGGGGCGGGTATCTCGGATGTCTCGGGTATCGCTGGGATCGCGGAACCCGGTCGGGGCTGTCGCTTGGGTGGAGTCTAAGGGTCAGCAGTCAGGCGAATCTTCCGAAGCCGGAATCTGGTTAAGGGCAGCGGTTTGCTGGTAAGTCATCGGCCCGAACAAAAAAGGACCCCATGGCCCGCGGGCCGTGATGCTAGCAAGGTGTTCGCGGATCGCCCCTACCAGCATGTTAAACCCGGTTGTTTGCGCCATTGGGAGCGCTGCCTCGCAGGGCAGATCAGGGGCGGCAACCAAGATAGCAAAGGCATTGATCGAAAAGAAGTAAGGTGGGTTTTCGCTTTTGGATTCGTCAAGCGTGACAGTCAATTCCAGGGCGAAAGCGTCCTCCCTGCCTTCGATCGGCGAGCACGACAGCGATGGCACGATCAGACTGCCGTCGCGCGGGCCGGTCGGGGCGTGGCCGGGGTTTGCCCTGACCACAGTTTCCGTGAAGAAATAGCGGTCAAGCCGCAACGGGAAGGTACCCATGCGCCCCCTTAGTGGCATGGCTCGCCCAAACCGACGCGGCAGCGGCAATTGGCTCCGGCTCGTTCCGCACGATACCTAACCACTGCACGCGCGCGTATCGCGGCGTAAGGTGTAAATGGAGCGTCCCGTCTACCGCGGCGGCAAGTTCGACCATGCTCTTGATTGTCAGGTTGCTGTCGCCGCGCAGAATTTTGGTGACATAGGCTTGACTGGTCCCTAGCCTGTGCGCAAGGTCGGTCTTGGATATGCCTTGCTGTTTCATGCGCTGCTCAACGCACACGGCAAACCCGATCTTAGCGTCTTCGGTCAGATAGTCGGTATCGTCGGCGAGATCACGATACCACTTAAGGGCGGCCATCTCACTCATTGTCCTTCTCCATAACGTTGATTTGTCCGACCTTCTTTGCGGTCAGATAGCGGTTTTTCGCAGCGACCGCCGCGGTTACCTCGGCGGGTTTCACCTTCTGGGACTTCTTGACGGTGCCGTGTGTCAGAACCGTCAGGTGTTCTTCGTTGTCCATGAAGCAGAACACACGCAAGGCGCCCTTGCGAAATTCCCAAATGCTCTCTTCGCGGTTTGCCAGGTGGAACTGGTCTTCCGTCAAGCCTTGGCGCCCATGTTCTGCGTACCGCCGGAACAGCGCTTTGAAGCCCTTTGCGCTAGCCGCCATGTTGGCTGGCTGCTCCTGCAAGAACGTCAGCACACAGTCATCGCCCAAGACGCAGGCGACAATCCGTCGATTTACATGCTCCAAGATCCTTAGGCGCAAAATCTTAACTCATAAGTTAAGTACAGGCGAAGAAAGTTTCAAGGGCCGGCGTCTTCCGTCTCTCCCGCCCCCCACACATGACGCGCGAGGATCAAGAGTCGCACCTGATCGGCCCTGGCGGTCTGTCAAGCTGGGCGCGCCTTGTGGTGGAGTGTTGCCCTTGAGTGCGCCCCAAGTGCGCCACGAACGGGCAACTTGTGAAAAATTGGTGGGCCGTCAAGGATTTGAATTTTGGACCAAGGGATTATGAGTCCGATGCCCCCTCAACCACTGCGCAGCTTACGGGGATATTTATCGGCCAAAGTACCAACTGAGGTACCACCACACTGTAAAAATACGCTATGCTTAGGCCATGCGCAACCACGCGAACGGGGGCGCAAGTGAAACCCCGAAGGGAGGCAACCCAACGGGGCTTCGGTCACCACCGGCTGAGGCAACAGCACATGGCAACGATCACGAAGTTACAGCGTCCCGACGGGACTGTCTACAAGGCCCGGATTCGCCGCCACGGCGCCGAGGGCGAAACCTCCCGGACCTTCAAGACCCGCAACGCCGCCGAACGGTGGGCGCGCAAGGTCGAGTCGGGCATCGAGCAAGACGACGCCGGCTTGGTCAGTGTGGCCCAGAAGCACACCCTCACCGAGGCGATTGACCGCTACCGCCGGGAAATCCTACCCGAGCACAACGCGAGCACGATCCCGAACTACACACGGCATCTGGCTTACTGGGACAACGCGCTTGGCCAACTGCGCCTGTCCGACCTGACCGCCGCCAAGATCGCGGCTTGCCGTGACGACCTGGCAACGGTGCCGATGCAGGGCAAGACGCCTGAGTCGGCCCCCACCTGCCGGACCCCCGCCACCGTGCGCAGATACCTCGCCACCCTCGCCGCGGTCCTCTCCGCGTGTCAGAAGCAATGGCACTGGCTGGCTGATACCCCCATGCGGCAAGTCAGCAAGCCGAGCGTCAGCAACGCCCGTTCGCGGTTCTTGAGCGAGGATGAATTGCACCGGCTGTTGACCGCCTGCAAGGAGTCGCGCAGTCCCGACCTGCTGTTGGCGGTCCTGCTGGCGGTGACGACTGGCGCCCGGCAAGGCGAAATCCTTGGGCTGCGCTGGAAGGATGTAGACCTGACCGCGGGTGTCCTGCATCTCCGGGTAGACAACGAGACCAGCACCAAGGGCGGGATTCGTAGCCTGCCGATCGTCTCCCAGGTCCGCCCCCTGCTGGCCGACCGACTGACCGCTTACCGCCAAGGCAAGGTCGCCGACCTGACGGGTTCAGGTCTGGTGTTCCCCAGTCGGGTGAGCCTCAACCACCCGGTACAACTGCGCAAGCCGTTCGAGAACGCCTTGGTGCGGGCCGGGATCGAGGGCTTTGTGTGGCACGACCTGCGGCACTCAGCCGCCTCCTTCATGGCCGCGAACGGCGCGAGCCTGCTGGAGATCGGCGCGGTACTCGGGCACAAGTGCGCGCAGACCACCAGCCGCTATGCCCACCTGACCGAGCAGGCGAGCCATGCCCTTGTTCGCGGCACGGCCGACAAACTCTTGGGAAGCCGGTAGCGCCGCGCCCAAGTCCCGCCCGCGTTCCGCATCACCCAACCCCCACCCCGAGATCAAGACATGCCCAGCGTCACACTCAAGGCCCACTTCGATGGGCGGTCGATCCTTCTGGATGAGCCCTACCAAATTCCGTCCAATGCCCGCTTGCTGGTCACTCTGGTGGAGCCGACGCAAGACGACGAGCGCACCTTGTGGTCGAGGTTGTCGCTGTCCGGCTTGGCGGGGGCCTATGGCGATGATGAACCGGACTATGGCCCGGCCGATGTGAGGCACCAATGAATGAGGGTGACGTGGTGTTGGCCCCGCTGCCGCAAGCCGACGGACGCCTGAAGAACCGCCCGGCCGTTGCCCTGCGCCGTCTGCCGGGCTTCGGGGACTGGCTGCTGTGTGGCGTCAGTACCCAGCTTCGGCAGGAGATCGCCGGGTTCGATGACCCGATCCGCCCGGGGCATGTGGACTTCAACGCCAGCGGACTCAAGGCGCCCTCGCTGATCCGTCTCGGGTTCCTGGCGGTAGCACCAGAGGCCAAGCTGCTGGGGAGCATCGGCGCCTTGGACCCTGAACGGCATCGGCGGTTGCTGAATCGGCTGTGTGACTATTTGGCGAACCGGCCGGTTGGGGCCTGATTCCGTGTCGATCCTGCACATCACCGGCAAATTGCATAGGCACCAAGAATGCAAACCTTCACGGCCGTAACGGATGAGAGTCTTGCCGCCACGATCGCGCGAGCCAAATCCCGCGTGGTCCTGGTTACCCCTGGCATCTCCGAAATCGTCGCCCAGGCAATCGACGCCCTGACCGCGACGCCGGACCAGCCCAAGGTTGTCGTGATTCTTGACCCCGACGAAGACGCCTACCGGGTCGGCTACGGCGATCCGAAGGGCATCGAACTGCTGCGCACCCTGGTGGAGCGGCCGAACATCACATTGCGTTCCCAACGGGGTCTGCGCATCGGCGTACTGATCGCAGACGACAACATCCTGTTGTGGGCGCCGACACCCAAGGCCGTCGAAGGCGATCGGGCCGCCAGTGAGCCGAACGGCATTCGACTCGACCGCACAGCGGATGTGTCGGCGCAACTCAATCAGGCCGTGGGGTCGGATGACTCTAACGCCGTACTGACCGGGGCAGATATCGGCCGTGAAACGCTCAATGCGGAACAGGTTGCAGTGACCGTGAAGGCACTCGCGGCAAATCCGCCGGCCCCGGTCGATCTGTCCAAGATTGCCCGGGTCTTCTCCACCAAGATTCAGTTCGTGGAGTGCACCCTGCGCGGCGCCCAGTGGACAGAACGAGAGACCAAGGTGTCCAGCCTGTTGCTGAACGCGGACGTTCCCGAGGGCCTCAAGGAACTGTTCGACACCAAGATTCGACCGTTCTCAAAACAGGCCGACGTTGCAGTAGAGGTTCAGGCGATGGTGCGGGGTCAATTGGCATTCGACGCAGCCGGAAAGCCCATCATGGATTTGCGCACTCAGGCCGAGATCAGGCAGGACTGGGATGACATCCTCAAGCGCTACCTGCGACGGATGCGCAGCTTTGGACTGTTGATCCGGCGCGCGGACAAGCCCGCATTCGAGGCCGAAGTTGCCGCTTTCCAGAAGGTCCTTCAAGCGTGGGTCAAAGGCTTCCGCAAGGAGATCGAGAAGGACGAAAAAACCCTGGTAGCGGAGATCACGGGGCTGATCATGGCCCGCATGGCGGCCAAACCCAATTCCGCAGCGCCGCAGATGAAGCGCGATGCGGTCGAGACGATGATCCGCGAGGGCATTCAAGGAATGCGGGTCATCGAGCCATCGGTGAAGCTGGTGTTCAAAGATGTGTCCTGGGAGTCCACCGGCGATCCGGAGTTTCGCAAGGCGCTCGGTGAGGTTCTGCCCAAAGAGGACGCACAGGGATGGTTCAAAGTCTACGCGGCGGCCCCGCAACGGGGGACGGCCGACCTGTTCTCGCAAGACGGCTAGCCCCGTTCCGGGCGCAACGGAAGGCACAGAAACCGGCCCCGGGGGTGCGCGACCCCCCCGAGGCCCTGACCACCACCAACCTGGACGCGAGGCTCGGCAATGGCTGAGGATGACTCTCACCCGCCTGGGTGGAAATCCCGACGAGATAGGATGGATCGAGGGCGGGCACTCGCGCAGGCTACCGCGCGCGTTGCAGATTTACCAGATTCCGAGATCGAGGAGTTGAAGGAACGTTTTGGATTCCATCCGGGTTATCAGGTCGGTTACCTGCGCTCGAACATCGAGCAGGCGGCAATTTTCTTTTTCAGTTATGAGCCCCCCGCAACCGCAAGGCAAGAAAAAACACGCCTGGAGCGCTTGAGCAAGGCAGTTGACGATCTTCTGAGGGAGCTGGGACCTAACCGCGTGGACTTCCCGGACATAGAGCCAATTGGCATTAGGCGCCCTCTGTTTGCGCTACGGGACGCAGCAAGGAAACGAGCGGCTGAATTGGCGCAGCATCCACCCAAGCGTGGACGGAAAAGAGAGCTAGGGATACAAAGTTGGGTCCTGCACCTTCAACATACCTATACGCAAGGCACCGGGAGCAAGGACAGATACACATGGGATGAAATCGAAGGCCGCTACCGTGGGGGGTTGGTGGAGTTCCTGGAGTCTGTGGCGTCTCTATGCGGAATCGATGAAGGCGTGTCCAATTCGTCAATCGGAGACACAATCAAAGACCTTTCGGCAGAGGGAAAGCTTTACGATAGCGCCAGGCACCGCCAAGGGTAGGAAATCGACCCGTTTGCAACGTTTTCGGGTCCTTAGACTTAATCGCTACCCGTCTCTACGCTACTCATCATGCACTGACGCGAATCCGCGCAGGCAAACCGATGAGGTAGCGACACATGGCCCACGCCATCAAAGCCCCCGCGGCTGCACCGACCACCACCAGCCACGCCCCCATTTGGCGCAGCGTCGCCGCCCTGGCCGACGCGCTCAACGGCGGGTCGAAGGTGCAGACTTTTACCGTCCATGCGCTGCGGCACTACGTCCGCTTTGCCGATCAGAACGGCTTGGCCCCGCACGTCCGACGCATCGGCTCGAAAATCCTGATTGATGAAACTGGGTTCCGGTCTTGGATCGACGCGCAAGGCCAGCGGGCGGCTTAATCATGAGAGCCACCCAAGCACCGGGCGATCATGCCCAGAATCCAGACGCCGGATATGACGAGGCCCTGCCCGGTCGCAACACCGGAACAGGGCCAGAGGGAGTATCGGCGAGCAACCGACCAAGCGATGATACCGCAATAGAACCCGCTGGCGACATTGCCACGCTGATTGAGACCGCCAAGACTGCAACCGGCCTAAATCAAGGCGCGCTGGCCGCGCGGCTTGGTATCAGTGGGGGGCAACTGTCCTCAGCTAAGACGGGACGGTACGGGCTCGGTTCGGATGCGCTCGCCAAGCTCCAAGAGTTGGCGGAAAGCTCCGATGCGCCGCCCCCTGCGACTCCTGCGCCGATCACCCCCGGCCCCGGTGCAGCGCCCACTCCGGCGCCGATCCGGTTGCCGATATCGGTCCTGATCGTTGACCCCGAGATTCAGCAGCGAGTCAGCATCAATGATGCCCTCGTGGCTGAGTACGCCGCCGATATCCACGACTGGATCGGCCGGGCACCCATCGACGTGTTCTTCGACGCCGACGGCAAGCGGATCGTAGCCGATGGGTTTCATCGGGTCGCCGCGTGTCGCACCGCTGGGATTGAGGATATCCCGGTGCGACTGCAGCAAGGCACTCGCCGCGACGCGCTCTTGTTCGCGGTTGGGGCCAACGCCGCCCATGGGCTGCGCCGCTCGAACGCCGACAAGCGCAAGGCGGTCGAGACGCTGTTGCAGGACCCTGAATGGTCGCAGTGGTCGGACCGCGCGATTGCCGCTCAGGTCAAAGTGTCGGACAAGACCGTTGCATCGGTTCGGCGCGACATACTCAACTGCGGAACTCCGCAGTTGGTGGCGACCGCTTCGGCCGATCACGACCGCCCCCAACTGGTAACGGCTACCAGTTGCCCCGATGCCTCCCCAATGCGCGCCGCTGCGCCTGCCGGTCCAGAGACACCGGTACCTGTGCCCCCGGCCGACAAGCCCGCTGCGACGCCAGACAAGCGGATCGGCAAAGACGGTAGGTCCCGATCCGCGCCAGCCGCCAAGGCTCCGGCCCCGGCCGCCGCGCCGAAGTCCAAGGCGCCGACCGCCAAGGATGCGATGCACGCGGCGCACGCCGTCCAGGTGGCCTTGGTCGCTCTGGAGCGGTTTTCGGGCGCACTGCTACCAGAGGACTGCGCAACGCTGGTAGAGCATCTGGAGCAGGCCCTAGAGCGGTATCGTCTGACGGTCGAGCAGGGGGCGGACCATGCGTAAGGACCACTACACCGCCCCAGTCAAGTGGACCCGGGAGTTTCGGCAGGCACTCAAGCTCAGCGACGCGCATTTCAAGGTGTACGCCTATCTTGAGGGCGGCCCCGAGTCGCACGCCACCGGGCTGTTTTTCATCCTCGTGTCGGCCATCGCCGAAATGGTCCGGGAGGATCGCGAGACGGTCGCGTCGGTACTTGAGGACCTGGAGCAGGTTGGTCTGATCCTCTGGGATCGGTCGGCCGATGTGGTACTTGTTCACGCGGTCTGCGCTGAGCAATACCGCTTTCCCTGGAAGAAAGCCGGACCCGAAAACCTGCGGATAATCGAGGCTCGCCGTCATCTTCATGCGCTCCCGGCAACCCCCCTGCGTGAGCTGTTCTTGGGACGCTGGCCGGTATTCCACGACGCCGCCGAAGGGGCTTCGGTAGGGGCTTCGGTAGGGGCTACCCAAGGGGCTTCGGTAGGGGCTACCCAAGGGGCTTCGGTAGGGGCTTCGGTAGGGGATAATACTTCTACCCGTTCCTACTACCCTCCCGATCCCCCGAATGGACGCCCAACCGACCCCGGCGCCGACCCCGACAAAACCGACGGGCAGTTATCCCCATCGGCCGACAAGCGCCGTGGGGGGGTTGTCGCATGAGCACGACAAGGGAATATCTCGATTGGCTGATTCGTGATGCCGGGTTGGTCGAACTGTGCCAGATGGACCACGGCAAGCTCGATGTCGGCTGGTACGACAACGCCGACCACCTGCTACACGACGCGCGGACCATGGCCGGGAGCGGCAATCTGTTCACCACGATCAACCGGATCGACCTGAACGCGATCAAGGCTCACTTGGAGGCAGAACGGCGGGTAGTCTTGAACAAAGTCTGCCGCACCCCCGACGCAGCGGTTACGCGCTACTGCCGGCTGTTCTTCGACTTCGACCCCGAGCGACCGACCGACACGAGCAGCACGATTGCCGATCTCGCCGGAGCGGAGGCCAGAGCGCACGGTCTGGCCCGACGACTGGCCGCGGTCGGCTGGCCCGCGCCCGCGGTCGCCATGAGCGGCAACGGGTACCACCTGCAATTCAGGACCGCCCTCCCGAACACTCCCGAGGTCAAGGCGCAGTTGGCCGCGATCTACCAGGGGTTGCACCTGGAGTTCAGCGACGACGTAGTGCAGTTCGACCGCTCGGTGAGAAATCCGGCCCGGCTGTGCGCCCTCTATGGCAGCGTCAAGCGCAAGGGCTCCGACACTCCCGAGCGTCCCCATCGGAAAAGCTGGATCAACCTTCCGGCCGACTGGCGGCAAGTCCACCCGCGCCAAGTCGCAGCACTCGCTGACCACTTCGCGCGCCAGACCGCGGCGGCAATGCCCCCCACACGCGATAGGCGGCCCGCAGACGCGCCCGCGGTATCAGGCCGGGGGGATTACGCCAGCCTAGACGTGGTGCGCTGGTTCGAGGCGCACGGGGCACACGTCGGCGCCCTGTCTGGCATCAAGCATGGGGTGCGCTGCCCATGGGGTGCCGAGCACACGAGCGCAAGCCCGCGGTCAGGGAGCGACACCATCGTTTTCGAGTCTGATGGAGGTTGGCCAGGGTTCCATTGCTCGCATTCGCACTGCACCGGCCGGACCATCCGCGACGTGATGGCACTCTGGGGCGATGCCGGCGCCTATTGCTCTGGCGAGTTCATCCGGGAGGCGGCCCATGCTTGAGCTTTATCCGCACCAAGCGACCTGCATTGACGAACTGCGCGAGGGATTCCGACAGGGACACAAACGACAGGTCTTAGGATTGGCGACTGGAGGCGGCAAGACCGTGGTCGCCTCACATATCGCCAAAGTCGCAGTAGCCAAGAGCAAGCGCGTCTTGTTCATCGTTGACCGTATTGAATTGGTGAGCCAAGCGGCCCGGACATTTCATGATATGGGCTTGCGAGTCGGCACCTTGCAGGGCGAGTTCACCAACTACTCAGCCGAGGATGATATTATCGTTGCATCCATTCAGACGATTGCGAGCCGAAGCGCACCGGATTGGGTGCAGCTAATCATCATTGACGAGTGCCATATCCTACACACCGCGCATAAGAAGCTAATGAATGATTGGAACGCGCTCCCGTTCATCGGTCTATCCGCTACCCCTTTGCGCAAGGGACTGGGCAAATACTTCACCAACCTGGTGCGCGGCCCATCGGTGCGGGAATTGACCGACAAAGGCTTCTTGGTTCCGGTTAACGCATTCGCCCCCGGCGCCGATCACATTAGCGCGATCCTGGCAGATGTATCGGCCGGCACCACGACGCACGGCTTTGATTATACGGAATCAGCATTAGGCGATGCGATGAACCGTAAAGAGTTGGTCGGCGATATCATTGCGACATGGAAAGCGAAAGCGGAGAATCGCCCGACTCTTTGCTTTGCGGTCAATATTGCGCACTCGAAAGCAATTGCCGCAGACTTTGAAGCCGAAGGGGCTAAGGTAGCGCATATCGACGCCCATACAAAGCGCGATGAACGCAAGCGGATAATCGCCGGCTTCCGTGATGGTTCAATAAAAATCCTATGTAGCGTCAACGTGTTGGGTATTGGCTTTGATGTACCGGACGCAGCTTGTCTTATTCTGGCCCGGCCCACCCTAAGCGAATCACTGCACATGCAGCAAATGGGGCGGGGCATTCGCACGGCACCGGGTAAGACCGATTGCATTATCCTGGATCATGCCGCCAATACGCTAAAGCATGGCTTGCCTATTCATTTCCAGGTTCCCGACCTTGACGACGGAAAAGGCGATGAACGGGGCACTCGAAAGGCCAAGGAAAAGCCGAAGTTTGTAGCCTGTTCCGAGTGCGGTGCAATCATGGAGCCGGGGCAATTCACCTGCCCAAGCTGCGGCATCGATAGGCCCCGCCGTGCATCGACGGTGCAGACGACGGACGGTGAGCTTGTGGCATTCGGCAATCGGGATGCAGACGACCGCGCCGATAAGCTCAATTGGTATTGTGCAATGCGCTGGCATACACAGAACCACGGTAAACCCGAGACGGCCGACAGTCGCGCATATCATCTGTTCGTCGCCAAGTTCAAGGTAAAACCCGAGTGGCGATGGAAGGATAGCCCGCCAGTTCAGCCGACCCATGAGCAAACGCGATGGATTCGGGGTGAGCAGCAGCGCAGCCGGATTGCATACCTCAAGAGCCGAGCGGCATAGGTACCCCGCCGCAAGGACGCGGCCCCGCCCGGCCCGCCTGACTTTCGCAGGACCTTTGCAGGAGAAAAACACCATGGCCAGATTCCAGCCGGGCCAGTCCGGCAACCCCGCCGGGATGAAGCCGGGGACCCCGAACAGGGCAGCCAAGTTGCGCGACGCCATCGCCAAAGACCTGCCCGAGATCGTTGCCGCACTGGTGGAGCAGGCCAAGGCTGGCGACGTTCAGGTTGCGCGGCTATTGATGGACCGCGCCTTGCCTGCCCTGCGGCCCGTAGCGGCCCCCGTGGCAGTGCCCCTTGGTAATGACCTGACCCAAGCATCCGGCGCCGTGCTGGCGGCTCTATCGACGGGTGAGATTGCGACCGATCAAGCCAGCGATTTAGCCGCGGTCCTTTCGGCATTGGCCAGAGTTCGAGAAATAACCGAACTGGAAAGCCGCGTCGCGGCACTGGAGGCGAGAGAGAAATGAAAGCAATCAAACCACGAATTGAGGCACTGGAGGCACAAGCCGACCCGGCGCAATCGGTCCTGCTGGTCATTGGCGAGCCGACCCCCGAGCGACAGGCCGCGATTGACTCAGGACGGGTTAGGGTCGCGGTTCACATTCCCGACAATGGCCGCGACAATTTGAGAGGCAACAATGAGCAAGCCGATTCGACGACGCATTGAGGATCTTGAGCAATCCGCACCGGCGGGTACCAGCAAGATCGACTTTTCCGGTCTGACCGACGATGAACGAGAGGTCTGCCGCTTCGTCTGCACCGAATTCGGGGAATCGACGGTCACTGCCGGGGAGTGGGCGGAACTGGCCGAACTGGCGGCCGAGGGCTTGCCGTTCCCGTACCCGATCCGGGGCGAGCCAGCGGCGCACAACCATCGTCTGCGGGTCCTGATCGACGGGAAAATCTCAAGGTTGCGCTGGTTCGGGTTCCCTGGACATCGGCCAAGGGGTTGCGAACAGTACCTCTACGTCGGGCCTGACGGGGCTTTGATGCGGACGGGCGGCACTGCGGTATACCCTGACGAGTCGCTGACATTGGCGTGACTGGCGATGCAGGGAGGGGCTTGCAGGGACGGTGGGACTTGGCGCAAGATTGGCGCCGTCGCTGGTGGCCCTGCGAAGGCCACCAGCACAAAGCCCGACCGCGAACACGGTTGAGCACCGGCACTACAGATTGTACAGCACCCCGGCCCGCTATCTGGCGCCCGTCGTGGTGACTGCCAGGACCCCGCCCGGATTCCGCCTGTCGTGCCTATGCCCGCCCTTCCGCGGTCAATCGCCAGCAACCGGAGATTGACCCCATGACGAACACGAACACCGAAGCCCCCGACCGCGCTACCGCCGCCCTACGCCTTGAGGACACGGCCGGCGACGCAGTTGCTCAACTGCTCGCAGTGTCCCGCATGAGCTTTGACGACCTGTCAGAGCGAGGGGTCTACGGGGTGTATCTGATCCTCACTCGCGTGGCCGACGACCTGACTACCGCTCTGGACGCCTTACAGGCCGTCAGGGACGCGCGAGAGGTGGCAGCATGAGCACCGACACCGCCGCGCCCGCTCTCTCCCTGCCACTACGGCACGCCTCCTATGCTGACGAGCTTGAAGACCGACTGCGCTATCTGTCCGCCGCCGCGCGGTCACTGTCTTTGGACGTGACCAACCACCTAGAAGACCGATGCTGTCTGCCGGCGATTGTCCGCGCTGACCTGGCGGGACTGGTTGACCTGCTGGCCGGCGAGTGCAGTGACCTGTTCCAGTTGGTTGACAGGGAGCGCGCAGCAGAACCCGCTACCGCCTGACCCCTACCGCTCCCAGCCACCGAGCCCGCCCTGTGCGGGCTTTTTGTTGGGCTGCACCTGGTGGAACTGCACCACGGTCGGGAGCGATACCCAGGGCAACCGAGCGACGGGTTCTAAATCGTGGTCGGGGTCGAGGTCCGCGCGATCCTGCCGGCTGGCGACTCCCAGGGCCTAGTGGTACCTCAGTGGTACCTGGACCACGCCAAGAACGAAGCCGACCACCACCATGGTGGAGCGGCAATCAGTCGGGATCGGTCAGGATGCGCCTAAGCCACTGTCGTACATGGCCCCAACATCAAAAGGGCACGCGACGCAGACCGAAGGAGTACGTTACAGGGTCGATTTCGGTCCCAGGTACCAACTGAGGTACCACTAGGTACCGCGAAGCTAGGCGAATCAGGGCGGTTTAGGCGACTCGTTTAGGAGCTAAGTCGCTGTTTTTATGGTGGGCCGTCTAGGATTTGAACCTAGGACCAAGGGATTATGAGTCCCCTGCTCTAACCGCTGAGCTAACGGCCCGGATAGCTGTAGTGAGCGTTGTTCGCCGGGGCGGAAGGCCCCGGCTGCTTTCAATCGGTATCGAGGAAGCTCTTGAGCTTCTCGGACCGGGTCGGGTGGCGCAGCTTGCGCAGGGCCTTGGCCTCGATCTGGCGGATGCGCTCGCGGGTCACATCGAATTGCTTACCGACCTCTTCCAGGGTGTGATCGGTATTCATGTCGATGCCGAAGCGCATGCGCAGCACCTTGGCCTCCCGCGAGGTGAGGCTGGCCAGCATGTTCTGGGTGGCCTCGCGCAGCCCTTCCATGGTGGCGGATTCTACCGGAGAGATGACACCCGCGTCTTCGATGAAGTCACCCAGATGGGAGTCCTCGTCGTCGCCGATGGGGGTCTCCATCGAAATGGGCTCCTTGGCAATCTTGAGCACCTTGCGGACCTTGTCCTCGGGCATCTCCATCCGCTGGGCCAGCTCTTCCGGGGTCGCCTCGCGACCCATCTCTTGGATCATCTGCCGGGAGATCCGGTTGAGCTTGTTGATGGTCTCGATCATGTGCACCGGGATGCGAATGGTGCGCGCCTGATCCGCAATCGAGCGGGTGATCGCCTGACGAATCCACCAGGTGGCATAGGTCGAGAACTTGTAGCCGCGGCGGTATTCGAACTTGTCCACCGCCTTCATCAGACCGATGTTGCCCTCCTGAATCAGGTCCAGGAATTGCAGACCGCGGTTTGTGTATTTCTTGGCGATGGAGATGACCAGCCGCAGGTTGGCCTCCACCATCTCTTTCTTGGCGCGGCGGGCCTTCGCCTCGCCGATGGACATCTTGCGGTTAACGTCCTTGATCTCGCCGATGGTGAGGAAGTTCTCGCGCTCCACATCCTGGAGCTTGCGCTGGGCGCGCTTCACGTCGCCGGCGACCTCATTGAGGCGCGCGGCATAGCGCTGACCGCTCGCCAGCTGCTGCTCCAGCCACGCCGCGTTGGTCTCGTTGTCCGGGAAGCTCTCGATGAACTGCTTGCGGGTCATGCCGGATTGCTCCACGCACAGCCCCATGACGACCTTTTCCTGGCCGCGAATACGCTCGATGGTGGCACGCAGGATCTGGGTCAATTCCTGGAAGACGGCGGCGACCAGCTTGAACTGGAGGAACACCTCGGAGACCTCGGCCATGGCGGCGCGGGAGCGGGGATCGTCTCGCCCGTGCTGCTCCAGACTGGCGGTGAGCAGAGCGAAGCGTTCGCGCAACAGCCGGACACGTCGCGCTACCTCTTCCGGGTCAGGCCCGGTATCGACGACGACCGCCTCTTCCTCGTCCGCCGCCGACTCCTCGATTTCCGCGTCGGCGTCGCCCTCGGCAACCACCTCCGGCACTTCCACCACGGGGGCGGCGGCGGGTGGCGGCGCGGGCTCGACGTCGGGGTCGTTGAACCCGGAGATCACGTCAGCCAGGCGGGTCCCCTCGCGCTCGACCCGGTCGAAGATCTCGATCAGCTTCTGTACTGAACGCGGGTAGACCGAAAGCGAGGACAGGACCTGGTTCAGGCCCTCCTCAATGCGCTTGGCGATCTTCAGCTCGCCCTCACGGGTGAGCAGTTCCACCGTGCCCATCTCGCGCATGTACATGCGCACCGGATCGGTGGTCCGGCCAAACTCACTGTCGACACTCGCGATGGCGGCAGCGGCGGCCTCGGCCGCATCGTCGTCCGAGACCGCGTTGTCGCTTAAGGTCTGATCGATCATGTCCGGCGCGGTTTCGTGGACCGCGATCCCCATGTCATTGATCATCCGAACGATGTCTTCGATCTGCTCGGGCTCGACGATACCGGGAGGCAGGTGGTCGTTGACCTCAGAGTAGGTCAGGAACCCCTGCTCTTTGCCCTTGGCGATGAGCTGCTTCAGCTGGGACTGTTGCTGTTCTTGATCCATGGGTAACCTTGCCATTCGCGGGTGGACGTATCGGACGGACCGAGCCGGTAAGGCGGGGTCAGCCGGACATCGTTATTTAGATTTTTAGGCCGTGCGCTGAACTAGCCATTCTAGCATAAGTCGGACAATTAGCCAATCCAGGCAATCCCGCTCAGCGCCGCCGGGTGCGTGCCTGCTCGGCATCCCGATCCATCTGCTCACGCATCTCATCACTCCAATCCGCGGTACTGCGCCGGTTCAGCGGGCGCAGACGGTCGGCATCCCGCACGTCTTTGCTCAGGCCCTGCAGGGCGCCGGTCAACTCCGCCGCCAGCCCATCAAGCGGAATATCGTCCAGGAAGGGCGCCACACTGAGCCGCCGCAGATAATCGAAGTGCGGATGCTCGCGCCAACGTTCGATCAGCCGCGCCTTATTGATGGCCGGATAGGCCGCGATGCTGTCCAACAACTCGACCAGGATCTGCACCCCGGGACTGTCAGAGCGGCGCCAGTCGGGCGGCTCGGCTGCCGCCTCCCCCGCCAGTTCCGGGTGATCGAGCAGCAGGGCGATGGCCTGGGCGACCCGGCTCGGACGCGTCGGTCGCCGGGGCTGCGCCGCGCCGCGTCGTGGTGGCGACGGCCGGCGCAACGGCTCCGGGCTGAGTTTGGCCAATTCCGCCAGCTGACCGTTCAGCATGTTCCGGTATATGCCGACGGGCACCTTTTCTATCAATGGCTCTGCCAGCGCGACCAGACGGGCCCGGCCATCGCCCGAAATCATGTCGCCAACGGTGTCTTTGAGCTGATCGAACAGGAAGGTCGACAGCGGGGTCGCGGACTTGACCCGCTGCTCGAAGGCCGCCTGACCCTCGGCGCGCACCAGGGTGTCAGGGTCCTCCCCGTCGGGCAGGAACAGGAAGCGCAGCGACTGGTTGCCGGTGGCCAGCGGCAGGGCGGCCTCCAGGGCCTTCCAGGCAGCGCCACGCCCGGCACGGTCCCCGTCAAAACAGAACACCAACTCCGGGGCCGAGCGCAGCAGTACCTGCAGGTGGTCGGCCGTCGTGGCGGTGCCCAGCGTGGCGACCGCATAGTCGATGCCGAACTGGGCCAGCGCGATCACGTCCAGATAGCCCTCGACCACCAGGACCCGCTCCGGCTTGCGGCGCGTCTGCGCGACCTCGTAGAGTCCGTAGAGCTCGCGCCCCTTGTGGAAGACCGGCGTCTCGGGCGAGTTGAGATACTTAGGCTTCGCGTCCCCGAGCACGCGCGCACCGAAGCCGATGACCCGCCCGCGGCGGTCGCGGATCGGGAACATGATGCGGTCGCGGAAGCGGTCATAACGCTTGCCGTCCTGCTCGGTGATCAGCCCGGCCTGCGCCAGACGCTCGCGCCCCGCCGGGTCGGCGCCGAGCCGCGACAGCAGAAAATCCCACCCGGACGGTGCGAAGCCAACGCCATAGCGGGCGGCGATCTCGCCGCTCAGCCCCCGGCTCTTCAGGTACTCGACGGCCTGCGGCGCCTGGGGGTGCTCGCGCAGTTGGCGCCGGTAGAGCTGTGCCGCCTGCTCCAGCACCGCATAGAGCGGCGCGTGATCCGGGCCGGCGGGCGCGGGCGCGCCCTCCGTGGGGACCTCCAGCCCGGCGCGCCGGGCCAGGTCCTCGATCGCCTCGCGAAAACCGAGACGGTCGTACTCCATGAGAAAGCCAATGGCAGTGCCATGGGCACCACAGCCAAAGCAGTGATAGAACTGCTTCTCAGGACTGACGGTAAAGGACGGGCTTTTTTCGTCGTGGAAGGGACAGCGGGCCTGAAAATCCTTCCCGCCCTTACGCAGTTGGATGCGCCCGCCGATCAACTCGACGATGTCAGTGCGGGCAAGGAGGTCGTCGATGAACTGCGGGGGGATTCTGCCGGCCATTGGTTAAGGCTAGCCTGAATGTCACACCCCAAGCCGGCGCTTGACCAGGGCGCTGACTGCACCCATGTCGGCGCGCCCCTGGACCTGGGGCTTGAGCACGGCCATCACCTTGCCCATGTCACTCAGGGCCGCGGCACCGCTGGCGGTCACCGCCGCCTCGACCAGCGCGGCCAACTCGGCCTCGCCCAGTGCCGCCGGCAGATAGCCCTGGATCACCTCGACCTCGAAACGCTCCACGTCGACCAAATCCTGACGGCCGGCCGCACCATATTGTTCGATGGAATCGCGCCGCTGCTTCATCATCTTGTCGAGCACGGCCAACACCTGGGTGTCGTCCAGCTCGATGCGCTCGTCCACCTCGCGCTGCTTGATGGCAGCCAGGATGAGCCGGATGACCCCGAGACGGGTCTTCTCGCCCGCCTTCATGGCGGTCTTCATGTCGGCCTGGACTTGGGACTTGAGCATGGGGACCTTCCGCTAACTGCACGATGGAACTGCGGGAAAAGCGAACATCGCCGACCTCGGCGCCACTAAGTGCGCGTGACCGGTTGGAAACCGATCCGAGGGGCGATGCCGGTGTCCCCGGGGCCGCAGCCACCGGGGTTTCCGTCAGGGAAATCGACCGTAACTTAGTACGGACGCTCCCAGCGACGGGACTCGCGCTGCAACTTCTTGTGATGGCGCTTCACTGCGGCCGCCTTCTTGCGCTTACGCTCGGAGGTGGGCTTCTCGTAGAACTCGCGGCGACGGACCTCAGCCAGCACCCCTGCTTTTTCGCAGGAGCGCTTGAACCGGCGCATAGCAACTTCAAATGGCTCGTTTTCTTTGACGCGAACGCTGGGCATGGGGTCCCTATGTCTCCAGAGGATGGGTTGGGCGATAATTCAGCCTTAGGATTTTAGCCGAAGGTGGGGGGCGATTGCAAAGCTTTCGCGGTAAAATGCCTGTTCACCCCCGTCCCTCCCCCAAAATCTTCCGCGCGTTCCGCGGTTGCCAGCCATCCGGAGCAGCACCCCATGCGCGTCCTCGGCATCGAGACTTCCTGTGACGAGACCGGTGTGGCCGTCTACGATTCGGTCGGCGGACTCCTGGCCCACGCGGTCTACAGTCAGACCGAGATCCACGCGCAGTACGGCGGCGTAGTGCCGGAACTGGCCTCCCGCGACCATGTGCGCAAAACCCTGCCGCTGATCCGGGAGGTACTGGAGACCGCCGGACTGACCGCGGCCGACGGTGTGGCTTACACGGCCGGCCCGGGGCTGATCGGCGCCCTGCTGGTCGGCGCCGCGGTGGGGCGCAGCCTGGCCTGGGCCTGGGGAGTGCCGGCCATCGGCGTCCATCATATGGAAGGCCATCTGCTCGCGCCGCTGCTGGAGGACCCGGCGCCGGCCTTCCCCTTCGTCGCCCTGCTGGTCTCCGGCGGCCACACCCAACTGGTGGACGTGGCGGGGATCGGACGCTACCGCATCCTCGGTGAGTCCCTGGACGACGCCGCCGGCGAGGCCTTCGACAAGACCGCCAAGATCCTGGGCCTGCCCTACCCCGGCGGCCCGCAACTCGCGCGCCTGGCCGAGCAGGGCGACCCGCGACACTTTCGCTTCCCCCGCCCCATGACCGATCGCCCGGGGCTCGACTTCAGCTTCAGCGGGCTCAAGACCTTCGCGCTCAATACCCTGCACCACGAGGTCCCGGGCGCCGCAGACCCGGCGCAGACGCGCGCCGACATCGCCCGCGCCTTCGAGGAGGCGGTGGTGGACACCCTGGTGATCAAGTGCCGCCGGGCACTGAAGGCGACCGGACACCGCCGCCTGATCCTGGCCGGCGGGGTCAGCGCCAACCGCTATCTGCGCCAACAGATGGACCTGGCCATCGCGGCGGTCGGCGGCCAGACCTACTACCCGCGCCCGAGCCTCTGCACCGACAACGGGGCCATGATCGCCTACGCCGGCTGGCAACGCCTGCGCGCCGGTCAGCACGAACCCCTGCGCTTCGCCCCCCGGGCACGCTGGCCGATGGAGTCGTTGCCGGGCTTGGACAGTGCCCCCACCCAATAGCGCACTGGCCGGACCTGCCACCCAATAGCAGACTGAGGCGGGCCGGATCAGGACCAACGGCGCCTCCCGCATCGCAGCGCTCATCAAGGCCGGAGCGACGATGCGCGCCACCCTGCAACACCTGGGCGTCGCCCCCTCCTTCAGCCGCCCGCGGTGAGCAACAATCACTCGTACTCCGAACCCCTGTTCACCAGCCTGCCCCAACCACAGCCGCCCTTGCCCCTCCCACAGAGGGGCCGCTACACTATGGCACTGACCGATCACGAGCGCTTGGCTTTGCTATCCGTTGTTGGCCCACATTCTAGTTGGCTAAAGCATGGCATCAACCGGAAGGAAACCCATTTATGCAAGACACACATGCCATCTACAATCAAGCGACGGGGCTTTACGAATCTGACGGCTATCACGCTCTCGCACCAGCCGGTGATTACAAAGAATTTACCGATGCCGGATATTGCGTTCTTTGCCAGCCCGATGCCGACCGCGTTTGCTTCATCGCACTCGATCCGGTGACGGGGCAATTCCACGATATCCTATCTCTGGAAAGCCTGGGGCGGTCGTTGGGTATCGTCAACCCGGCTGACCCCGAGTCCCACCGAAAACGCATTTTCACGGCAGGACATTGGCCTGTTGGTCCGATCGTTTACGCTTCCAAGATCGTCGAGGTGCAGGAGTTGCCAGTGGGAACTTTGGGCGCACCATTCCCGTGGCAAGTGGTGCGCGTGTCAAACAGTGTGGCATTCCTGGTCTACAATTCCACCAAGGATGAGCTCTTATTTGCCACCCAAGACCGTGCCCCAATGATGTCGCACGAAAATCCCAAGGGCACCATGATGGAGGTTGGCGCGGGCCGTTTCGATCGCAATATCGGCGTTGAAGGCCTCGTGGTCAAGGAACTGAAGGAGGAGTTGGGAGTGACGGTGACGGTCGACGAAGTTCAATTGCTCAACAACGGCGTGCCCGTTGCGCTGTCGCCGGGCGTGTTGACCGAGAAGCAATATCTCGCTTTTGTGGAAATCACGGATGACCGTATCGATCATCGTAAACAATTGTATGGTTTACGCGCAGAAGGCGAGAGGATCGCTCGTCGTTTCATTCCGGTGCAGGACGTGTTCAATAACACTATCCAGATTGAAGACATGAAAACCTGGGCGTTGGTGCAATGGTTTATGCAGCGGCGTCAGCGGACCCGCTAGTCCGTCAAGCCAAGAGACTGCTCGGACTGTTATCGGCTATTGGTTAGGACTCATCGCTTAACGGGGGCTGCCGCCTGATGAATGCCACACAACGCCAAGCGTTTGTTGATCTAATTCGCTCACAGTTGGAGTTTCCGCCCGTCGGTGCGGGACCGGACCAACGCCCCCCCTGCAATATCATTTTGATTACCGATCCCGGCAAGGACTTGGATGATGAGCAGGCAATCATCCTTGCCGCTGGCTTGTATCATGCCAAGATCATCAACTTGACGGCAGTCGTGGCAAACCTCGATCCGGCTGTCGAGCGTGCCAAACTGGCGCGCGGGACATTGAATCTATTGGGTTTGCCAACCATCCCGGTGGGCATCGGCAGCAACGTCTTTTGGGGCGGGAGCACCGAGAAGCACGAATGTGATTGCGATTACGGACAATCCGTTGATAGCTGCACCTTATTGAATGGACAAGCGTTATTACATCAGACATTACTGGCCGCTGAATCCCGGTCATTGACCTGGGTCTTGAACAGTGGATTATCGGATGCGGCCCTGTGCCTCATGTCCAATCCGCGGTTGTTTGTCGAAAAGACCAAGGAAGTGATCATCATGGGGGGGGTGCAAGACCCCCATGGCTTCAATCACAATGGCGTCTTCACTACCGGACCCGATAGGGTCAACTATCTCACACCAGATACCGCCGCGAACAATGCCTATGATTGGCCCGCCGCCATCTACTTGTATCAAGCATTACAGGAGCTGATGGTACCGCTGTGTATCGTGATGCGATGGATGCCTTACGCCTGTCAATTTCCGTTTTCTTTATATGAGAGATTCGCTGCAACGGGCAATCCGATCGGTGCGAATTTACTGCGGCGTCAAGCACATTCCATCAACTCTTTGTGGAAAGCCGCCAATTCGGGACCTGGAGCAGTCCGCGGCAAGTTGCCAATGGATCGTGACCGCCAGTGGTTTGTCGGTGTTTTCTGCAAGGACGTTGATCCTGGGGTCGACCGCGACGCGGAGATTTGGCCTTATGTTGGCGACTACAACCAATACGATGCGCTCGCCTTGGCGATGGCTGTTCCCGCACTGCGTGACCGTTATACGGAGCCCACCGGTGTCGCGGTCAAAGGTGTGCAACACCAGATTATCGGCATCGCGGAAGATCAGCCCGGGCTAAAGGATGGGGACGGCTTGCGCAAGCTGGTTGCCGAAATCCAAATTGGGGCACTGGCTTGGTAGTGGGGAACGCCGTGAGCGTCCTTACTGATCGTTCCGACCAGCGGCGATCCGTGGGCCACTGGAGGTCGAGGCTTTAGCCGGTGGCGGTTTCCGGCCTATCCAAAAAAGATCAGAGGCACCTGCACACCCGACCAGCTAAAGCCTCGACCTCCAATCCAGAGACGACTCAGCCCGCCGTCCCGGTCTGAACCACCGGCGCCTCGCGAATCGGCAGATTGAGGACGGCGGCCAGGGCGGCGAGCGCCATGTCGGCGTACCACATCCAGCCGTAATCGCCGAAACGGGTCATCGTCAGCCCACCCAGCCAGGCGCCGAAAAAACCGCCGATCTGATGACTCAGCAGGGTCAGCCCGAACAGGGTGGCCAGATAGCGGATGCCGAACAGCTTGCCGACGATGGCGGCGGTCGGCGGCACGGTCGCGAGCCAGGTGAAGCCCAGACCAGCGGCAAAGGCATAGAAGGTCCATTCGGTCCGCGGCATCGTGAGATACCAGGCGATCAACAGGACCCGCGACCCGTACATGGCCGCCAGGACATACTTGCTGCGATAGCGGGAGACGCAATAGCCGGCATAGAGACTGCCGAAGATGTTGGCCAGGCCGATGATGGCCAGCGACCAACTGGCGACCGCGGCCGGCAGACCGCACAGGTTCACCTCGCCGGGCAGATGGGTCACCAGAAACGCAATATGAAAGCCGCAGGTAAAGAAGCCGGCATGCAGCAACAGATAGCTGCGGTCCTTCATGGCCGTGGCGATGGCATGCCGCAGCCCCTGGTCGGCATGGGTGTGGACCACCGGGGTGGCGATCGGCGTGGTCAGCCGCCCGACCAAGGGCACTGCGGCCAGTGTCATCACCGCCATCGCCCACATCGCGCCGATCCAGCCCAGCCGCGCAATCAGCTGTTGCAGGATGGGTGCGAAGACGAATTGGCCAAAGGAGCCACCCGCGTTGATGACCCCGGAGGCCGCGCCGCGCGCGTGCGCCGGCAACCGCGCCGCGGCGGCACCCATCAACACCGAAAAGCTGCCCGCCCCGGACCCAATGGCCGAGACCAGCCCCAGCGAGACGATGAGCCCGAAGCCGGACCCCATGAACGGGGTGATGGCGCTGCCCAAGGCCATCACCAGAATGCCACCGATCAACACCGCACGCGGACCATAGCGGTCGGCCACGGCACCCGCAATGGGCTGGATCGCCCCCCAGGTGAACTGCCCGATCGCCAGCGCCAGGCTGATGGTGACGAGACCCAGCCCGGTTGTCGTATCGATCGGCGCCACAAAGAGCCCCAGCGACTGGCGGGCACCCATGGTGACCATGAGGATACCGGCGCCGGCCAGGGTGGTTGCCAGGACCTCGGGCCGTCTTAATGAACGCCACATTTATAGATCCGTTGGCTTCAGGCCGGTGTGTTTCGCGATTCGCGCAAGCATCTTTGGACCAATTTCGTCGCCATCGTGGAAAGCGAAGACGAAATAAAGGCTTCCCTTGCGACTCAGCGTCTTGTGCGAACTAGCCTGACACTTGACTTGCCAACCGATGCCCTGCAAAGCCGCGAGAACCCGCTTGGCCTTCGTGGACGGCCAATTGCTCATGCGGCAGCGGCCAGCGAAATGCGAATATCGTGGGCTCGCGCCTCGCCGTGCTCGATGCGGTCGGCAAGGACGCGCAAGGCCAGGACTTCAGCCTTCGCCATGGCTTGGCTACGCGACGCCCCGTAAGCGAGGACTCCGGGTAATTCCGGGACTTCCGCCAGCCACCGCTCGTCGTCTTCCTGCTCGCACTCAAGAGTAAAGTTCATGGATGGCATCCGAAAAGCCTTTAGCTTTCAATAGGTGATTAGAAGTTCGGGAAAATCGCCAACGCACCCAGTACCTCGCGGCAGCGGTAACATGAGACATTCGTCGCGGCCTGGGGGCCGCTCCTATGGGGGTAGGAGCGGCCCCCAGGCCGCGACGTGTTGCCGCAAGCGCCGGTCTAGCCGAAGCAATAACCCAATGCCATGAAGTTAAGGATTTTCCGTTCGCCCTGAGCTTGTCGAAGGGTGAGCGGAAAATCGTAAACCATCGGAAGTTAAGCCATTCATGGTTCGACAAGCTCACCACGAACGGCTTAACTTAACGACATTGGGCGATTACCACGGCCTGTACCGAGACGATGATAGCCCGGTTGTCGCTCGCAAAAGAACAATCCGGCCAATAACATGCAGCTGCTTGATCGCTACTTCCTGCTGCCATCAGCAGTCACTTCATACTTATTTGCAATTACGCCTGGTGGTATAACGCCGCAATCTTCCGCTCTGATCGAGACCTCTTGCTCGTCGGGATAGAGAGGGTCCGGGTATTCTTTGCTGGTTACCCCATGAGCGCCAAAAAGGTCTGGGGCTAAGACATACACCCACCCATCTTCTTTGTAATCCGAGGTAGCAAAACATATCGCTCTCGATTCACTTCTCGTGGTCGACACAAAGCATCCACCATATAATCCGGTCTCGATATGATGAGCCCTGGCAGCATTGTCCTCTGATTCACCATATGTAATTCTTCCATCATAAGTTATCTTGTTGTCGTGTCGCGCCATAACTTCTTTCTTATTGCCTCTTGGCTTAATTAGACCACCTTGTGCTTGATCCATTTCTTTCGATACTCCTCTGTATAGTAACGACATGTCTCTAGCTCCAGAAAAACAACTGTCCAACTTGCGTGAAGGCTAGTCAGGATGGGCGGCAGCCCTCGACAAAGTCGGCGCTCTCCGCCGCCAGCGCCCGCAGCAGCCCATCGGGCACGCCATCAGCCCCTTGGCCGAGGGCCAGGGCGCGCATGAGGAGCGCGGCCTCATCCTGGGTCAGAACGCCCCGCGGCAGGGCCTCGGCAAAGACCCAGACGCCAGCCTGCGCCGGGGTCGGCGAGACCTCCTGACCGGCACGCAGCGCCGCAGCGGCCAGCAGCGCGCCGACCAGCAGGTCCATGGCGGCACCGGGGCAGGCCTGGCCGATGAGGACCTCGGCACCGCGCAGCTTCTCCCGCGCCTGGCGCAGCAGACGCGGTTCGGCAGGGACCTGAACGGCGCCCGGGGTCGCCTGTTCGGCATCGAAGAGTGTGCTGGCACCGGCCACCGGGGAGGCGGCGCCCAGGCGACTCAGACTGCCCAGGGTGCGGCGGTCGATGAGTGCGACCGGGATGCGGCCGGGGATGGCGGCGGCGGCGCGGTCGGCCAGGTCGTCGACCTGGTCGAGGACGACCAGCAGGCCGCCGCCAGCGCCCAGGATGCGCTCGATACGCGCACCGAAGGCGGACTGGACGGCGAGAATGGCGTCGCGAATCTCCTGCTCCGCCTCGTTCGGAATCGGCTCCGCCAAGGGTTCAGGGACGGCGCGCGGGGTCGCGTCGGTATCGGGGATCGGCTCCGGCGCCAAGGCATCCGTGTCAAGGCCCTCCCCCGCCGCTGCGAGGGGCTCGGTCCCGACAGCGTCAGTCGCCCCGGCCTCGGTCTCTGCCTTGCCGCCGACCAAGCCCGGACTTCCCGCCAGGTCTTGGGCGAGGATCTCCAGTAGCTTACGGGAGACCCCCGCGACGTCCTCGGTGGCATTCGGGTCCACCACGTTGTCGAACAGGTGTCGCTTGCCGCCGACCAGTTCCAGCACCCGCCCCTCGTACGAGTCCGCGGCGACCAAGAGCAGGATCTGCACCCGCGCCGTCTGGCCCAGGCGGTGGATGCGCCCGATGCGCTGATCGAGCACGGCCGGGTTCCAGGGGATGTCCAGATTGATCAGCACGGAGGCGGCCTGCAGGTTGAGCCCCACGCCCCCGGCATCGGTGGAGATGAAGACCTGGGTCGCGGGGTCGTCGCGGAAACGGTCGATGAGCGCCCCGCGCTTGTCCGTGGGCACGCCCCCGTGCAGTCGCACGCAACCCAGTCCCATGGCCCGCACCCGCTGCTCGACCATCCGGGTCATCTGCTCCCACTGCGAGAAGATCACGGCCTTCTGCCCGGACTGGAGACAGAGGTCATCAAGCAGGTTGACCAGTTCGTCGAGCTTGGGCGAGCCCTCGGTCTCTTTGTCCACCAGGCCGGCGGCGTCGCAGGCCATGCGCGCCTCTTGCAGGGCAGAGAGCAGGCGCTTGGTCTCGGCGGGGGTGAGTGGCCGCCGTTTGGCGATCTGGGCCAAGATGCCGGCACGCTGGAGTGCGGCACCGTGCAGCTCCACCTGGGCGGCGTCCAATGGGATATCCAGGCGGCTCTCGATGCGCTCCGGCAGTTGGTCACGCACCAGTTGGCGATCACGCCGGAGCATCACCGGTGCCAGGCGGCGGCGCAGTTCCGAAAGGTTGCGGTAGCCCAGGATCTTGCCGCGCTCGTCGGTGATATGAAAATCCACCAGATAACGCCAGAGGGGGCCGAGCACCCGGTGGTCGACCACCTGCATCAGGCTGTAGAGGTCCTCCAGGCGGTTCTCCAGCGGGGTGCCGGTGAGCACAAAGGCATAGCGCGAGGGGATGCGCTTGACCGCAGCGGCGAGCTTGGTACGCCAGTTCTTGATGCGCTGGGCCTCGTCCAGGATCACGAGGTCCGGGCGCAGGGTCTCGTTGATCACGCTGACATCGCGCAGGACCAGCTCATAGTTCAAGATGAAGAAGCCGCGGCCCTCCCGGTATTGCACCGCCCGCCCGGCCGCCGGCCCGCCCACCACCCGCGTCTCCTGACCGGTGAAACGCTGGATCTCGCGCGCCCACTGCTGTTTGAGCGAGGCCGGGCAGATCACCAGGATGCGTTCGACCTCGGCACGCTGGCGCAGCCAGGCCGCGGCGGCAATGGCCTGGAGCGTCTTGCCGAGCCCCATGTCGTCCGCCAACAGGGCGCGGCCCCGGGCGACCAGGAAGGCGACACCGTCCACCTGGTAGGGATAGAGCCGGGCCGTCACCCCCGGGAGCCGGCCGCCCCCGGCACGGATCGCCTCGCCCAGGGTGCGCGCCCGCTCGCCCTGGGCCGCCTGCTCGGCCAGGCGGCGGGCATAGTCCAGTGCGTCCGCGCCCAGGTCGATGTCTGCCCGGTCGGCGACCAGTTCGGCCAGGCGCAGGAAGTCCTCCGGCAGGCGGCGGCAAAAGGCGCCGGACGCATCAAAGTGCTCGTCGAGCAACCGGGCCAACTCAGTGTCGAGGATCGCCGCCCGATGCAGGCGGATGCGCGGAGCCGGGTCCGACTCCCAGTCCAACCAGACGAAGGGTGCCGGTGGCGGCTGCTCCTTGAGTCGACGGAAATCACGGCGCTTGCCGATACGGTGCAGCACCGCCTCAATGTGTTTACAGGTACCGAGCTGATTGCTGGCGAAGTCCGGGCAGGTGCAGTAATTGGCGCGCCGGGTGAGTGAGCGGATATGGACCCGATAGCCGACCGGTACATGCGTGGATGAGGTGATGGAACGGGCGCTCCAGGCGCCGAAGGCGAGGTCACCGGAGATCTGCTGGACCAGGACCTCCGTGCGCCCACGCTTCACCCGCTCGTCGATCGCACCCTCCGCCGCGCCCAGCAGTTCCCGCACCCCGGCGCCCCGGTCCGCGGCCCCGTTCACATAGGCAAACAGGGCCGCCAGGGCATGAACGCAGGGCAGGCCTGGCTCGGCCGGACAGGCGCAGTGGGTCGCCAGGCGGCCTTCATCATCAATGGTCAGTTCCAGAGAGACCTGCTCCTCGGTATCCTCGTCCTCCACCGTCGCCCAGAGGCAGTTGCGCTGGCGATCCACCGCCACGACCCGGGTGTCCTTGAAGTGGCGCAGCCCCGCGCGGACCAGCTCGGCCGGGGCCAGGGACTCCAGGCGTTCCTGGTCCATAAGGAAAGGGTCCGCCAGCTGATTGGAGTCGGGGTCCGGGGCGGGGGCGTCGCTTGGATACATTGGCTTGAGAACCGGGGCGAGTTGCGAGGGTGGAATCTTACCAGCACCAAGCCGCCCCGGCGCCCAAGGCGCAAGCCCGCAACTCCAGTTTCATGACAGCTAACGATGGCACAATATACGTCGGTACACCATGGCGTCACAGTGCCCGGCACCCAGCCACCCCCAGGAGTCACCGCCCATGCCTGCACCGCCCCCCCGCGAGGGCAGCCTCGAGGCCCCCACCCGTCACCCGCTCGACTGGCAGAACCCCTTGTTCTATGACCAGGGGCGGCTCTTTGATGAGATGGAGCGGGTCTTCCACATCTGTCACGGCTGTCGACGGTGTGTCAGCCTATGCCAAGCCTTCCCGACGCTGTTCGACCTGGTGGACGAAGCCGAGTCCATGGAGCTTGACACCGTGGCCAAGGCCGATTACGGCAAGGTGGTGGACCACTGCTATCTGTGCGACCTGTGCTACCTCACCAAGTGCCCCTATGTGCCGCCCCACGCATGGAACCTGGACTTCCCGCACCTGATGCTCCGGGCCAAGGTGGTCAAGTACCAACAGGGCACGGTCAAGTTGCGCGACCGGGTGCTCACCAGTACGGACCTGGTGGGTCGGCTAGCCGGCATCCCGGTGGTGAGCACGGTGGTCAATGCCGCCAACCGCACCCCCCCCGCCCGCCGCGCGCTCGAGGCCGTACTCGCGGTCCACCGCGAGGCGCCGATACCGCCATACGAGGGCCGGACGCTGCGCCGCTCGGAATCGGCACGCATCGGCCGGGCAGCCACCGGCGAGCCGGCCGGCGGCACCACCGGCAAGGTGGCCCTGTTCGTCACCTGCTACGGCAACTACAACGAACCCGAACTGAACGCCGACCTCATCGCCGTCTTCGAGCACAACGGCATCCCGGTCACCCTGGCCCGCAAAGAGCGCTGCTGCGGGATGCCCAAGCTCGAATTGGGCAACCTGGCGGCGGTGCGCGCGGCCAAGGAGGTCAACATCCCGGTCCTCAAGGCACTGGTGGATCAGGGCTGGGACCTGGTGGCAATAATGCCGTCCTGTGTGCTGATGTTCAAACAGGAACTGCCGCTCCTGTTCCCGGACGACCCCGACGTGCAGACGGTGCGGCGCGCGATGTACGATCCATTCGAATACCTGATGATCCGCCACCGGCACGGCAAGCTGAAGCTGGATTTTGCGCAGCCGCTGGGCCGGGTGGTCTACCAGGCGTCCTGCCACCAGCGGGTGCAGGCGATCGGCCCCAAGACTCGCGAGGTGCTGGCCCTGGTCCCGGACACCCAGGTGGAGATCATCGAGCGCTGCTCGGGCCACGACGGGACCTACGCGGTGAAGACCGAGTCATACCCCTTCGCGATGAAGATCGTGAAGCCCGTGGCGGCCCGCATCGCGCAGGCCGCGCCCGACCACTTCGGGAGCGACTGTCCGATGGCCGGGGCGCACATCGCCCATGCGCTGGGGCAAGACGGGCGGCAGCAGCACCCGCTGACGCTGCTGCGCCTCGCCTACGGAATCTGAACCATGCAGCCCACGCGACTCACCCGCGCCGACCTGTACAGCCTTGAAGAGTACGCCGAGTATCGGGCGGCCTTCCGCGCCCGGGTCATGGCCCACAAACAGGACCGCCGGGTGCCGGTCGGCCCCCATGCCACCCTGTATTTCGAGGACCGCCTGACCATGCAGTACCAGGTCCAGGAGATGCTCCGGGCGGAGCGCATCTTCGAGGCCAAGGGCATCCAGGACGAATTGGACACCTACAACCCGCTGATCCCGGACGGGCGCAACTGGAAGGCAACCCTCATGATCGAATACACCGACGCGGATGAGCGCCACGCGGCCCTGGTGCGCTTGCGCGCAATCGAGGATCGGGTGTGGGTCCAGGCTGGCGGCGACCGGGTCTATGCCGTTGCGGATGAGGACCTGGTACGGGATGACGCCACCCGGACCGCCGCAGTCCACTTCCTGCGCTTCGAACTCACGGCCGTGCTGGCGGCGGCCGTCAAGGCGGGGGCAGCCATCGACATCGGAATTGACCATCCACACTACCATCACCAAGTCCAGGCAACGGCGCGGGTCCGCGACTGCCTGGTCACGGACTTGTCTTGAGTGCTGGCGACGCCGGGGGCGATCAACAGTGATGTGGTGGGCGAAATCGCCCGTCGTAGGGTGGATAAGGCGCGAGGCACGGCGTCGCGGACCGGGCAGGCGCTGCATCGCGCCGCATCCACCAGCCAAGGCATCGGCGGCGCTGGTGGACGCGCTGCGCTTATCCACCCTACGTCGTCTCCGAAGCCACATCAAGTCTTACTCGCGCCCGCGTGGCCGGACGCGGCACCATCAGCTAATCTTAGGCAAGGACCAACCCGCTCAGGACGCGCCACCATGACGACACCCAGTCCACCCCATCGCAATGGTGCGCCGAACAGGCCGCCAGGGATGCCGCTCGCGACCTTCCTCTCGCGGCTGATCTGGCTCTGCGTGTTACCGCTGCTGCTGCTGGCGACCTGGCTCGCAGTGGATAGCGTCCGCACCATCCAGGCCCAGCGTGATGAGGCGGCCGCCAATCTGGCCCGCAATGTCGCTGCCGCGCTCGATCAGGATCTGACCTCACGCATCAATGCGCTGCACCTCTTGGCCGTCTCGCCGCTGCTGGAGGATGCGGCACGCCGCGCTGAGCTCCAACACCGCCTGGATCAGGTGGCGCTGCCGTCCGGCTGGGCCATCGCGTTGCGCGACGGCCGCGGCGAGCCGATCGCGCAGCGCGCACCGCTGGGGTTCGACCCGGGGCGGGATACGGATTCGGGCGGGCGTTTCACCGTCCCCTCCAAGGTCTCACCCTGGTCGGTGGAGCTTGCGATCCCGCGCGCGGTCTATCGTGCACCGCTGCTGACGGCGGCGCTGGCACTGGCAGCGGGGCTGCTGGGGGCCACCTTGGTGGGGGTGGCGGGCGCCACCCTGGCCAGTCGCCGACTCGGCCGGGCGGTCCAGGCACTGGCGCAGCCGCCCGCGGCGCACGCGCCGCCCCCGGACATCGTCGAGGTCGCCGCGGTCCGCGACCTGCTCACGGAAGCGGCGCAGCAACGCCAGCGGCTCGACGAGGAGTTCCACCGCCACCGTCAGCACCTGGAGGCGGAACTGGCCCGCCGCACCGACCAGGCCGAGGCGGCCACCCGTGCCAAGAGCGCCTTCCTGGCCAATATGAGCCACGAGATCCGCACGCCGCTCAATGCCATCCTGGGACTGACCTACCTGCTGCGGCGCGACGGGGTCACACCGGCCCAGACCGAGCGACTCGGCAAGATCGACAGCGCTGGTCACCACCTGCTGGACATCATCAACGACATCCTGGATCTGTCCAAGATCGAGGCGGGGAAGCTGCAATTGGAACCGACGCAGTTCGCACTGGACACCCTGCTGGAGCAGGTCCGCGCGCTGATCGGCGAGGCGGCCCAGACCAAGGGACTCACCGTCAGCGTCGCACACGCGGGCCTGACCCTGCCCCTGCGGCTCCGCGGTGATATCACCCGCTTGCGCCAGGCGCTGCTCAACTACGCGGGCAATGCGGTCAAGTTCACCGAGCGCGGCGGCGTCACACTGCGCGCCCGCGGCCTGGCACAGGACGCCAACGGCATCCGAGTCCGTTTCGAAGTCCAGGACACCGGCATCGGCATTGCCGTCGAGCAGTTGCCGCGACTGTTCCGCCCCTTTGAGCAGGCCGACGACTCCACCACCCGCCGCTACGGCGGCACCGGGTTGGGGCTCGCCATCACCGCGCGCCTGGTGCGCTTGATGGGAGGGGAGACGGGGGTCGAGAGCACCCCGGGCGAGGGCAGCACCTTTTGGTTCACGGTGCCCTTGGCGTGGGGCCTGAGCGCACTGCCGGACACGGCACCGCCGCCGGTCGACGTGCAGGCGCAACTAAGCGCCCACCACGCCGGCACGCGCGTACTGCTGGCAGAAGACAACCCGATCAACCGCGACGTCACCCTGGACCTGTTGACCGGGGTCGGGCTCGCGGTGGACACCGCGCAGGACGGGGTCCAGGCCTTGGCGATGGCCCAAACGGGCGACTATGCACTGATCCTGATGGACGTGCAGATGCCGAACCTGGACGGACTGGCGGCCACCCGCGCCATCCGCGCGCTGCCCGCCTGGCGCGACAGACCCATCCTGGCCATGACCGCCAGCGCCTTCAACGAGGACCGCCGCGCCTGCCTGGACGCTGGGATGAACGGGTTCGTCGCCAAACCGGTGGAACCGCAGGCCCTGTTTGCCGCCCTGCTGCGCTGGTTCGGGTATCCGCACAAAGCACGCGAGAACCTGCCGACCACAGGACCGACACCGCAGCCGCTTCAGGCACCGGCGCCGGGCGCCGACCTGACCGACGACGCGGTCATGGCCCGTCTGACCGCCCTGCCGGGCGTAGATCTCGCCCGCGGTCTGTCACTGCTGCGCGGCAACCGGACCAAATACCTCAGCCTGCTGCGCCACTTCACCGCCGCTCACCAAAACGACCCGGCCCGCCTCTCAAGCGACCTGGCGGGCGGCGATCATCAGGCGATGCGACAACTGGCCCACGCGCTCAAGGGCGCGGCGGCCACCCTGGGCGCCGCTGCACTCGCGCAGGCGGCAGCCAATCTGGACGTCACCTTGCGCGACCCCGCGCGCCCCGATCCGCAGGAGCTCAGCGCCCTGATCGGGGCGATCGAGCAGGCGCTCGCACCGCTGGCAGCGGCCCTAAAATAGCCCCGCCACCGAGTGATATTGGTCGCGGCCTGGGGGCCGCTCCTACGGCGTAGGAGCGGCCCCC
>CAILVI010000227.1 GCA_903837595.1 uncultured Thiodictyon sp.
GCGGCTTTAGCCGCGACGGGTCAACGTGATCGGCTAGAGCCATTTGGCATCCCACAAAGGATAGTCGCCCACGTGCCGCACCAGACCGGCGCGCAGCGGATTGCCGACGATGTAACGGGCCACCGCGCGCAAATCCTCGTCGTTACGCAGGGCGTGGTCGAAGTAGCCGTCCTCCCACAGCGTCCCGGTACGCCCCAGGCGTTGGTTGATCCGCCGCGCGGAACCGCCCTTCACGGACTGCATCACCTGGTCGAGCCCACACTCGCCGGTGAGCACGATCAGCCAATGCAGGTGGGTGGGCATGACGACGAAGGCAAGGCTCTCCACGTCACCACACTCATGCAGCGCGCGCATGGCGTGGACGACCTCGCGACCCAGTTGGAAATCGGCGAACAGCGGGCGGTTGTCGGCCAGGGACGCGCACAGGTGGTAGGCGCGGCCCCGCTCGGAGACGCGGCCTTTGCGCAGGTCCTTGCTGTGGGATGGCAACCGTGTGAGATTCATTACTGCCGTTTTCTCGATGATCGCTAGGCGCAAGCACAGCCCGTGGGCTCGACTTGCGCGGCGACGGTCCTCAGACCGAGGCGTCGCGCGTGCAGCCACCCGTCGCGGCTGAAGCCGCTCCCACCGCAAGTGCATTCGGGTCCGTCACGCCAGACCTTTGCGGGCCAAAATCAGGCAACAAGCGGGCCTTGGGTGGTATACTGTCAACCAATCTTGACACCCCGCAGAGTATAGCTAAGTTGACAGTCGCCCCCGGTAAAGCCTCCCCGACCACTGCCCATGGTCGTCAGCCCCACGCAGTCATCATCGGCAGCGGCTTTGGCGGTCTGGCCGCGGCGGTGCGGCTCGGCGCGCGGGGCTACCGGGTGACGGTGCTGGAGCGCCTCGATGCCCCCGGCGGGCGGGCCTACGTCCACCACCAGGACGGCTTCAGCTTCGACGCCGGCCCCACCATCATCACGGCCCCCTTCCTGCTCGACGAGCTGTGGGCGCTGTGCGGTAAGCGCTTCGCCGACGAGGTCGAGCTGCGGACGATGGAGCCCTTTTATCGCATCCGCTTCGATAACGGGGAACACTTCGACTACAGCGGCGACCGGGACCGGATTCGCGCCGAGATCCGGCGCTTCGCCCCCGGGGACCTGGACGGCTACGAGCGCTTCCTGAAAAAGAGCGAGGCGATCTTCCGGGTGGGCTTCGAGCAACTCGCCGACAAGCCCTTCAACTCCGTCATGGACATGGTGCGGATCGTCCCGGCCATGATGAAGCTTCAGAGTTATCGCTCCGTCTACAGCCTGGTGTCGTCCTATATCAAGGACGAGCGGATGCGGACCATTATGTCCTTCCACCCACTGCTGATCGGGGGCAATCCGTTTACGGTGACCTCGATCTACGCCCTGATCTCCTTCCTGGAGCGCGAGTGGGGGGTGCATTCGACCATCGGCGGTACCGGCGCCATCGTGACGGGCCTGGTCGGGCTGATCGAGGGCCAGGGCAATCAGGTCCGCTGCGGGGCGCAGGTGGCTGAGATCCTGACCGCCAACCGCACGGTTCGCGGGGTCCGCCTGGCGAACGGTGAGGAGATCGCGGCCGACATCGTTGTCTCCGATGTCGACCCGGCCACGACGTATAAGAACCTGATCCCTTCCGTGAAGCGCCACCACTGGCCGGACTGGCGGATCAAGCGCTCGCAGTATTCCAATGGGCTCTTCGTCTGGTATTTCGGCACCAAGTGCCAATACCAGGACGTGCTGCACCACACCATCCTGATGGGGCCGCGTTACAAAGAGCTCGTGCAAGACATCTTCAAACGCAAGGTACTGGCCAAGGATTTCAGCCTCTACCTGCACCGCCCCACCGCCACCGACCCCTCGGTGGCGCCCCCGGGGTGCGACACCTTCTATGCCCTGGCGCCGGTCCCGCACCTGGATAGCGGGACGGACTGGACAACCCAGGCCGAGCCCTTCCGTCAGGCGGTCTGCGCCTATCTGGAGCAGAGCCTGTTGCCGGGGCTATCCGAGAATGTCGTCACCTCCAAAGTGACCACACCGCTCGATTTCCAAAACCGGCTCCTGTCCTATAAGGGCGCCGGCTTCAGCCTGGAGCCCGTGCTCTGGCAAAGTGCCTGGTTCCGTCCACACAACGCCAGCGAGGAGGTGCGTCACCTCTATCTGGTGGGAGCGGGGACCCATCCCGGCGCCGGGGTACCCGGTGTCATTTCTTCCGCCCGTGTACTCGATACGGTGGTGCCCGATGCGTCAACCTTCGCTTAACCTGCGATTCTCGACCCCCGCGGACCAGGTCGCCTGCCGCGACCTGCTCTGCAGCGGCTCGCGCTCTTTCTATGCCGCGTCCCTGTTGCTGCCACGACGGGTCTATCAACCGGCCACGGCCCTCTATGCCTTCTGCCGGGTCGCCGATGACGAGATCGATCTGGCCACGCGCCCGCATGAGGCGGTGCTCGCACTGCGTCAGCGGCTCGATGCCGTTTACGCCGGCCGCCCCATGGAGATCCCCGCGGACCGCGCCTTGGCCGATGTGGTCCACCAGTTCGCTGTTCCCCGTACTCTATTGGATGCGTTGATTGAAGGCTTTGCGTGGGACGCGGAGGGTCGTCGTTACGAAGACCTTTCCTCGGTCTATGACTACTCGGCCCGGGTGGCCGCGACCGTCGGCGCCATGATGACGCTGCTGATGGGTGTGCGTGACCCCGATCTGCTCGCCCGCGCCTGTGACTTGGGCGTGGCGATGCAACTGTCGAACATTGCCCGCGACGTGGGTGAGGATGCCGCCAACGGCCGCCTCTACCTGCCCCGTGAATGGCTGCGCGAAGAAGGGCTGGACCCGGACGCCTGGCTGGCGAGCCCGGTCTGGAGCCCCGCCCTCGGGCGCGTGGTGTCGCGCTTGCTGGAGGCCGCTGAAGCGTTGTACGCACGCGCCGATCAGGGGATCGGCGGCCTGCCGTTGCACTGCCGGGCCGGCATCGGCGCAGCCCGCCACCTCTATGCCGAAATCGGTCACGAGGTCGGTCGCCGGGGTATGAATTCAGTCGGTAGCCGCGCCGTCGTTTCGCCCCGCCGCAAGGCACAATTGCTCCCGCGGGTATTGTTCGCCGCCCTGCCCCGGCGGCCCGTACCCTTGCCGGCGTTGGCTGAAACCAGCTTCTTAGTCGAGGCGGTCAAGGCCCAGCCGCTTGGATCATTGATCCACCCCGTATCGATCAACCCCCAGGGCGTGCTGACGCCGATCCGGCCTATCGAGGTCGATCAGCCGGCGACGGTGGCGAGTCGTGTCTTGTTCGTCGCGGACCTGTTCCAGCGGCTGGAGGAGCGCGACCGCGAGCGCCGTCTGCAATACACCGGGATGCGTTCCTCGCTGTCCGCTGTTGTGTCCATTGATTGAGGAAGCCACGCGATGCAGGACCATAGCCTGTCCGGACTGATCGAACTCCTGTTGGTCGTCGGTCTGCTGTTCTGGTTCTGGTCCTTCCAACGCGCTGCCCTGCGTCAAGACCCCGGCACCGACCGGGGTGCACGGCAGGACTGCGCGGCCCAGAATCAAGGGGAGCCGCCGGCAGCCTAGTGGAGCGAAGCATCGATCCTACTAGCACTTGAGAGCCGGCATGAACCGAAGAAATAGACAGGATTAACAGGAAGTGTTGGTGGGACAGGCCCCAACCAAGAATCCTGTTAATCTGAGAAATCCTGTCCAATTGTCCGGCACCCGCTCGACTGTCGAAGTGGTGTCGGGCGTTGCGCTTCGCAGCTCGCTAACCTCTGCCCCCGAAGGCGTCAATGGCGGCGCTCAGTTCCGGATGGGTTTGTGCGTATTCGTCGATTTGAACCCCCTGGGCAATCGCATCCCACGCCTGGCGCAGACTCACCGCCCCGCCCGTGGGCCCCATGGGATGCCCGAATACACCGCGCCCCGGAATGAAGCCGAAATCGATACTGCCCACCCGTCGGTAAACGCCCTCCAAGGTGCCGGCCCAATCGCTCCCGCCTGGAATGGGCAGGCTGCGGGCCAGTTGACCCAACGGATCGGTACAGGCAGCGACGCTCTCCAGCACCTCGGTCTCGTCCATCCCCATGCGCCCCCCAAAGCCGGGCATGACGATAGCGTCGAGCCCGGCGAGTCGCTGAAGCTTGGTGATGACCCGGGTGTGGATCCCGTAACCGGGCAGCCGACTCAGGGCGGCGATCATAGGAAAATGCCCGACCAGCGGGACCCGGGTGTGCCGGCTCAACATGCGCACCGCACTCAAGCCCACCGGCAGGGCGTTGATCAGCAGCATATTTGCGCCATTGGCGACGGCCAGGTCGTGGAGCTCGATCAGCCGGTCGACCTCATCGGTGACATTCGCCATATAGCCCTTGGTCACCCCAGTGGCCGCCTCGGCGCGCCGGCGCGCCGCGCCGAGCTGCGCCGAGCGTTCCGCCAATGGACACCACGGGGCATCGGCCAGCATCTCGTCGTCCTTGGCCACGTCGAGACCGCCCACCCAACCCTCATACGCGAGTTCGGCAAAAGGCTCCGGTGGGAGTCCGATGTTGGGCTTGATGACGCCGAAGAAGATCGGGCGGTCATGAACACCGAGCAGGTCGCGGATACCCTCAATGCCAAAGCGCGGGCCGGGGAATGCGCTCAGAAAGCCGTCCGGCATCCGCAGGTCCAGGAGCTTGATCAGCGGGATGCCAGGAACGAAGAAAACGCCCTCGCCGACCACCGCGGACAGCAGGTTGGGAATGCGCGGGCCGAAGTTGCCGTGGGGGTGGGCAATGGTCACGCGACAGACCGAAACCTCGCCCGCTGCGGCCGCACCCGTCGTCGCCCCGGTCGCATAGCTCGGCGCGGGGCGGTGACCCTCAATCTGTAGATCAAGCACCTTGGCACCAAAACGGGGTCGGTAGTCCTCATCGATCCCGACCCGGTGCCATTGGGCGGTAGATTGTTCGCTGCACAGGTGCGCGGCGGCCATGCGCGGGTCACCATAGCACTCGAAGGCGTAGTCGAGCTCAATGAAGTCCGCCCCGTTCAGGTCCTCACGGCGGGCAAAAAAGCTGGGCAGGTCAGCGGGCGTCATCGGCCGAGAAACTGCAGCTGAACCTGGCGTTGTGTCCGCGGCCCATCCAGCTCAACGAAGAATATCGATTGCCAGCCGCCCAGCAGCAGCCGACCGTCGGCCACGGGGATGGTCTCGGTCGCATTCATATAAAGTCCCATCAGGTGGGCATGGGCGTTATCCCGGCCGTCGATTGGTTCGCGGTTGTGACGGTACGCGCCGTCACGCGGTACCAATCCGGCAAGATAGTCCAGCATGTCCTGCTGCAGCTGCGGCTCACGCTCGTTGAGATTGATGTGGGCGGTGGTGTGGGGTGAACTGAGACTGAGCAGTCCGTCGCACAGCCCGGTAGACTCAAACACACCCACCACCTGCGCCGTGATATCGATCAACTGGATCGGCTGCGTGGTCGCGAGAGTGATCGTTCGGGTAATAATCTTCATTTGGCTCTTTCCGTCCGGACACAATGGGCCAAGGTCATTGCGCCAGGGCGCCATCCAAGACGCGCTCGGCAATCAGTCGAAACCAAGGGGTGAACAGGTGTGGTGACTTCACGAGGGTACGCCTGACGGCGTCGACCGAACTCCAGCGCCAAGCACCCACTTCCGCAGGATCGGGCCGGGGATCATCGCCATAGCGCCCGCGAAAGACATGTAGATATTCATGTTCGATAAGCCCTGATCGGGGGTCTTCCGCACGATAGATCAATTGCATCTGTTCATTGAGCGGCGTCTGAAAGCCGAGTTCTTCACCGAGGCGTCGCACCGCCGCGCGGGCGGTCGGCTCATCCAGACGGGGGTGGCCGCAACAACTGTTCGACCAGTGCCCGGCGAAGTGATACTTGCCCGCCGCCCGGCGTTGCAGCAACACATCGCCCTTAGCATTGAATATAAAAATAGAAAAGGCCCGATGGAGCTGCCCAAGCCGATGCACCTCCAACTTGTCTCCGTCACCCAGGGGGCGGTCGTCGCCATCCACCAGGATGACCCGCTCCACGGCGTCCTGCTGCCCGGGCCGCCCGTACGGGCCGTTCGGGGACGGTGGGACGATCGCTGCCTTCACGTTGTCATCTCCAAAGCGACAGAGAACCTAAGCACTAAACCAGGCGGAATAACCGTTCTGCAAAAAAAAAACCGGAGGTCCTGTCAGACGCTCCGGACGCAAATGGTCTGCGCCGAAACCCGTCGACGCAGCAGCCCCGCCCGCTCGTAGCCGAGCCAGGCCGGGCCGCTGCGCAGAACTGGTCTCTACTTCTTCACTGCCGGGGCCGCAACCGGCGCCACGACCTTAACCGCGACCACGGCCGGACGCGAAACCGGCGGCTTGGCGTAGGCGGTTGCCAGCCAGTTGAAGTTGGCGGTGCTGAGCAGGATCAGGTGGATCAGCACGGCGAGCACGCCGAGGAAGCCGAACAGCGCGATCAGGCCGCGACGGGGATCGAAGATCTTCCAGATCTGGTACATATTTGCTTGTGCAGATGAAGCCATTAGTCTTAACTCCTAATCAGTTGCAGTGACGGTAGGGATCGCTGGGCTGTTACAGCCAGGGACGCCAGGCCCAAGCCAGGATATGGGCGACCACCGCAACTCCGACGAAGCCGCCGAAGCTCGACAGGAAAACGCCGTGGAACTCCTTTGCCTCGTCGTCCGTCAGGCCCGTCAGGCCAGTGCTCTTGTTCTCAGCCATGGAATTACCCTCTAGTATCAAGATGGCCGTGAAGGCCGATGTTGCGCACTTTGTGCGACCTGAAATTGCCGTGACCTCGGCGGTCACGACCGTATGAATCCGATCTCCGCCGCATCAAACGCCGGCGCCCCCCCACGCGGACCCGATCGGCCGATCCGCGCTCCTTAAGACTTTGGCCCATTATAGACGCGGGGCCGCGCCGAGGTTAGTGCCCCGGCGCGCCGCGCTGGCGTCAGCCTTACCTACATCACCCCTGCCGCGGTCCCGGCCAGCCCGGTCACTTTGGGCTCGGACGCGGGAACTGCCTCGACCTGAGCCGGCGCCGGCTCGGCCGCCGCAGGCGCTGCTGCCGGGGCCGCGGGTGCCGTCGCCGGTGGCGTCAGCAGGGCCGGGTAGTCCTTTGCCATCTCGGCACCGAACAGCGGCTTGTTGACACCCTGGTGACAGGTCTCGCAGCCAATCCGCTTGGGATCACCCAAGGGGCCCTTATTGACTGCCGGAATGATATCGGTCAGCGGCAGAATGAAGTTCTTGTTCGCCTCCCGCACCATCCGGATCGCGTACCAGCCCTTCACCCGCTGCGGTGAGCTCTGCGCCCAATCAGCGAATTGACGACTGTTATGGCAGTGATTGCAACCGACCCCCAGCGACCTGGAGATGTAGTTCATCAGCGCGTAGGTTCCTTCCGCGTTCTTGGTGTTGACCGTCTTCGGGTGGAACGGTGCCACCGCCGTCGGCGGCGTCAACGCGATCACGGCCTCCTTGTCGAAGTAAGTGGTCAACGGATCGAAGGGCAACGACGTGTAGGCGGTCACCGCAGACAGCCGGTTTTGATTGCCGACATAGCCACTGGTATGCGGCTTTTCACCCGGATTCGTCGTCCAGACGTATTTCGGTATCGGCTGACCCCGATGGCAGGTGTAGCAGGTGACGCCGGTGGGCGCCACGTGCGCCTGCCAGTCCACATTGGCACGCTTGGTCATCTTGATCATGGAGCGCGCGACGACCTTCTGGTACTTCGTGTCGGCCGCCATGTTATTCAGGTCGTGACAGTAGACACAGCCCTGACCATTGACCCACTGATCCTTCGGCACAATCCACTCGGCAATAGCGGACATCTGGCGGGTGAACTCAGTGATAGACACGTCCCCCAGCACCTGCAGGTTCTGATACACAGAGCCGGCAGCCACCGGGATCGGCACTGCGGGCGCCAGCGACTCCGGCGCAACATTTGCCTCGTGCAACTTGGCGAGAATGCGCGGATTCACGAAGGCGTTCTGGCCAACCCCCCGGTAACTGTAGGGATACTGTGTACTTTGCGGTGGCGGACCCTCGCACCCGGCCATCAGCAAGGCGATGCCGACGGCCGCCAACGGCAGCGCCTTATGCTTTGCAAACAACATGGTTCTCATTACAGTGCTCCCGGGAGTGAGGCTGGATCGGGAACCGGCACGCCCGTGATTGGATACGGCGGCACCAACCCGTGCTTGATACCCCACAGATACCAGTTGTCGACCACCGTGCCCGTCAACAGGATTCCGATTCCGCCGGTGATCACGACCAGCACCGAGAACCAATAGGCCCAGCGATGGATCGATTCCATGGAAGCGTTAAAGCCCATGGTCCATCTCCAGAACAGTGCGGCGCGCTCGGCGGCGGTGCCGCGGTCCACGATCTGGTCGATTTCGCGATCACCACCGTACCGGGTGACTGACAGGATGGTGCCGGCATGCATCGCAAACAGCAAAGCCGAGCCATACAGGAAGGCGATCGAGAGCATGTGAAACGGGTTGTAGTACAGGTTGCCGTAGGCAATGGAGAACGCGGACGTCCAATCCAGATGCGGGAAGATCCCGAACGGCGGCGCCTCGGACCAGGAACCCATCAGCAACGGACGGATAAAGCCGATCACCAGATATAGCCAGATCGCCGAGGCGAAGGCCCACGCCATGTGCGTACCCGTCCCCAAGGCAACCGCCCGACGGTAGGTACGCACCCACCACAGCAGGATCGACGTGGTGAGGAAGAAGCCGGTGATCAGCCACCACCCACCCTTGGCCAACGGCGGGATATGCAGACCATACTCGGCATTCGGCGGCTCCAACGCCAACCAGAAGAACTGCTGGAAGAACTTCATGGGGCTATAGCCGACCGAGGCCCCCATGTTAAAGCCGATGATAAACAGCGCAATAAAGCCGCAGAGCACCGACAACACACCGGTTGTGCCTAGGTAGATAGGCCCGATCTGGGAATCGCCAATCTTACCTACCCAATAGTTGAAAAACGGCTTGCCGATCCGATCGCGCTGACCCTCATCGTGGGGTACCCCAGGATAGGCCGGGCCACGGATTTGCACCGCGGTAAAGATGTTTTGGTATTCAGCCATAGTGGTACTCCTGGATCAGCCGAAGATCGGAAGGTTGGGCCACCACATCCACCATTCCGGCCAGCCGCGGGTCCAGAAGGGACCGCTGATGACGATACACACGGCGCTCCAGAAGACGGCGGACAAAGCCAGAAACAGGCCCAGGCGATGGATAGCCAAGGCACCGATGGAGTAGCCGACATCATCCCGGAAGAAGGTGTTCTCGTGCTCGGACGTCTTCACCTCTTCACCCTTCGGCGGATTGACCATCGACAGGATCAGCGACCCGTGCATGGACAGCGCCAGGGCGTTGGTGAAGAAGAACGCGATCGCGAGCATGTGCGCCGGGTTGTAATGGAAGTGCAGGAACTGGTAACCCGTGTTCGACACCCAGTCCAGATGACTGAGAATGCCGTACGGGAAGCCGTGCCCCCAGGCCCCCAACAGGACCGGACGAATCACCACCAGCGTGATATAGGCGAGGATCGCAAAGCTGAAGGCGAAGGGCACGTGGAACCCGATACCCAGCTTGCGACAGATCTCCACTTCGCGAAGCGCCCACGAAACAAATGCGCCGATGGCGCACATGGTGATGATCTGCCACAGACCGCCTTTTGCAAGCGGCGCCATCCCGAGCCCGTAGCTCAGGTCCGGCGGCGCGATGCTGATCTGCCACAGATTCCAGGTCGGCCCCATGGCCGCCCCCCAAACAATCAATAGAGTACCCAGCACGGCGCAAAAAAACCCGGTGACGCCAAAGAAGCCGATGTAGATCGGCCCCGCCCAGAAGTCAAAAAGGTCTCCGCCGATCAGCGTTCCCCCACGAACGCGATATTTTCTCTCAAAGCTCAGCATGGCCATGGTTCAACCCTCTAGTCGGGAGTTGCCGTTGCGGCAACATCCCCACGGTGTCCAGTGGCGGACGGGAGCGAATGTACTGGCCTCCCGTCCGCTGCCCTTGGCGGTGGACGCTACTTGGCCGGGGCTGCTGCCGGCGCAGGCGCCGCCGCTGCCGGGGCGGCCGCTGCTGCCGGGGCGGCCGCAGGCTTCGCCGCTTCCGGGGCCTTCGCCGCGGCCGGAGCCGGGGCGGCGGCTGGCTTCGCCGCGGCCGGGGCTGCGACCGCAGCCTTCGGGGCCGGCTTGACCACGTAGACCGGGGTCGGCTTGCCGGCGTTGGACAGCGGCGGGGTGGCGTAGGCGGTGTCGAGCCAATTGAAGTTGGCGGTGCTGAGCAGGATCAGGTGGATCAGGACGGCGAGCACACCCAGGAATCCGAAGAGCGCAATCAGCGCACGACGGGGGTCGAAGATCTTCCAAATCTTGTACATGTCAGCTTGAGCGGATGAGGCCATTTGTGTAACTCCTAATCAGTTGATGTGACGTTGACGGTCGTGGGACTACAGCCAGGGGCGCCAGGCCCAGGCCAGGATGTGGGCGACCACCGCGACCCCGACGAAGCCGGTGAAGCTCGACAGGAAGACGCCGTGAAACTCCTTCGCCTCGTCATCGGAGAGTCCAGTCAGACCCTTAGTGTTGTCGGCCATGAGATTTACCTCCAGATCATGAAAATGGCCTTGCGGCCGTTAACGCGCGTCACCGCGCGAATCAGATGAGACCCGTCACTCGACGCATCTCGCTTCTTGCCCGGTATCCGCCAGGCGCTGACGTTGCCTCGCGGCCCGTCACAGAAAGGCGAACGGCAGGACCCGCTGGGTCACCGCGCGCGCCTCGGCGATCAAAGACAGGTGCGCGTCACCCACCGGTGGCCAGGGACGCAGGCGTAACGGCAGCAGCCGCGCCAAAAAAGCAATCACCACAATGACAGCAAAGCTCAGCGCAAAGATCAGACGATATTGGCGGCGCTCCTGCGCCCAAAGGGCGGAGGTCTGGGTGAGCGTGGTCATCGCGGCGACTCCTGTGCGGTTTCGCACCGATAAACGGGTTCAAATGCTAGGGACTGTGCGCTCGTGCGGGCGGCGCCCAAGCGGATGCCGGCCATCACGTCGCGGGAAACTGGTTGGCACCTGATCATGCCGGCGTGGCCTCTGGCAGCCGACCTTGTACACGGCGCAGCCGTTCCAGCGTCACGGTCGACTCACCGGCCTTGCGCGCGGCCTGCTCGGCCGCGTCGCGCAAGCGCTTGGCGGCGGAGATGCGCACCAGCACCGGCTGGCTCTCCAATTCCGCGTCCAAGGCGACCTTGGCCTCATCGGTCCAGGCAAGCTCCTCGTAGACGCGGGCCGGCGTGGGGTCGGTGCGGTCCAGATCAGAACCTAACGGGATGATATGGAACAATGCATCGAAGAGTGCATTGCAGACCTCTTGCACCAGATAGGCCGCCCCGGAGTAACCCATGAACGGCGTGCCGGTGTGCCGACGGATGATCGTCCCCGGGAACGACGCCGGGATATAGGCGGCCCGGGAGCCGATTTCGGCGAGATACATGCGCTCGTTATAGCTGCCGAACAGAATCAGCGGGGTACGCTCCTGGACTTGGCGGCGCACGGCATCGTTGTCCGGCTTGACCCCGGGGCGGCGGGCGAGGGCAAAGTTGCAGGGCAGCCCCAATTCGTCAGACAGATAGTGCCGCAGACCGCGGCTGTAGGTCTCGGTCGCCACTACCGCGAAGCTCGCCGTGGCAAAAAAATCCTGGGTGACGGAGCGCCACAGGTCCCAGATCGGGGCCAGCGTCGTGCGCTTCTCATCGGCGATAAAGGGCTCCGGGTCGAGCCCCAGCAGTTCACCCAGGGTGCGCAGAAAACGGGTGGTGCTGTGCAGTCCGATCGGGGCCTGGAGGTAAGGCTGGTCCAGCGCCTCGCACAATAGGCGGCCGAACTCACGGTACAGACAGACGCTGGCATCCGCCTCACGCAGCCGCGGGATCTCCGACAGGGTACAACTCAAGGGGAAGACCAGATTGACCTCGGCGCCGATACCCTCGATCAAGCGTCGCACCTCGGCCAGATCGGACCACATATTGAAGGTGCCGTACATGGCGCCCACGATATTGACCCGCGGCTTATTCCCGCTCTTGCGCACTTTGATGGCGGCCGCGGACTTGGCGGTGGCGGGGCGTCCGTACTGGGTCAACAGCCAGAACAGTGCCCGGTCCGCACACTGCCACTGGTCCTCGTCAATAGTACGCGGCAAGAAGCGCTGAATATTCTTGCCGTTGGGGATGACGCCGCCGCCAATCATCTCGGCAATCGACCCGGTCACCACGACCGCCGGCCGATTCGGGTCCAGGGTCGCATGCGCCCGACGCATGGCTGCCTCGGTCCCCGTTTGCCCCAACTCTTCTTCACCCAGCCCGGTCACGACGACGGGCAGGGCGTGCGGCGGCAGGCCATCGGTGTAATGCAGCACCGCGGTGACCGGCAGGTTTTCGCAGCCGACCGGGCCGTCGATGATCACCTGCAGCCCGTCGATGGCGGCGAAGGCATAGACGGCACCCCAGTAGCCGCCCGCCCGATCCAGGTCTTGAATCAACATGCTGTCAGGCCCCCTTTCCGGTCGCGGCTCGCACGGTACCCAGGGCCACGGGGAGCCCATGGGCGGCACCGAAGAAGGCGTCCATCGCATCGAAACGGGGACGACTGGCCAAGGCGGCGTTGATGACCTGTGCCAGCGAGCCGGCACCGGCGGGCCCAATCAGCGGCCGCGCGGAGATCAGATTGGTAAAATACAGTGCCGGGGTTGCGGCCTCCTTGGCCTTTTGCACCACCGGGGTGGTCCCGATCACTAGGTCGGGTGCGAACTCGGCCATGGCGTCCAGGTCCTGCTCGAGGGTTGCACGGTATTGCACCCGCACACCCTTGGACTGAAGCCATTCACAATCCTGTTGGGACCACGGCGTACGCCCGCAGGCGGTGCCCACATAGCGCAGATCGGCGCCGCTCTCAACCAACACGCGACCGACCAGCAGCTCGGAGCCTTCGTAGCCCGACAGCGTAATCCGCCCCTTGATCGGCGCCCCGGCAAGCGCCTGCCGGGTGGCCGGCAGCCAGCGGTTCTTGGCGGCATCCAGGTTGGCGGCACTGACGCCGCAGGCGGCCGCGATCCCTTCCAACCAGGCGGCGGTGCCCTCGTACCCGACCGGGGCGGAGCCGACAACGGGCCGCCCAGCGACGGCAAATTCGTTACAGACACCGGTATACTGGGGGTGAATGGCGGCGGCGGCGACGCCCGCCAGCGCACCATAGAGCTCACGCCACTCACGGGTCGGCAGCACTGGCCCGGCGGCCAGTCCCAGGGGCTCGAGCAACATGCCCAGGGTCACCGGATCGACCGGGAACATCTCACCGATTAAGGCGACGGTCGGTCGCGTCGCGCGCCCGCCACGCGGGGCCTGCACCGGACCTTGCTCCGCCTCCTGACGGGCCCGCCGCAACATGGCGGCGGCCAGCACATCTTTGGCCTCGGCATGGGTTGGGACGCCGAATCCGGGGATGTCGATCCCGATGATGCGCACACCGTTGATCGACTCGGGCAGGAGGCGCAGCGGCACCCCGGAGGCACTCGGGACGCACAGGTTGATGATGACTAAGGCGTCGTAGCGCTCCGGGTCGGCGAGTTGATAGGCCGCCTCGCGCACGTCCTCGAAGAGCTTGCCGGTGACCAGGGTCTCCGAGTCGAAAGGGACGTAACCGACACTGCGCCGCGCCCCATAAAAATGGGAGGTGAAGGTCAGCCCGTAGACACAGCAGGCCGAGCCGACCAGGACGCTCGCGGTGCGCCGCATCCGCAAGGCGACGCGCAAGGCGCCGAAGGCGGGGCACATGCTTTGGGGTTGATCGTGGGCACCGGCGACCCGCACCTCGGGCTCACCTGAGAGCTGGCCGGTCGCGCCCAGTACCACTGGCCGCACGACACCCAACCCGTCCGGCGCCCCAATAGGGCGATCGGAGTCGTTGGTGTCAGCGAACTTGCTCAGGGTCTGGGTCATTGGGCTTGTGGGCTCTGTGCCTGGAGTTTATATTGTTATCGGAACCTGACCGGTCGCGTCTCAGGCGTCGTCGTAAATGACTTCGAGTGACGGCTTGGGCGCGTAGGACTGGCCGCGCATATCCTCAATGGTCGCCGGTTCCAGGACCACATGGCGCCCCACGTCGTCGGACTTGAAGAGATCCAGCAAACCCTCGTTAGTCAGTGGCTTGGGGCGCTGCGGTTGGGACTCCGCAACATTCAGTGCCAGCGCCTCGAACAGCGGCCCCCAGGTACTGCCGGGCTCAGCGACGATCTGATAGCTAGCACTCTTACGACGGATCTCTTCGTTGGCGGGGATGCAGCCCAGCACCGGGATGCCGACAGCCTTGGCAAAGGCCTGCGCCTCGCCGGTCCCGTCGTCCTTGTTGATCACCATACCAGCCACGCCCACGTTACCGCCCAGGTTACGGAAATAGTCGACGGCGTTGCACACATTGTTGGCGACATAGAGCGACTGCAGGTCGTTGGAGCCGACCACGATGACCTTTTGACACAGGTCACGCGCGATCGGCAGACCGAAGCCACCACACACCACGTCGCCCAAGAAATCGAGCAGGACATAGTCGAAGTCCCACTCGTGGAAACCCAGGCTATCCAGGATCTCAAAGCCATGAATGATGCCGCGCCCGCCGCAGCCACGGCCGACCTCAGGCCCACCCAACTCCATGGCAAAGACGCCATCACGCTTGAAGCAGACGTCGCCGATCCGCACCGGCTCACCGGCGGCCTTCTTGGCGGCAGACGTCTCAATGATGGTCGGGGTCGCCCGCCCGCCGAAGAGCAGGGTGGTGGTGTCGCTCTTGGGGTCGCAACCGATCAGCAGCACCTTCTTGCCCTGCTGGGCCATCATGTAGGACAAGTTCGCTAGGGTGAAACTCTTGCCGATCCCGCCCTTACCGTAGATCGCGATGATCTGTGTGGAACGCGCAGACGCAGGGGTCGGCGCGGCCGCGGGGGCGCTCACGGGCCGGCCGGAGCCACTGTGGCCATCGCCCTGCTCGCGCTGGGCGAGCACGGGGTTGGTCTGGCCGGTCGGGATAGTCATGCGTCGGGCCTCCAGTCGAGGATCATCTTCAGGCAACTGGGATCGCCGAAGGCGGTCCGATAGGCCGCCGCGGCCTCCCGCGCCGGATGGCGATGGGTGATGAGGCCGTCAAGCGACAACGCTCCCGATTCCGCAAGACCCTTGGCCTCGCGCAGGTCGGGCTCCTTAAACTCCGCCGCCACCCGGATGCGCGCTTCGCGCTTGAAGGCCGGCGAAAACGAAAACGCCAAGGGCTCGTGGTAAAAGCCCGCCAGGACGATCTCGCCCTGCGGGGCCAGCCGGGCGATCAGGCGATCAAGCAGCGTGGCATCGCCACTGACATCACAAATGGCGCGGTAGTCGTGCCGCGGATCGGCGTCCGGGTGCAGCACCTGGTAGCCCAGAGCGCCTTGCGCACGTTCCGCATTCGTCTCCCACACGACCGGCGGTTCCTCACCTTTTAATGAGGCGATGCGCGCGATCAACCGCCCGAGCACCCCGTGCCCGACGATGAGCTGCGGCAGTTGCGCCGCCACCGCGTGGCAGGCGGTAGCCGCCAACGCCAGCAACACACCCTGCTCGGCCATCCCCGCGGCAATCGGCACCACCCGCGCCCCCGGGACCACGACACGCGCCGCCGCCCCACCAAACAGTCCGCGCACCGACGCGTAACAATTGGCCCCTGGCACGAACACCGTCTCGCCCTCTTGCCGCCCGGACTGAGCGCCTGCCGCCGTCACCTGACCCACCGACTCGTACCCCGGGACTAGGGGATAGCCCATCCCCGGGAAACTTGGCATGAGCCCGGTCCAGAGCAGTCGCTCGGTGCCGGTGCTGATACCGCTCCAGTCGATCTCAACCACCACGTCTCCCGGTCCGGGAGGGGTGAGCTCGAGCTGCTCGAGGCTTAATTGCCCGGGCTGCGCGAAGACCACGGCGGTGGTTGTGATAGTCACTTGCGATGCTCGATCGTCAGGAACGCGAGGGTGGCCAAGGGGCCGCGGAACTGGTGTCAGTCTAGCCTGACTGCATCGAATGTCAACCGGTATTGACACCTACCTTGTCTGGGAGCGGCGATCAGCAGGCGCACGCGGCGACCTGTGCGCACCAGCACGCCAGCGTTGGCAGCGCCAGCCAACCCAGTGCGCGCCCGGCGGGGACCGTCAGGCGGCCAGCCGCGCGAGTTCTTCGGGCAGGATGCGCCGGGACTCGGCGGCGATCAGGGCCTGGAGTGCGGGCGCTCCCGGGCAGGCGGGAACGGCATCGGTGGCACTCGCGACCAAATCCTTGAGCCGACGCACGGCCCCCTCGATCCCCAACTCCTGGACCGCGTTGGGCCGTCCCAGCGAGCTGTCGCGCCCCAGCGGCTTGCCCATTTCCCGGCTGGAGGCCATGGCATCACCCAAGTCGTCGGCCACCTGATAGGCCTCGCCCAGGCGCTCGCCGACCAGGCGCCAGGCCTCGGTCGGCGCCCCCACGGACTCGGCCCCGGCCACGGTGGCGGCCACGAACAGCGACCCGGTCTTGGCGCGGTGATAGTCCTCCAACACGACGTCGGACTCGCACTCCCAGGCCTGACCGGCGCAGATACCGACTGGCGCGCCAGTACAGCGCGCGATCGTGGCCATCACCCGACTGACGTTGTCCGGCGCCGCGACGATCCGCCGCGCGACGATCTCAAAAGCGAGTACGATCAGCGCATCCCCGGCCAAGACCGCCAGCCGCTCCCCGTAGGCACAGTGGACCGATGGCCGGCCGCGCCGCAGGGTGGAGTCGTCGAAGCAGGGCAGATCGTCATGGACCAGCGAGGCGCAATGCAGCAGTTCGATGGCCGCGGCGGCGGCATCCGTGGTTTCCGGGTCGCTGTTGCCGCAGGCCCAGGCGACGGCCAGGCACAGGCGCGGGCGGATCCGGGCACCACCGGGGAACACCGCGTACCGCAAGGCCTGGGCGAAGCCGGGGGGGCAACCCGGCCCCTGGGCGGAGACAATGGCCGCATCCAGTGCCTGCTCAATACGCTGCGTGGGATCCATGGTTCATTAGCCCTCTATGTCGACAAGGTTTAGAGTGATCTGTATTTGTTGGTTGACACTCGCGTGTGTCATGTAAAATAGACATTCCGTCCTACCCAGTCAATTCATTTCCCCCCCATCATGTCATTTGCCAGGTCAAGAACACGGGCGATCGTCTTCGGCGCCGCGATCGGCAGCCTGGTCGCCGCGCTCGAACTGGCGGTAACCGCGGCGCGGCGCAGCGCAGGGGAACCCCTCCTACTTTCTCGATCATATAGCGCAACATCACCGCCATGAACCCCGGGCACTCAGACCCTTCGACCCACGACGGCGCGACCGACGGCCGGGAGAACGACCGTTGGACGGTCGCGGACCTCATCGACCTCGAGTATTACCTTGGCGTTGACGAGGAAGCACTCCATGCCAGCCCGGCGGCCCGCAACGCCTTGACGCAGCGCGACCGCACACTCTATCTGGAGCAGATCGCACCGGCGCTCGGCACCACGGCGCACCATACCACGGCGCACCGGCGCCTGAGCCTGCGGCGGTGGCTGGGCGAACGCCGCGCTGCGGAGCGTCCGGAACAGCGTCTGCTGTTACCCGGCAGCACGTTCACGCAGGCTCAGCGACTCACCACGCTGGGCCTGGCGGTACTCGGGGTCCTGATCGGGAGCGGCGCGGCCTCCGCCTTGTTGAGCTACGATGGCCTGCGGCCCATCAATGTGGCCTGGTACCTGTTTTTATTGGTATTCGTACAGTTCCTGATGATCGGCGGGGCCACGCTCGGCTGGCTGGTACGCCACTCGCGGCCGGTCGACCGGGTGGCCCAGGACATCACCCTGCTCGGACGGTTGATCCGCCCCCTGGTGACCCGGGTCAGCCACTGGCTGTTACGTCAACACCTCGCGGCCACGCACCAGGAGGTCAACGACCGCACCGCCAGCCAGGTCGGTCGGCTGCGCTCCCAGTACGCACTCTATGGGCCCGTCTCCTTTCTGCCGATGCTGATCCCGGCCCAGGTGTTCGGGGTCGCCTTCAATGTCGGCGTGATCGTGACGACCGTCGCCCTGGAATGGTTCACCGATCTCGCCTTCGGCTGGGGCACCGCGCTGGACCTGACCCCGGCGTTCATCCATGACCTGGCGCGCGCCGTCGCCTGGCCCTGGGGCTGGCTGTTCGGTGAAGGGATCGGGTATCCGACCCTGGAGCAGGTAGCCGGTTCGCGCATCCTGCTGAAGGACCCACTGTTCCTGCTCGACGCTGGCCATCTGCGCTCGTGGCGCTGGTTTCTGGTACTCGCGGTCTGCACCTATGGCCTGTTGCCGCGACTCCTGCTGCTCGGCGCCTCGCTCCTGACCCAGCGGCACTTACTGGAGCGGCTACCCTTCACCCAAGGCCGCACCCAGGCCCTCTATGCCCGACTGCTCACACCGAAGGTCGCCATCGCCACCCACGGGGGTGGACATGGACCGGAGATGCCGATCCCGGCACCCGTGACGCACCATGGCCCGTTGGCACGGCCGATCACGGGGTCCGCGATCAGGGCCGCGGTGACCCCGACCGCGCCGGTGACAACGACGCCCCCCCTAGGCGCGGCCCGCGAGGTCACACCCGAACGGAGCGCAGCACCGGAACCGGCGCGGTCCCCTGCACCCGCGGCCGTAGTGCCACCGCAACCGGGACCCGTGCCGGACCCGGTGCCTGAACCAACACCGCAGCCAAAACAGGAGCCTGCGCTCAACGCTGTGGTCGAACTGGACACTGCGCCCGAACCGGAACCCGCATTGGAGCCAGCGCGGGAGCCCGCGCTCAACCCGGTGACCGAGCCGGAACCGGAGCCCGAGCCGACGCTGTTACCGGATCCGGAACCAGCACCCGTGTCCGCGTCGGAGCCTTTACCGGACCCGGAACCTGCGTACGAGCCCGAACCGGAGCCTTTACCGGACCCGGAACCAGCACACGAGCCCGCGCCGGCGCCTTTACCGGAACCGGAATCTGAGCCCGAACCTGAGCGCCCCCCGGAGACCGAACTGCCATCTGCGGCGCTACCCGTGGAACTTGGCGGCGGCGAGGTGCCCGGCGGCATCGCCGCCGATGCCTGCCTGCTCCTGGTTCAGCTCGACGTGGACGAACTGATCGAGGCGTCCGACCGGCCCCACCTGGCGGAGTTAGTCCGGGCACTCACCGGCTGGCAGGTCGCCGCGTCCGCGTCCTTCGGCTCCGGCAGCGCCATGACCGCCAGCGTGGTGAACTGGGTCGAGGGACAACGCTGGCAGGCACCGCCGGCGCGCGTCACGCTCATCATGGATGGGTCTCAACCACCGATTACCGAGAACCTGCGCTTCTTGCGCGAATTGCGTGCGGCCGCCGGGACCCAGGCCCAGATCCTGTTGGCCCTGGTCGGCGATCCACAGGACGACGACCCCCTGCCGCCGATCCGTGCCTTCGACTTCACCGATTGGCGGCGCAAGATCGACCAACTGGTCGATCCCTATCTGCGCCTGGAACAGTTGACCCCCGCCGACGGCGCAGGAGAGGCATGATGGCGCGTGAGATTGACATCCCCCGACTGGCAATCATGGGGCACCCCAACGCGGGCAAGTCCTCAGTGGTCGCGACCCTCACCGAAAACGACTGCATCGCCATCGACAAACGGGCCGGCACCACCACCGAGTCCGACATCTACCCGGTGATCATCGACGGCCAGACCGTCATCGAGTTCATCGACACCCCGGGCTTTCAGAACCCCAGCGCGATCCTGGAGTGGTTCCAGGGGCACGCCAACCTGCCGGATCTGGCCGGGGCCTTCGTGCAGGCCCATCGCGATGACCCCCTCTTCGCCCATGACTGCGCCCTGCTCGCGCCGGTCGGCGCCGGGGCCGGGATCATCCTGGTGGTGGACGGCTCCAAACGCATCAAGGAGAAAGACCGCATCGAGATCGAACTGCTGCGCCTGACCGCGCGCCCGCGCATGGCGATCCTGAACAACCTCACCAACCAGCCACGCCACCTGAACCAGTGGCAGGACACACTCAACAAGGCGTTCAACTCGGTACGCGAGTTCAATGCCCATCGGGCTACCTATGCCGAACGCATCAAGCTATTGAGCGCACTGAAAAACATTGACCAGCGTTGGGAGCCCCGACTGGAACAGACGATCGACGCCTTCGCGCGCGACTGGGAGCGTCGCACCGACCAAGCCGCGACGACCATCCTGGATCTGTTGCGCGAAAGCCTCGGTTACCGCTACAGCCAATGCATCAAGAACGCCCAACTGGTCTTCAGGAGCGGCCAGGCGCGGGCCAAGACCCAGGTCATGCAGGCCTTCGGTGACGGCCTGCGGGCCTTGGAGCGGAAGGCCCAGGAGCAGGTTCGCGCCAACTTTCGCCACAACGTCTGGAACCTGGCCCCGGACTCGATCCTCGGCCAGGACCTGCTGTCGCAGGAGGTCAGCAAGGCGCTGGGGATCTCCCGGGGGCAACTCGCCATGGCCGGGATCGCCGCGGGGGCCGCCTCCGGGGCCACCATCGACCTCGCCACCGCGGGGAGTTCCCTCGGTGCAGCGGCCTTCCTCGGGGCGGCCGCCGGCGGCGCATTGGGCTATATGGGCGGACACGCCCTGGCCAAGCTCAATATCGAAAAAGACGCCGGCACCCAGCGCTTCACCGTGGGCCCGGTCTCCAACCCCAAGTTCCCGTTTATACTGCTCGATCGGATCATCCTTTACAGCGCCCGCGCGATGAACTGGTCGCACGGACGCCAGGCGGCCGACGAGGAGGCCCCGGACCGGGTAGCGGACAGGCCGATCCCGGCCAAGGGGTTCACCGAGGCCTTGAGCCTGCCGCAGCAGCGGGAATTAGCGCGTTTTTTCAGCGCGGCCCGGCGCGGTAAATTGTATGACCGGGAAGACGCCTGCCGGGAGCTCATCAAGGGGATACTGCTGGACGTGGCGCAGGGCCACATCGACAGCCGCGCCAACCTTTAAACACTGTCTGGGCGCCGTCGGCGCCGACCTATATCAAGAGGAATTTTCGATGAGATATGCCGCAAAGAGAACCTGGCCCGATCGTCCGAAGGCCTGGGAGCACCAGGGCGAGGGTGAGGGCCTCGAGGCCTTTGCACTCGCCTTCGCATCCGAGTACGGACTCGGGGTGGGCAGCGAATTCGAGGTGCTCGACAAGGACTCGGACGACGCCGCCCTGGTGTCCTTCCGCGTCGCCAGCACCATGCCCTACACCCTGGGCCCCGTCGCGGCGCACACCGACGCTCAGGCCGGCACCCCGGCCGATGCGCCGCCATTCGCGGGGGCCGCCATGTCATTCGGCTTTTACATGGTCAAGGTCACGACGCTCGTCCTGGGCGTCACGGCCGCCCTGTTCCTTATCCTGAAATATCTTGGCCTGACAAACCCGGCAAGCTAACGATCGGAATCATCTCGGGGGAGCTCAGCGCCCCGGGCGGGCGCTGAACTAAATGATGGTTTTCTGTACCCCACCCGGGGCCGGATCAATACCCAGTGCCTGGAAAATGGCCAATTGGTCGGGATCGGCACGGGTGGCCTGGCGCACATGCAAGGCGCGTCCATCGTCACGACGGACGCTGACGGTCACCCGGCACTGGCCCGCGAGGACCTGGCGCACGATCGACCAGTTGACATGGATGTCATTGGCAGCCAGCCGACGGCGTATGAGCTGCACGCACTGGCAGGCCAGGGCAGTGATGAACAACTGGGCGGCGTCACGTCCCTCAGCGGCGTGCTCGACCGGACCCAGACGCGGCCCGGGCCTCAGACTGGCAAACACGGACTCCAGATCGGTGAGCACATCACCGACCCCCCCCCACCGCGGCGGACTCCAGCCGGTCTCGCCGCGGCACAGGTCGTGGTAGCCGTTCGCCCGTAACCAGTCGAGGTTGGCCGCGCTGGCCGCGTCCCGGTTGATCGCCACCAGCGCACCGGGGGGGGCACCGAGCCCGGCGAGCATCCGCTTCAGCGGCTTACCGGCTGCGACCTCGGTGGCAAAGTGGGCCGAGCCATGAATGAAGCCGCGCGGGTCGACGACCAGCCCCAGAGTCACGGGCGGGCCATCGCCGCGCGCCCTGGCCTCATCCCCCGGCGCGGCTTGTAGGCAGGCGTTGGTCAGGTCGTAGACGAGCTCCGCGCCTGGCGGCCCGAACAGGTCATGGACCCGGGCACGAAGGTGCGCCTCCAGGGCCTTACGGTGAGTCAGCAACCCCTCAGCGGCGCGCCTCAGCACCAGCGGACCGAACGCCTGGAAATCGACCCCGAGCATCTCCCCAAGCGCGCTGCGTTCACCCAACCAGGCAGGAGTGGCCCGCGCCGCGCCCGCCATCCGCGCCACGATCAAACCCAAAGCCGCCGCACTGTGACGCTGCGGCATCCCCAGGGCTTGCAGTTGCTCGGCCAAGCGCAGCTCCCCGATCGCCCACAGCGCCACCTGCTCCAGTCCCGCCGAGCGTGCGCAGGTCAACTCCAGGGTACCCAGATCGACCGACTCCAGCGCCCGCGCCTCGTCCTGCGGGGACGCCCGAGATTGGCGTGACAGCAACAGCGCGGCCACCCGCTGCGCCTCCAACTCCACCACCGGCGCATCCTGCGTGGGCCCGGGGGCAGCGTGTCCAGCGAGCAGGTCTTCAATGCGTGAGCACAGCGCCTGCCACTGGGTCGAACCCAGCGAGAAATCCGTCCCCAGGTTCAGCAAAGTGACCTGGCGCACACGCCCGCCGACGCGCTCGCTGCGCACCAGTCGGTGGCTGAAATACTGCGCCCCGGTGTCCAAGGTGCGCGTGAGGGTGCGGCGGATATACATCTTTATAGCTTGCCCCCGAGGTCGGCGAGAAGCAAGCGGCAGTTGGTAAAGGTCCGTAAATATCTACCGACCGGCAGCGTCCGTTGCAAGCGTTTATGGCACTACCTTGGGAACCACAAAATGGCCCGTTTCAGCGCGACATCGCCAATCATGAATGTCAATAGCAGGCCTGCATGGTGCCCTGATTATGGCCCTAAGCTGGGCTCTTGCTTATGGCACTACTTGCTAACGATGTACTTTTTGTTTGACATCCTGCGCTGTCAAGCTAAGATGACACTCACGTTCTGCACTGCACCCAGGCCATCAAGCCTACCGCGTTACAGACCGCTCGTTCTCGCGGCGTTCATTGCCGCAAACCCCGTCGCCGAATCGTCGGCAGCGGTTTTCAACTGCCCTGTATATGAGGCCTATCATGACTGCTGAACAAGCAAAAGAGTTCCACGAGCAATTCAAGGTGACCTACTCCGCGTTCGTCGGCTTGGCCGCCGTTGCGCACCTGTTGGTGTTCGCCTCCAAGCCCTGGTTCTGAAGCTCCGCTTCCGTAACCCACTCACTTAATCAAAGGTAAATTCAAATGGCTTTTCATCGCTCCATTCCTGACTACAAGCCCGGCGAGCAAGACCACCTGTTTTGGGTTGTCGTCAACCCGTCCACTTGGCTGATGCCCATTTTCTTCGCCGTGCTGATCGTTGCCCTGACGGTCCACAGCTACGCCATCAACCTGCCCGGCCGTGGCTTCGCCAAGCCGGTTGCTGCCCCGGTCGCCGTCGCGGCGCCCGTTGCTGCCCCGGCTGTCGCTGGCTGATCGGGCTGTCATGGCGATTGCCGCCGCGCCAGGTGGTTGACACATAATGGCAAAGCGGCATCGGCAAGACACTCGACCGGAGGCTAAACCGATGGCGGAACCGAGAATGGCCGCGCCCACGCCGGCCGCCCCCAAGATGGCCGCGCCCACGCCGGCCGCACCCAAGGTGAATCAGATGTCAGCCGAGCAAGCAAAAGAGTTCCACGAGCAGTTCAAGGTGACCTACAGCGCATTCGTCGGCTTGGCCGCCGTTGCCCACCTGTTGGTCTTCGCCAGCAAGCCCTGGTTCTAATCGCAGCACGTCAAGGTAACTCAAATGGCCCAAAATATCGCAAAGCCGAAGAACCCGGACGACGATTGGAAGTTCTGGCTGGTGGTCAATCCGTCCACGTGGCTGGTCCCGATCTTTATCGCCGTGCTGGCGATCGCCCTCATCGTTCACAACTACGCCATCCATCTGCCGGGCCGTGGTTTTCATTGATCGATGATCGCCTCCCCAGATCCTGACACGAGGACATGAGGAGGAAGGGGGGGCGGTCAGATTACTCTGACTGCCCCCCCGTCAACACACAAGGGGGCGTCGCGCACACGCTCGGCCCTCGACAAGGCATCCAGAGTCAGTCTTGGCTCTGTTCAGGCTCTGCGACGCCAGACCACATCGGTCGGACACACGCAGCTGGCGCAGGAAGCCTAACCCCTTAAACGGACGCTGAGCGCCCTAACGTCGCCCAGCGACTGCCCCCCTCCCCCAGCGGGAAACAGATTCGGTGCCGACGCGTGGCAGGAATCACCGGTATGCCAGGCCCTTCGACTGAACGCCACACCGCGCGGGCAATCAGGGGCAAGCGGTTGGCCACACCAGCTAGCGCATAGCCAATTGTTCTTAAAGATAATTTCCTGTAGAAAGTCACGCCGCCGAATTTTTTCAGGTCGCAGTGTATCTTCTGCTTGACAATCTTTTGTGTCAGGCTAAGATGACACCCATCGAACGGCACCTGACGAGACGCCCCCGGGCCAAACGCCAAGTTGCCCACCAGGATTCGCGGCATCACTTGCCACGATACCCCGCCGTCGAATAGTCGGCAGCGGACGTTTGCTAACCCCTACGGAGGTCTATTATGACGCCTGACCAAGCAAAAGAGTTTCATGAGCAGTTCAAGGTGACCTACAGCGCATTCGTCGGCTTGGCCGCCGTTGCGCACCTGCTGGTCTTCGCCTCCAAGCCGTGGTTCTGAAGCGTTAGCTTCCGAAACACCCTGACTCTCACTTAGAGGTAAAACAAATGGCTACTCCTTTCCACCGGTCGCCTTTCGAGTACGCACAAAACGCGAAAGAGCAAGATTACCTGATCTGGCAGGTCATCAACCCCTCCACCTTTCTGATCCCGATCTTCATCGCCCTGACCGTCCTGGCGATTCTGATCCATCAGGTCGCTTTCTCGATTCCTGGCCGTGCCTGGACCAACCACAAGCACCCAGTGGTTTACGTGGAAGCCCCGGCTGCTGCCGTTGCCCCCACCCCGGCTGGCTGAGCACGTCGGTAGCGGCGGTATCCGCCACGCCGAACGATAATGGCAAAGCGGCATAGTCAAGATAACCGACCAGAGGCAAAACCGATGGCGGAACCCAGAATGGCCGATCCACGCCCGGCTGCGCCGAAAATGGCAGCGCCCGCGCCGAAGCAAGCCGAAACGAAGGTGAGAGAAATGACTCCCGACCAAGCAAAAGAATTTCATGAGCAGTTCAAGGTGACCTACAGTGCGTTCGTCGGCCTGGCCGCCGTTGCGCACCTGTTGGTGTTCGCCTCCAAGCCCTGGTTTTAAACTGAATTCTCTGAGGTAACTCAAATGGCCCAAAACATCGCAAAGCCGAAGAACCCCGATGACGATTGGAAGATTTGGCTGGTTGTCAATCCTTCCACGTGGTTGCTGCCCTGGTTCCTGACGGTTTTCGTGGTCGCCATCGCGATCCACCTGTTTGTGCTGTCCCTGCCGGGCTTCGCCTGGAAGTAAGCAGTACTGTTGGCCATTAGGGATGATGGCCTCTGAGTTGGCGAACAAGGACTGGTAATTTGATTTATCTAAGCGGTTCCATTGTGGTCTGCAATAGATAGTAAACGCTGGCTCAACGTCGGCCCGTCTAATGTCTCGCGGCTGCCCTGTTCACTCGGGTGGCGGTGAGTTCAGTAGGCGGGCCGATATCATTTCTGGCGAGCCTCACACTGCTCATCGGCATACCCCTGCGGCCCGCGGGATGGCGCCGAAAGTCCCCCGGCACTCCTCTCGCCGAGAGCATAGTCCCGCCGGATGGGCGAGCACCGTAAACCCAGATCTGCGCACGACCGGTAATCCCAAATACCGCCATTACCCACGCCCAAGCGTCACGCGCGGGGCGATCCAGCCGCCAGATCACCCGCTGGGTGCATCGTCTAACCGCCGCTAACATCCGGATCACACCGTGGTGATAAACACCTGGCGATCTTGGCGCTTTGAGCGCTGTCCGGGCTAATCGCCCGGCACTACCCAGCCGGGACCACGATTCGCCGACGACGCCCCTCGACCGGCCCCACGGTCACCCCGACGACGCCGCAGAAGGCGCTCTAGGCTATCGCAGTGAGAGCCCCGAAGCGGCGCGGGCAAGTAATTTACAAAGGCGCGCGTGGCCCGATGTAGGGCGCGATCGGCGTGTTATTCGCCGCGGCCTGGGGGCCGCTCCTACCCAGTGGGAGCGGCCCCC
>CAILVI010000228.1 GCA_903837595.1 uncultured Thiodictyon sp.
CGTTGGGCGGCTTCCTCAACCGCAAGAATGACGGTCATCCCGGCCCCAAGACGGTCTGGATCGGGTTGCAGCGCGTACATGAGTTCACCATCGCACTCCAGGCCCGCGAAGATATGGTGAGGACATGTGTATAAGGATGAGGGCTCCAGCGTGGGAGCAAGGGCGGGCGCTCCGCGTCCCGTCTGGCGCCTGGACGCAAAGCGCCCGCACGGCATTCCCACGCTGGAGCGTGGGAACGAGAACACACATGCGTGACACCGCTGGAGCGGTGTCACGAGAGCCAGGGGGCGGCGTTTCGATCAAGTTCCTTGGTCCGCACAGCGGACCCTACGGGTGCGTCCCAAGCCGTAGGGTCCGCTGTGCGGACCAATCGCCGCCAAACTATCATGAGGAAATTGCTATGCGAATATTACATACGATGCTGCGGGTCGGTGACCTGAACCGGTCGATCGACTTCTATACCAAGGTCCTGGGCATGGCCCTGCTGCGCCGCCAGGACTATCCGGAGGGGCGCTTTACCCTGGCCTTCGTCGGCTACGGGGCCGAGTCCGAACAGGCGGTCATCGAGCTGACCTATAACTGGGACACCAGTGCCTATGTCCTGGGTGCGGGCTTCGGTCATATCGCACTGGAGGTGGATGATGTCTACCAGGCGTGCACCCAGATCCGGCAGTTGGGCGGAAAGATCATCCGCGAGGCCGGGCCGATGAATGCGGGCACCACGATCATTGCCTTCGTGGAGGACCCGGACGGCTATGCGATTGAACTGATCGGGTGCAAGGGCTGAGGTGATCGGTGTTGAATCCTGAATCGAACGACGGCGCGACCACGGATCGCTATCGCAGTTTCGTTGGCCTGGACTGCGACGCCAAGGCGCGCGAATTGGTGGAGGCCCTGCGTGAGGCGATGGGGCGGGACGATAGAGCCGACCCCTTTTGGGACTATTTCCAGGCTAAGCTCAATGGGACCAAGGGGCCGACCTATGACGAACTGTATCACCTGCACTGCCATCTCAATGATTTGCGGGATCTGCTTGAGCGCTGGGACGAGGCGAGCTTGGCAGCACTTTTGGAAGATCTGGAAGTTAATTGTTGTTAGGTGTTAACCATGCCCACACAACCAGCGATCTCCGACATTTCGCACCTCATCGCGCTCTCAGTCGCGCCGGTCTTTCTGCTCGCCGGGGTCGGCTCCGTGCTCGGGGTCATGGCCGCCCGACTGTCGCGGATCGTCGACCGGGCGCGGGTGGTGGAGGGGGTCGTCCTGGCTGAGCCGGATAGCGAGGGACCGTTGCATCTGGAGATGCTGATGCTGGAGCGGCGTGCCCGCGTCATCAGTCGGTCCATCGCGCTCTGTACCCTTACGCTTCTCCTGGTGTGCACGGTGATCGCCTTGATGTTTCTCAGCGCCCTGTTCTCATTTGACACCGCCACGGCCGTGGCCGTTTTGTTCATCTCGGCGATGCTGGCCTTTATCTGCGCGCTGACCCTGCTCTTTCGCGAGATCATGCTGGCCACGGCGGCGCTACGCTTTGGCCCCATTTTGAAGTGAGGCCGGTCCCACCTATGCCGAACCACCCCGACTGTATCCGCCTGCGTGGTGTACGGCAGAACAATCTCAAGAATCTGGACCTGGACCTGCCGTTAGGCGAGTTGGTCGTCGTCACTGGGGTCTCGGGCTCCGGCAAGTCGTCGCTGGCCTTCGATACGGTCTATGCCGAGGGTCAGCGGCGCTATGTCGAGACCTTCTCTCCCTACGCCCGCCAATTCCTGGACCGGATGGACCGGCCGGCGGCAGACCGGATCGAGGGCATCCCGCCGGCCATCGCCATCGATCAGACCAACCCGGTGCGCACCTCCCGCTCCACCGTGGGGACCATGACCGAGCTGGCGGATTATCTCAAGCTGCTGTTCGCCCGCGCGGCGCGGCTCTTCTGCCGGGGTTGTGGGCGGGAGGTCCAGCGCGACACGCCGGAGTCCATCTGGGCGCAGCTGACGGCGGGGGTCGAGCGGCCAAGGGTGCAGGTCTGCTTCCAGGTTGCGGTGCCGGAGTCGCTCGGCGCGGCCGATGTCCGGCAGATGCTCGCCCAGCAGGGCTATGTGCGGCTGCTGGTGGAGGACGGCCCGGTGCTCACGGTGGTCCAGGACCGGCTGCGGCTGACGGACGAGAACCGTGGCCGCGCGCTGGAGGCGATCGAGACGGCCCTGGAGCGCGGCCATGGGCGGGTGCTGGTCTATCCGGTCGGGCCGGACCAGGAGCTCGGCGAGCCGTGGCGCTTCTCCGCCGACCTGCACTGCCCGGACTGCGATCTGAGCTATCGTGAGCCCGTACCGAATCTGTTCTCCTTCAACTCACCCATTGGTGCCTGCGAGACCTGTCGCGGCTTCGGTCGCACCATTGGGATCGACTGGGGGCTGGTGATCCCTGACCCGGGCAAATCGCTGCTCGAGGGGGCGATCAAGCCGATCCAGTCGGAGAGCTATGCGGAGGTGCAGGAGGCGCTGCTGGGCTTTGCGCAGCGCCGCGGCGTCCCGACCGATGTGCCCTGGCGCGACCTGCCCCAGGCGGATCGCGACTGGGTGATCGAGGGTGAGGGGGACGGCGATTGGGACAGCGGCGACTGGGTCGGCATCCGGCGGTTCTTTGGCTGGCTGGAGGGGCGTGCTTACAAGATGCATGTGCGGGTGCTGCTGTCGCGCTACCGGTCTTATGACCTCTGTCCGAACTGCCAGGGGGCGCGGCTCAAGGACGAGGCGCTCGGGTGGCGTCTGGGAGCCGGGGCGTCCCGCCCCGGCGGCCTCGCGGGCGGGACGCCCGCGCTCCTCAACATGCAGGACCTGATGGCCCTGCCGGTGGATCGCTGCCGGGACTTCTTCGCGCACTTGGTACTCCCGGGCGTTCTGGACCAGGCCCTGGACCTGGTGCTCACCGAGGTCCGCTCCCGCCTGGGCTATTTGTGCGCGGTGGGCCTGCCGTACCTGACCCTGGATCGCCAGTCCCGCACCCTCTCCGGCGGTGAGGTGCAGCGGATCAATCTCACCACCGCGCTCGGCACCGCGCTGGTGAATACCCTGTTCGTCTTGGACGAGCCGAGCATCGGCCTGCACCCGCGCGACCTGGACCGGGTGGTGGGTGTGCTGCACCGACTGCGCGATCAGGGCAACTCGCTCCTGGTGGTGGAGCACGATCCGCAGCTGATGCGCGCGGCGGATCGCATCATCGATATCGGACCAGGCCCCGGGGAGCACGGCGGACACCTTTGCTTCGAGGGGACGCCCGCCCAGTTGCTGGCCACCACGGGCTCAGTGACCGGAGATTATCTCGCCGGCCGCCGCCGGGTGGCGGAACCACACACTCCGGAGCCGCCCCCGCCGGGCAGCCCCCGCATCGCCATCCGCGGGGCGCGTGCCCATAATCTCAAGGGCTTGGATGTCGATATCCCACTGCAGCGACTGGTGGTGGTGACCGGGGTCTCCGGCTCCGGCAAGTCCACCCTGATTGGCGACGTGCTCTATAACGCATTGTGTCAGTTGAAGGCCCACCCGGATGAGGCGCCCGGCGAGTTCGCCGGCATCGATGGGGATGAGCTGATTGCCGACGTGACCCTGCTGGACCAGTCGCCCATCGGCCGTACCTCACGCTCCAATCCGGCGAGCTATGTCGGCGCACTCGACGTGCTGCGCAAGCGCTTCGCCGTGCTTCCGCTCGCCAAGGAGCGGGGCTACACCGCCGGGACCTTCAGCTTCAACGCCGGCAACGGGCGCTGCCCCACCTGCGGGGGCAACGGCTTCGAGCACTTGGAGATGCAGTTTCTCTCCGATGTCTATCTGCGCTGCGCGGACTGTGACGGGCGACGGTATCGCGCCGAGGTGCTGGAGGTGCGGCTGCCCGCGTCGGTCGGGGGTACGGAGCTCTCCATCGCCGACGTGCTGGATCTCACCGCCACGCAGGCGCTGACCCGCTTCGCGGACGATCGCGAACTCGCCCGCGCGCTCGAGCCCCTGACCGCGGTGGGTCTGGGGTACCTGCGCCTGGGCCAGCCGGTGCCGACCCTGTCGGGCGGGGAGGCGCAGCGCCTGAAGCTGGCCGGACATCTGAGCAAGACCGGGCGGGCCAAGGGCCGCACTGGCCTGGGGTCGAGCGGCCAGGGGCTGCTGTTCCTGATGGACGAACCGACCACCGGGCTGCATGCGGCGGACGTGGCCGTGCTGCTCACGGCGCTGCGGCGGCTGCTCGGTGAGGGTCACTCGCTGGTGGTGATCGAGCACAACCTGGACCTGATCGCGGCGGCGGACTGGGTCATCGACCTGGGACCTGAGGGTGGGGACGGGGGCGGGGAACTGGTCGCCGTCGGCACGCCCGCAGAGGTGGCCCGACATGCCGGGAGCCACACCGGGCGGGCCTTGTGCGACTATCTGGAGCAAACGGCGGGCGGTGGGGTCGCGAGTCGCTTGAGCGGCAGTGTGGCTGATGGGGCGGGTCGCGGCGGGGGCGCCGCTCCTACGCAGGGCAGCGCCATCGCCGAGGCCCCGGCGCCTGCGTATGGGCAGGCACTCCAAACCGCTGCGGCTTTCCACTTTCCACTCTCCACTGACCACTGCATCGACATCCTTCACGCCCGCGAGCACAACCTCAAAGACCTGACCGTCGCCATTCCCCGCGGCCGTTTTACCGTCATCACCGGCGTGTCGGGCAGCGGCAAGAGCACGCTGGCCTTCGACATCCTGTTCGCCGAGGGCCAGCGGCGCTATCTGGAGTCGCTCAACGCCTATGCCCGCCAGTTCGTCCAGCCCGCCGCCCGGGCGGACGTGGAGGCGGTGCGCGGCATACCGCCGACGGTTGCGATCGAGCAGCGGGTGAGCCGCGGCGGGGCCAAGAGCACGCTCGGCACCCAGACCGAGATCCACCACTTCCTGCGCCTGCTCTATGTGAAGCTCGGCACCCAGTATTGCCCGGGGTGCGAGTTGCCCATTGAGCCGCTGGACCGGGAGGCGATCCTCGCGCGCATCTTGCGCGACCAGCGCGGCCAAGCGGTCGCCCTCATGGCGCCCCTGGTCGTCGCCCGCAAGGGGTTGTACAACGAGCTGGCCGCCTGGGCCTTGCGCAAGGGGTGGTTCGTGCTGCGGGTCGACGGCGAGCCGGTCGACACCCGGACCTGGCCGCGTCTGGACCGCTTCCGCGAGCACTCCATCGACCTGCCGGTGGGCGAGCTCAAGGTCAGCCCGAAGACTGAAGACGAACTGCGTACCCTGCTCGAGCTGGCGCTAGACCTTGGTAATGGCTTGGTGCGGGTGGTGAGGCTCGTCGACGGGGCCTGGGGCCTCGATACGCCCTACTCCACGGCGCGCTCCTGCCCCGGTTGCGGGCGCGCCTTCCCGGAGCCGGACCCGCGGCTCTTCAGCTACAACTCAAAACACGGCTGGTGCCCGGACTGCTTCGGCTCGGGGTTGGAGCTTGTCGGGTTCGATGGGGAACAGACCGGGGAGGAGGGGCAGTGGCTGGAGCCCGGGACCGAGCACCAGAGTTGTACCAGTTGCCATGGCGCCCGCCTGAACCCGGAGGCACTGTCGGTGCGCTTTCGCGGGCGCTCCATCGCCGAGCTTGCGGCCCTCACGGTCACCGGGGCCACCGATGCCCTGGCCGCTTGGGCACTCACCGAGCGCGAGGCCGCCATCGCCCGCGACCTGCTGGCGGAGGTGCGCGAGCGGCTCGCCTTCCTCGCCCAGGTCGGCCTAGGCTATCTGACCCTGGACCGGGGCGCGCCCACCCTCTCCGGCGGCGAGGCGCAGCGCATCCGCCTCGCCGCCCAGCTCGGTTCCAACCTGCAAGGGGTCTGCTACGTGCTGGATGAGCCCAGCATCGGGCTACACCCCCGGGACAACCGGCGGCTGCTCGATACCTTGACGCGGCTGCGCGACCGGGGCAACACCGTCGTCGTCGTCGAACACGACGAGGAGACCATCCGCCGCGCTGAGCACGTCATCGACCTGGGTCCGGGGGCCGGCGTGCAGGGCGGCTGGGTGGTCGCACAGGGGACGGCGGAGGACCTGATCGCCGCCCCCGACTCCGTCACCGGCCGCTTCCTGGCGCGCGACCGCGGTCATGGGCTCCAGATCCAGGCGCGCCGGCCGGCCCCGGGCAAGGGCGAGTGGCTCGCCATCCGCGGTGCCCGGCTGCATAACTTGAAGGGCATGGATGTGCGGCTGCCGCTGCGGCGGCTCACCTGTGTCACCGGGGTCTCGGGGTCGGGTAAGTCCAGTCTGGTGCGGGATGTATTGGTGCGCAGCCTGAAGGGGTTGCTGGGGGACGCCGATGAGGCGGTCCGCGCCGGGCGTAAAGGCGGCGAGTCGGCGGCGCGGCGGGGCGTGCATGGGTGCGACGGGCTCTCCGGCTGGCACGCACTGAGCCGGGTGCTGGAGGTCGACCAGACCCCCATCGGCAAGACCCCGCGCTCCTGCCCGGCCACCTACGTCGGCTTCTGGGACCGCATCCGCAAGCTCTTCGCCGCGGCCACAGAAGCGCGCATCCAGGGTTGGGGCGCGGCGCGTTTCTCATTCAACATCACCGGCGGGCGCTGCCCGGCCTGCGAGGGCCAGGGCATGCAGCGCCTGGAGATGAGCTTCCTGCCGGACGTGCGGGTGCCCTGCGACGTCTGCGGCGGCAGCCGCTTCGATCGCGAGACGCGGGAGGTCCGTTACCTGGGGCTCGACATCGGCGAGGTCCTGGCCCTGGACGTGGACCGGGCGGTCGAGGTCTTCGCGGCCCACCCGGCCATCCGCCACCCCTTGAGCCTATTGCAGGAGGTGGGCCTGGGCTACCTGAGCCTGGGTCAGGCCAGCCCGACCTTGAGCGGCGGCGAGGCGCAGCGCATCAAGCTGGTCACCGAACTCACCAAGGCCCGCCCGAGCGCCGACGGCACGCACCCACGGCCGACCCTCTATGTCTTGGACGAACCCACCGTCGGCCTGCACATGGCCGATGTGGAACGCCTGATCGCCGTGCTGCACCGTCTGGTGGATGCCGGCCATACGGTGATAGCCATCGAGCATGACCTGGACCTGATTGCCGCCGCCGACTGGGTCATCGACCTGGGGCCGGAGGGGGGTGAGGCGGGCGGGCAGGTGGTGGCCGAGGGGACGCCGGAGCAGATTGCGGCTGATGGTGGAGATCTGCCGACGGCCGTCGCTTTGCGGGAGTGGCTGGGCTGAGCCAAGCGCGGGCCTTGATCATGATCCCGGCCACCGCACCCAGCCTCGCGCTCGTGACACCGCTCCAGCGGTGTCACGCATGGGTTGGGCGCTGTGCGCCCCGAGGGCCAGCAGCCCGGACGATCAATGCCCAAGCGAAGACGCGCACAAGATTGAAATGGCTCGCCTCTTCTTGGCTGCAGCATCGGAAGTGGATGTAGTTGCCAAGCAGCTCTGCTTCTTGGTGGATAAGGCCGCCACCGCAGAAAATATAGGACAGTATCGCGCCGTGCTACGGCGCTGCCTGCCAGAGATAGAGAGTTCCCTTATCACCATTCCGCGTTATGGCTTGGATTTGCGGCCTTGGAGTAATTGGCAGGAAGACAAGACGCCTGATTGCTGGAGTGCCCACAACAAGGTAAAACATCAACGAGGCGAGCACTTCGCTCTTGCAAACCTCGAGAACGTACTCAATGCGATGGCGGGCCTATTCTTGATTGTTCTCCACTACTACAGGCGCGTCATTGATGGTAGGCGGATTGAGCCGCCGCCGAATTTGTTTGATCCGCCAGCCGACTTAGCTATGGTCTGTCCGACCGCGAGTGGACGCATGGCGCTGTTTTTCAACGAGTACGATCGCTGAACTGAAAAGAGTTGCGTAGTTTGGGGTGAGCTTTGCGAACCCCAACAGAGGGTTGCCCCCGCGGCAGATGTTGGGGTTCGTTCCTCACCCCAACCTACGACCCTGTTGGAACGTCGGAAACCCCCCACCGGCTAAAGGCTCCACCTCCTGTTGCTGACTGAGGACGGCTGGCCGAGACGGTGATCAACTCCCCCCTGGTCAAATCCGGAGATCTTATGCGAGCGCTCCTGCTCTGTGCTGTCTTACTCTTGGCGCCGACGGCGACCCTGGTTGCCCAAACGCAGTTTGAGATGAACCAGGGAAGTAGTGAGGAGTACCAGTCCGCCGATAGGAAATTAACCACTGCATATCAACGGATTCTTCGCAAGTACGCCAAGAATCCTGTATTTCTGAAGAATCTGAAAAGCGCCCAGCGGCGATGGATACAGTGGCGAGACGCGGAGCTGGCGATGAAGTTCCCGGAACGGGAAACAGGGTTCTACGGCAGCATGCTGCCCATGTGCCAGGCGGGCTATCTCACTGAGCTGACCGTCACCCGAACCAAGCAACTGGAAGCGTGGCTTAAACCGTCCGCCGAGGGCGATGGTTGCGCAGGCAGCCTCGGTGATTTCGTGCAGGAATAGCGCTTCGCCAACCTCCGCGGGGCATCCGTGCCCCGCGCCGTCGGTTCAGTCTTCCAAGTCGGGGTCGAGCGACCCCAGGACGCCTGGCCCTACCGGGCGCGATTTCAGCGGAACAAATCGAGCGGTGACCAGGGCTTTGGTGCCGCCGCGGGGGCGGGCGGTGCGGTCTTGGCAGCGGGTGCTTTGGCCGCCGGAGCCGCGGCCGGCTTGGGCGCGGCGGCGGCGGGCGCGGC